>DASYSE010000092.1:0-31610 GCA_036003705.1 Actinomycetes bacterium | reverse complement strand
ACCGACACTCCCGAGTGCTCCTCGGCCACCCGGTAGATCATCTCCTGGATGACCACCGTCTTGCCGACCCCGGCGCCGCCGAACATGCCGATCTTGCCGCCCCGCACGTACGGCTCGAGCAGGTCGATCACCTTGATGCCGGTCTCGAACATCTCGGTCCTGGACTCCAGCTGGTCGAAGCTGGGCGCGTGGCGGTGGATCGGCCAGCGCAGCTCGGCCTCGAAGTCGGGGTCGTCGAGGGCCTGGCCGAGCACGTTGAACACGTGCCCGAGGGTCTGCTCGCCCACCGGCATGGTCATCGACGAGCCGGTGTCGGTCACCGGCGCCCCCCTGACCAGGCCGTCGGTCGGCGACATGGCGATCGCCCGCACCATCGACTCGCCGATGTGCTGGGCGACCTCGCAGGTGATGGTGGTGCTCTCGTTGTCGAGGGTCCGCTCGACGGTCAGGGCGTTCTGGATCGCCGGCAGCTCGTCGGGGGCGAACTCGACGTCCACCACCGGGCCGATGATCCGGACGACCCGCCCGGTGCCGCCGGTGCCGCGGCTGGGGTCCCGCTCGTATGCGACCGTGGCCATGTCGTCTCAGCTCCTGCTTGTCTGGAGGGCTTCAGCGCCCCCGACGATCTCCATGATCTCCTGGGTGATCTCGGCCTGCCTGGCCTGGTTGTACTGGCGGGTCAGGTCCTCGATCAGGTCGGAGGCGTTGTCGGTGGCGGCTTTCATCGCCCGGCGCCTGGCCGCGTGCTCGGAGGCGGTCGCGTCCAGCATGGCCGTGAAGACCCTGGCCGCCAGGTAGCGGGGCAGCAGGGCGTCCAGCACCGCCTGGGCGTTCGGCTCGTAGATGTACAGGGGGATGGGCTGCGGCGGCCGCTCGGAGGTCTCCTCCACCACCAGGGGGATGATCCGCCTGGCCTCGGCCCGCTGGGTCACGGCCGTCACGTAGTCGGTGAAGACCATGTGCAGCTCGTCGACCTCGTGGTCGAGGAACGCCCGGAGCATGGTGTCGGCCACCTGCTTGGCGTTGTCGTAGTCGGGCTGGTCGGCGAACCCGGTCCAGCTGTCCGCCATCTCGCGGCGCCGGAAGCGGTAGTAGGCGCCGCCCTTGCGGCCGGCGACGTACAGCCGGGGCTCGACCCCGTCGGCCTGCAGCCGGGCCATCAGCTCGGCCGCGGTGCGCAGCACGTTGGCGTTGTACGGCCCGGCCAGCCCCCGGTCGGAGGTGATCACCAGCACCCCGGCCGCGTTGACCTCGGCCCTGGACTCCAGCAGCGGGTGGGAGATGGTCACCTCGGTGTTGGCCACGCTGGTCAGGGCCTGGGTGATCTGGTTGGTGTAGGGGCGGGACTGCTCGACCCGCTGCTGGGCGCGGACCACCCGCGAGGCCGAGATGAGCTCGAAGGCCCTGGTGATCTTCTGGGTCGACTGCACCGTGCGGATGCGCCGGCGGACGACCCGGAGCTGGGCGGCCATGGCTCAGGGGCTCTGGCCGGTCGAGCGGCCGGCGGGCCCGGCGGATTCCTCGAAGTCCTCGGGGCTGCGCCGGTAGCGCTTGACCGAGTCCTTTCCCTCCTTGCCCTCCTCCATCGGGTCGGCGTCCCGCTCCCGCGGCGCCGGGCGCTCGCCCGACGGCCGGAAGCGGCCTTTGAACTGCTCGACCGCCTCCTTGAGCTTAGCCTCGACCTCGTCGGGCAGGGTGCCCTCGGTGCGGATGTGCTCGCCGACGTCGGGGTGGCTGGCGTCCATGAACTCCAGCAGCTCGCGCTCGAAGCGGCGAACGTCCTCGACCGGGACGTCGTCCAGGTACCCGGAGGTGCCGGCCCAGATGGCGATGACCTGCTTCTCGACCGGCACCGGCTGGTACTGGCCCTGCTTGAGCAGCTCGACCATGCGGGCGCCCCGGTCCAGCTGGTCCCGCGACGCCTTGTCGAGGTCGGAGGCGAACAGGGCGAACGCCTCGAGGGCCCGGAACTGGGCCAGGTCGATGCGGAGCGTGCCCGCGACCTGGCGCATCGCCCGGATCTGGGCGCTGCCGCCGACCCGCGACACCGAGGTGCCGACGTTGATGGCCGGCCGCACGCCCTGGTTGAACAGGTCGGCCTCCAGGTAGATCTGGCCGTCGGTGATGGAGATGACGTTGGTCGGGATGTAGGCCGAGATGTCGTTGCCCTTGGTCTCGATGATCGGCAGGCCGGTCAGCGAGCCGCCGCGCAGGTCGTCGGAGAGCTTGGCGCAGCGCTCCAGCAGGCGCGAGTGGAGGTAGAAGACGTCGCCCGGGTAGGCCTCGCGGCCGGCCGGCCGGCGCAGCAGCAGCGAGATCTCGCGGTAGGCCTCCGCCTGCTTGGACAGGTCGTCGAAGACGATCAGGGCGTGCTCGCCCTTGTACATCCAGTGCTGGCCCATGGCCGAGCCGGCGTAGGGGGCGACGTACTTGAACGAGGCCGGCAGGTCGGCCGGGGCGCTGACCACGACGGTGTACTCGAGGGCGCCGTTCTCCTCCAGGGCGCCGACGAACTCGCGCACGGTGGTGGCCTTCTGGCCGATGGCCACGTAGATGCACTTGACCTGCTTGTCGGTGCCCCAGTGCTGACGCTGGTTGATGATCGTGTCCAGGCAGACCGCGCTCTTGCCGGTCTTCTGGTCGCCGATGATCAGCTCGCGCTGGCCTCGGCCGATGTTGGTCATGGCGTCGATCGCCTTGATGCCGGTCTCCAGCGGCTCCTTCACCGGCTGGCGCTGCACCACCGTCGGGGCCTGCAGCTCAAGGGCTCTGGTGGTCTCGGGCTCGATGTCGCCCCCGCCGTCGAGCGGGCGGCCGAGCGGGTCGACCACGCGGCCGAGGAAGGCGTCGCCCACCGGCACCGACAGCACCCGGCCGGTGTGCTTGACCTCGTCGCCCTCCTCGATGCCGGAGGCGTCGCCGAAGACCACGCAGCCGATCTCGCGGACGTCGAGGTTCAGCGCCATGCCGAGCAGCCCGCCGGGGAATTCCAGCAGCTCCAGCGCCATGGTGGAGGGCATGCCCTCGACCCGGGCGATGCCGTCCCCCGTCTCGGTGACCCGCCCGACCTCTTCGCGGGTCACCGAGGGGCGGAACGACTCGACGTGCTTCTTCAGCGCCGCCGCGATGTCGTCTGGCCTGATCGATAGCTCGGTCATGGTCTTGCCCTTTCGTTCTCGTCTCAGGCCTGGCTAGGCGACGCCGAGTGCCTCGCGGGCCTGTTCGAGGCGGCCGCGGATGCTGCCGTCGATCAACTCGTCGCCGATGCGGACGACCACCGAACCCAAGATAGCCTCGTCGACGGTGACCCATAGGACGACCGGCTTGCCGGTGATGCGGGTGAGCGCCTCGGTGAGCCTGGCCCGGCGCTCCTCGTCCAGCTCGACCGCGCTGCGCACCTCGGCCACCACCCGGTTGCGCCGGCTGGCCGCGGCCTCGGCCCATTCCTTGGCGAGGATGTCGAGGTCGTGGCCCTCGTTCAGCTCGACCAGCAGGTCGGCGAGGGCGGCGGTGCGCCCGCCGACCCGGTTGCCGAGCAGGTCAGCGACCAGGGCGCGCTTGTTGGAGACCGGCAGGCCGGGGTTGGTCAGGGCGGAACGCACCCCCGGCTCCCGCTCGACCAGCATGGCCACCTGGAACAGCTCGTCCTCGAGCCGGTCCAGCTCGCCGGCCTTGTCGGCGCCGGTGAACGCGGCCATGCCGGCCAGCGCGGCCAGCAGGTCGGGGAGCTCCCGGGCCGGGGCCCGCTGCACGGTCGCGATGGTCGAGAGCAGCTCGACGCTGGCCGGGTCGAGCCGGCCGTGGCCGAGCTCGGCGAGCAGGGCCTTCTTGGGCTCCGGCGGCAGGCCGGGATCGCTCAGGGCCTTGCGCAGCCGCACCTGGGTGACGAGCAGGCGGGCGAGCTGAGAGAGGTCGGCCTCGACCTGCCCGATGGCCTTGGCGCCACGCCCGGCCGCCTCGTCGAACAGCCTCTGGGCGTGGTCGGCCAGCGCCTGGTTAACTTCGGTCGCCATCGCCGTCCTCGCGCCGGCTGGTCAGCGCGCCGGCCTGGGCCTGGTCGCCGAGATCGTCGATGTACTGGTCGACCAGGCGCAGCTGGCGTTCGCGGTCCAGCGAGTCGCCGACCACCCGGGTGGCCAGCTCGACGGCGAGCGTGCCGACCTCGTTGCGGAGCTGGCGGATGGCCTGGTCGCGCTCCGCCCGGATGACCTGCCTGGCCCGGTCCAGCTCGCGCCCGGTGTCGTGCTCGGCCTTGGCCAGCAGTTCCCTGCGGACCCGTTCGGCGTTGCCCCGCGCCTCCTCGAGGATCCGCTGGGTCTCGTCCTCGGCGTCGCGCAGCCGCCGGCGGTACTGCTCCAGCAGCTGCTCGGCCTCGGACCGGTCCCGCTCGGCCCGCTCGAGCTTGCCCTCGATGTTGGCCCGGCGGTCCTGGAAGGCCTTGTTGATCGACGGGAAGACCGTCCGGGACAAGAGAAACAGCAGCACCAGGAAGGCGATCGTTCCCCAGATCAGCTCGTTGGTGGCGGGCAGGATCGGGTTGCGGCTCTCCTCCTCGGCTGCCTCCTGGGCGAGGACATAGGCGAGGTGCACGTGCCCTCCCAACTAGGTGACGACGAACGCCAGCGCGAAGCCGAACAGGGCCAGGGCCTCGACCAGGGCAAGGCCGATGAACATCAGGGTGCGGACCTGGCCGGCCGCCTCGGGCTGGCGCGAGATGCCCTCGACGGTCTTGCCGACCAGGAAGCCGATGCCGATGCCGGGCCCGAGGGTGCCAAGGCCGTAGCCGATGATCCCGATGTTGCCGCTGACGGTGTTGTCGGCGGCCAGGAGGTTGTTGACCAGTGCCAGGCTCATCTCGCGGTCTGCTCCTTTGCTAGTGCTCGGGCTCCATGGCCCCGGCGATGTATACGGCGGACAGGATGGTGAAGACGTAGGCCTGCAGCCCGGCGACGAACAGCTCGAAGGCGACCAGGGCGACCGAGAAGACCAGCGCCCCCACCCCGAACACCGTGCTGATGTTCGTCGACGTCAGCATGTAGCCAGAGGCCACGAAGAACACCGAGAGGATCAGGTGGCCGGCGATCATGTTGGCCAGCAGCCGGATGGCCAGGGTGACCGGCCGCACGATGAAGGTCGAGATCAGCTCGATCGGGGTGAGCAGGATGTAGATCAGCGGCGGCATGCCGGGCGGGAACAGCGTGTTGCGGAAGTAGTGGATGAAGCCCTGCTGGCTGATCCCGACGCTGATGAACAGCACGAGGCTGCAGATGGCCATGATGGCCGGCAGGGCCATGCGCCCGTTCAGCGGGAACAGGATCGGCGGGATGATGCCGCACAGGTTGCCGAGCAGGATGAACGCGAACAGCGAGGTCAGGTAGGGGACGAAGCGCAGCCCGTCGCGGCCGATGACCTCGAGCACGATCTGGTTGCGGATGAAGTCGACCAGCGACTCCATCACGTTCTGGAGCCCGGCCGGCACCAGCTTGGGGCTGCGGAAGGCCAGGAAGAACAGCAGCCAGATGACGAACGCGACCAGGAACATCTGCAGCACGACCCGGTTGATCCCCAGATCGATGCCGAACAGATGGAGGTCGACCAGGTTGGGCCATTCGAAGTCCTCGATGCCCGGGGCGTGGAAGCCCTCGCGGGCCAGCGGAAGCGTCGATGCCGTCATGGTCGCTCCGTCAGCCGCTGCCGTGGCGCCTGATGATCAGGTAGAAGGCGCCGGCCGCCCCGACCAGCACCCCGATCGCGACCAGGAACCGGGTCCCCAGCCAGCGGTCGAGCAGCCAGCCGATGCCGCCCCAGGCCAGCACCCCGGCGATCAGCGTGCCGATGATGGACCAGATGACGTCGGCCCCTCGGCCGGAGGGCTCCTTGGGTCCGCGAGGTTCGCTCATGGGCGGGCGAATCTATCACCGGGGGGCACCTCGCGTTTCCTGCTCGTCGGTGACGACATAGGGGATCCGGGCACGGATGGCGAAGCGGATCTCGGCCGCGAGGTAGATGACGGTCCCGGCGACCAGGGCCAGGGCGAACACCTCGCGGTCGAAGGCGGTGGTGTCTCTGAGCAGGAACAGCAGCAGCCCGATGACGGTCATCTTGACCGCGAAGGTGAGCACCGCCGCCGGCAGCATCAGCTCGGGCTGGACCCGGCCGGCCGCCCCGACCGCCAGCAGGGTGGCCGAGAAGAACCCGACGGCCAGGGCGAGCCCAAAGCCGGCGCCGAGCAGGCCCTTGGAGCCGGCGGAGAGGTAGGCGAGACCGAGCGCGAACGGCGCGGCGGCCGCGGTGGCCAGCGCGGCCGCGCGGGCCATGCGTCCCTCCTGGGTCATCGCGCTCCGCCTTCCTGGACGCTGCCACCACGGCAGGGCATACCCGCTTCCTGGACGCTGCCAACACGGCAGGGCATACCCGCCGCTGGCGCGGCACCGTCCCCGGCGTGGAAGTGGACGGTGAATTTACCAGGCACGACCGCCGTCTGGCCAAAGCGCGCCGGTCTGCCTTCAGCCGGCTCGCGCCGCTGCCGACACAGGGGAGGTGAGACCACGCTTCGTCGCCCTTGCCCTGCTCGCTCTGCTGGCCGCCTGCGGGGGCGGCCAGGACCCCGCGGCCACCCCGGCCCGCGACGAGCTGGTGGCGACCGCCGACGTCGAGCGCCTGCTGGTCAGCACCCAGAAGCGCAAGAGCCCCAGGCTGCGGGTCGGGACCGCGCGCTGCCCCGACCAGGTCCGGCTGGCCAACGGCACCGAGTTCACCTGCACCGTCGAGATCGAGGGCGTCGAGGCCCCCTACTCGGTCACCCTGCGCGACCTCGACGCCGGCAAGGCCAGCGGCCGGTTCGCCCTCCAGCCGGCCAAGCCGATCATCGACGTCACCCGCATCGTCGGCCTGATCCGCGGCAGGCTCCAGCCCGGCGCCCGCGGCGCCACCGTCCGCTGCGGTCCCACCAAGGTCCGGGTGGTCGAGGTCGGCGCCGCCATCCCATGCACCATCACCCTCGGCGACGCCGTCCAGAAGGTCAGCGCCGTGGTCAAGGACCTGAAGGGAACGGTCGTCGTCCGCTCCTGACCCGCGGGGTAGAATCCGCACTCACCAGACCGAGCGGGCCGACGACGGCAGCTCCAGCTTCCTGCTCTACCACTCCTCCACCGGCATCTGGATCGCCAGGCGGCCCCACACCGGCGGACTGGTCGACGTCCGGCGGCTCTCCACCTACGTCGGGGGCGGCGGTCCCACCACCTTCGGCGACCTGGTCGCGTTCACCGGCCAGTGGTGGGCGGTCTGGACCGAGCAGGTCGGCCCGGGCGGCGAGTTCGCCCCCCAGAAGCTGTTCCAGAGCAAGACCATCGGGGCCGGTGACTGCATCGACCCCATCTACAAGCAGCAGATCACCATCAACCCGACCGTCGACGACGAGCACCCGTCGATCGTGCTCGAGCCGGCCAGCGCCGGGGCCAGCGGGGCCGACCTGTTCTGGTCGCGCAACAACGGCGCCCAGGGGACCTCCGGCCACATCTACACCGGCTCGGCCGACTGCACCGCCGACTGGGACTTCCGGCAGCTCTCCTTCGCCGGCCAGGTCGACCTCGCCCCCGACGCGTTCCGCTCCGGCGCCGGCAACAACCACGTCGTCTTCCAGCGGGACGGCCCCCACATCGTCTACCTGAGCAACACGTCCGGGTCCTACCGCGGCCGCCAGTTCGTCACCCCGGGCGTCCTGGCGAGGGTGACGACCTCCCAGGGCGTGGTGTTCGTGGCCTACCGGGACTTCCGCCAGCACCCCTTCCTGGCCGTCTACCGCAACGGGAGCTGGTCGGGCCGGGACCTGACCCCGGGCGCCGGGAGCCAGCAGGTGGTGGCCGTGACCGCGGCCGGCGGGCGCGGCACCGTCCTTGCCGCCAGCGACGCCAGCAACCGCCTGTACGCCATCGCCGACCTGTAGCGCGGCTACGGCGCGGCGCGCCGGCGCCAGCGCGGGGAGAGCAGGCCGAAGACGCCGCAGACGACCACCACCAGGAAGAAGGGCAGGACGCGGCGGGGGCCGGTGAAGGAGAGGGCGACCACCGAGCCGGCCAGCAGGGCGCTCCAGGCGTACAGGATCAGCACCGCCCGGCGGTGGGAGTGGCCGATCTCCAGCAGCCGGTGGTGGAGATGCTGCTTGTCGGCGGTCATGATCCCGGTGCCCGACCGCACCCGCCGCCCGACCGCGAGCAGGGTGTCCAGGAACGGCAGGGCCAGCACCAGGATCGGGATGGCAACGGGGATCAGCAGGGCGAACTGGTCGCCGGCCTGGGGCTGGGTGGTCCGGCCGATGCCGGTGATGGTGGCGCCGCTGAGCAGCGTCCCGAGCAGCATCGAGCCGGTGTCGCCCATGAAGATGCGAGCCGGGTTGAAGTTGTGGGGCAGGAAGCCGACGCAGACCCCGAACAGCAGGGCGCTCAGCAGCGGGGCCGGCGAATCCTGGGCGATCAGGCCCGAGGCGCCGGTTCGGTAGCTGTAGACGAAGTAGGCGAGCGCCCCGATGGCGACCAGCCCGGCGGCCAGCCCGTCGAGGCCGTCCACCAGGTTGACCGCGTTGACGGTGACGATCACCAGCAGCACGGTGATCGGCACCCCGAGCTCGGGGGCGAGGCTGATGACGCCCTCGTCGAACGGTCCGAACGACGGCAGCCAGAAGAACAGCACCTGCACCCCGGCCACGGTCATGGTGGTGGCGGCCAGGATCTGCCCGGCCAGCTTGACCGGCGCCGACAGGCCGTTGAGGTCGTCGACGATGCCGATGCCGACCATCAGCGAGGCCCCGATGGCGATGCCGGCCGCCTCCGAGGAGATGAACAGCCGCGGGAAGAGAAGCGACGACAGCCCGAGCCCGCCGATGAACCCGAAGAACAGGGCCAGCCCGCCGAGGGTGGGGGTGGCGATGGCGTGCATCTTGCGCCCGCCGGGCCGGTCCACGGCCCCGATCCTGACCGCCACCGCCCGCACCACCGGGGTCAGGCAGTAGGTGAGCCCGGCCGCCATGGCGGCGACGAGAAGATAGGAGCGCAGGTCGCCCACGAGGCCAGCTAACCTATCACGTCGCCTGCCGTGCGATCAGGGTCTTGGCAAGGGCGGCGATCACGGGGGTGACCAGGCCGTCCAGGCGCTCGGCACAGGCCGCGTAGGCCTCGGCGGGGTGGCCGAGCGGGTCGTCGATGTCGTCGCCGTGGAGCTCCCGGGCTTGCTCGGCGGCCAGTTCGACCAGCTCGGCCGGCGTCGTGGCCAGCCACTCCCATTGGGAGGCCGCGCGGGCGAAGGCGGCCAGCAGGAAGGTCCGCCTGGCCGCCGCGCGGTCGTAGCTGAGCACGAACGGCCGGTGCTCGGCGGCCATGCACAGGATCAGGTCGGCGGCCCGCACCCGCCGCCTGGTCAGCTCGCGGGCGAAATGCCGCTCCAGGTCGGCTCCCCTGGTGGAGGCGGCCAGCATCGACCGGCTGGCGGCGGGGTTGCCCTCGAGGGCGTGGCTGCCGGCCGAGGAGACCCGCAGCGCCACCCCCGGGTAGCGAGCGAGCTCGCGGCGGGCCAGGGCCTCGGCGGTGGGCGACCGGCAGATGTTGCCGGTGCAGACGAACAGCACGCCGAACGGGTCCTGCGGGTCAGGCGCCATCGTCGAACGGCTCCTCGAGGACGCGTTCCAGCTCGTCGGCCGGGATGGCACCCTCGCGCAGCAGGCGCGGGCGCCGGCCGGAGAGGTCGACGATGCTGGACGCCGGGCCTTCGGCGGCCGGGCCGGCGTCGAAGAACACCCCGACATGGTCGCCGAGCTGCTCGAGGATGGCCGGGATCTCTCGCGGGCTGGGCTCGCCCGAGCGGTTGGCGCTGGACACGGCCAGCGGACCGGTCCGCTGGATGAGGGCGAGGGCGAAGGTCTGCTTGGGCATGCGCACCGCCACCGTCCCCCGCGACTCGCCGAGGTCCCAGCCGATGCCGGCGGCCTCCCGCATGACCAGGGTGAGCGGCCCCGGCCACCAGGCCGCGATCAGCGCCTGCGCCTGCTCGCTGACCTCCTCGACCAGGCCGATGGCCTGGCGCCAGGTGTGGACCAGCACCGGCAGGGGCAGGTCGCGGCCGCGCCGCTTGGCCGCGAACAGGACCTCCACCGCCGAAGGGTTGAACGGGTCGCAGCCGACCCCGTAGAGGGTGTCGGTTGGCAGCACCACCAGCCCGCCCCGGGCGATGACCTCCCCGCCGACCTCCAGCAGCCCCGGCCACTGCTCCTCGTCGTCGGAGACCCGGATGACCCGCGGGTCCTCCACCTGGTCCCCCGTCACGACCGGGTCCCTTCGATGATCCGGTGGCGGTCGGCCAGGTCGGGGTGGACCGCGACGTCGACCAGACCGGCCGCGGCGAACAGGGCCACCGCCGCCTTGGCCTGGTCCTCGCCGATCTCACAGAACAGCCGGCCCCCGGGAGCGAGCCAGCGCCCGGCCCGCGGAGCCAGCCGCCGGAGCACGTCCAGGCCGTCCGGGCCGCCGTCGAGGGCAAGCAGCGGCTCGTGGTCGCGCACATCCCGCGGCAGGGTGGCGATCGCCCCGCTGGGCACGTAGGGGACGTTGGCGCAGAGCACCTCGACCCGGCCGGCGAGCTCGGCCGGCAGCGGCTCGTCGAGGTCGCCGGCCAGCAGCTCGACCCCGAACCGCTCGGTGTTGAGGCGGGCCCAGGCCAGCGCCCTCGGGTCCAGCTCGGTGGCCAGCACCCTGGCCCCTGGGACCTCGGCGGCCAGGAAGCAGGCGATCGCTCCCGACCCGGTGCACAGGTCCACCGCGATCCGGGGCTTCAGGGCGGCGGCCCGGTCGGCCAGGCCCTCGGTCTCGGGACGGGGGACGAACACGCCCGGCCCGACCCGCAGCTTCAGGGGCCCGAACGGCGCCCACCCGATCACGTACTGCAGCGGCTCCCCCGCCACCCGCCGCGCCACCATGGCTTCGAGCGTCGGGCGGTCGGGGGCCTCCTCCAGCAGCCAGCTGGCTTCGGCCCTGGCGGAGACGCAGCCGGCGGCGGCCAGCTCACCGGTCGCCCAGGCCAGGACCTCACGGACGCCGGCGGTCACGCCGTCGCCTCGGCGGCGGCGAAGGCGGCCTCGGCGTCCCTTGCCGCCAGCTCGTCGATGATCCGGTCGAGGCCGCGGCCCTCCAGCACCCCCGGCAGGTCGCCGACGGACAGGCCGATGCGATGGTCGGTGACCCGGTCCTGGGGGAAGTTGTAGGTCCTGACCCGTTCCGAGCGGTCAAGGGAGCGGACCTGGGAGCGGCGCTCGGCGGTCAGCTGGGCCTGCTGCTCGGAGATGGCCCGGTCCAGCAGCCGCGCCCGCAGCACCCGCAGGGCCTTCTCCCGGTTCTGGATCTGGGATTTCTCGTCCTGCATGGCCACGACGATCCCGGACGGCAGGTGGGTGATGCGCACCGCCGAGTCGGTGGTGTTGACCGACTGGCCGCCAGGGCCGGTCGAACGGTACACGTCGATCTTCAGGTCGTTCGGGTCGACGGTGACCTCCACCGGGTCGGCCTCGGGAAGGACGTTGACCCCGGCCGCCGAGGTGTGGATGCGGCCCTGGGACTCGGTCACCGGGACCCGCTGCACCCGGTGCACGCCGGCCTCGTACTTCAGCCGCGACCAGACCCCTTTGCCCTTGACCGCGAACACGGCCTCCTTGATCCCTTCGAGGTCGGAGTCGCTCTGGGACAGCACCTCGACCTTGTGGCCGTGCTGCTCGGCCCAGCGCAGGTACATCCGGTACAGGTCGCCGGCGAACAGGGCGGCCTCGTCGCCGCCGGTGCCGGCCCGTACCTCGACGATGACGTCCTTGCCGTCGTTGGGGTCCTTGGGGACGAGGGCCCGCCGCAGCTGCTCGTCCAGCTCGGCCTGGCGGGCCTGGGCGGCGGCGATCTCCTCGTCGAGCAGCGCCCTGCCTTCGATCGAGCGCTCCTCGCGGTAGAGCTGGCGGGCGGTGGCCAGGTCCTCGTCGGCCGACCGCCAGGCCCGGTACGTCCGAACCACTTCCCCCAGCTCGGCGTGGCGCTTGGACAGCTCGACCAGGCGCGCCTGGTCGGCGAGCACCTCGGGGTCGGCGAGCTGCCGCTCGATGTCGTCGTAGGTCCGCTCGATCTCGTCGAGCCGTTCGAACATGTCAGCCGCCTTTGGCTGGCGGGCCCTCCGGGGCCGGCTCGACCGCCAACCGGGGCCCGGCGAGGTCCTCGACGGCGGCGCCGCTGCCGGCGACCAGCGCGGAGGGCAGGGGTGCGACCCTGGCCCGCTCGGCCGGCGGCAGCACCTGCTCGAGGGCGCGGATGGCGACCTCGATCATGTCGCGGCTGGGCGGCTTGGTGGTCAGCATCTGCAGCCACAGGCCTGGCTTCATCAACGCCCTGACCAGGGACGAGCGCTCCCGGCCGGCGCCAAGGCGGATGCCCTAGTAGGCGATGCCGACGATCACCGGCACGGCGAGGATCTGCAGCGGCACCCTGACCAGCAGCGCCGGCCGGCCGAGCGCCGAGAACAGGAAGGTGAACAGCACCAGGGTGACCACGAACAGGATCAGCAGGAAATTGGTCCCGCAGCGGACGTGCAGGGTCGGGAAGCGGTCGACGTTGCCCGGCTCCAGCGGCAGGCCGGCCTCGTAGCAGTGGATCGTCTTGTGCTCGGCGCCGTGGTACTGGAACACCCGCCGGATGTCCCTGAGCATCGAGATGGCCAGGATGTAGAGCAGGAAGAAGGCGAGCCGGGCCACCCCCTCGACCAGGTTGAAGACCAGGTTGTTGGGCAGGTGGCCCGAGAGCCAGTTGGTCCCGGCCGCCGGGGCGAGGATGAACAGGGCGGTGAAGAAGGCGGCGCCGATCCCGAGCGACCAGCCCATCTGCCTGTCGCTGAGCTGCTCTTCCTCCTCCAGGGCCTGGTTGCCGGAGATGGCCAGGGCCTTGACGCCGATGGCCAGCGAGTCGGCCAGCACGCCGATGCCGCGGAAGAACGGCAGCCTGAACAGGCGCACCCTGGCGGACAGGGGCCGCAGGGTGTGCTGCTCGAGGTAGATCTCGCCCTTGGGGCGGCGGACGGCGAGCGACCAGGCCTCCTGGCCGCGCATCATCACGCCTTCCAGGACGGCCTGGCCGCCGTAGTAGAACGGCTGCTTCTTGCCGGTCTCGCTCACGTCGTCCGCCCGCTCAGGCGGTCGACTCAGGCGCCTTGCGCTTGCCGTAGCGGCGCTCGAAGCGCTCCACACGGCCGCCGGTGTCAACCAGCTTCTGCTTGCCGGTGTAGAAGGGGTGACACTTGGAGCAGATGTCGACCCGCAGCTCGGACACGGTCGAACGGGTCTGGAACTCCTCGCCGCACGAACAGCGAACGGTGGTGGCCTGGTACTCGGGGTGGATGCCCTGCTTCATGGGTGCTCGCAGCTCCCTTGCCGATATTGGTGATGTGTCACTTAGAACGATGCGTGGCGTGGTCCCTGTTCCATGTGGGGGAGCTCCGGCTCCCCACCGCCACTCAAGCGCGCCGGTGCCATGGTCGAGGGACGGCCCTAGTTTATGTTGGCTCGCTGGATGTGGCGGAGGAACTCGGCGTTGGTCTTGCTCTGGCGCATCCGGTCCACCACCAGCTCGAGGGCCTGGGCTGGCTCCAGCGCGCCGAGGACCCGACGCAGCTTCCAGGCCACCACCAGCTCCTCCTCGGAGAGCAGCAGCTCCTCCTTGCGGGTGGAGGAGGCGTCGATGTCGAGGGCCGGGAAGATGCGACGCTCGGACAGCTTGCGGTCCAGGCGCACCTCCATGTTCCCGGTGCCCTTGAACTCCTCGAAGATGACCTCGTCCATCCGCGACCCGGTGTCGACCAGGGCGGTGGCCAGGATGGTCAGCGACCCGCCCTCCTCGAGGTTGCGGGCGGCCCCGAAGAACCGCTTGGGCGGGTACAGGGCCGAGGAGTCGACACCGCCCGACAGGATCTTGCCGCTGGCCGGGGTGGCCCGGTTGTAGGCCCTCGACAGGCGGGTGATGCCGTCGAGCAGCACCACCACGTCCCTGCCGTACTCGACCAACCGCTTGGCCCGCTCGATGGTGAGCTCGGCGACCTGGCAGTGCTCCTCGCTCGGCCGGTCGAAGGTCGAGTAGATCACGTGCGCCTTGGTCGAGCGCTGCATGTCGGTGACCTCTTCGGGCCGCTCGTCGGTGAGCAGGATGATGAGGTACACCTCGGGGTTGTTCTCGCTGATCGCGTTGGCGATCTGCTTCATCAGGGTGGTCTTGCCCGCCTTGGGCGGGGAGACGATCAGCCCGCGCTGCCCCTTGCCGATCGGGCACATGAGGTCCATCACCCGGGTCGAGATCTCGGTCGGGTTGTGCTCAAGGCGCAGCCGCTCCAGGGGGTACAGCGGGGTCAGGTCCTTGAAGTCGCGGCGGCCGCGGGCCTCCTCGGGATCGAGCTCGTTGACCTTGTCGACCCGGGAGAGGGCCGCGTACTTCTCGGAGTCGCGGGGCAGCTTGACCGTGCCCTCGATCTGGTCGCCGCGGCGCAGGCCCATGCGGCGGATCATCGACAGCGGCACGTACACGTCCTCGGAGCCCGGCAGGTAGCCGTTGACCCGCAGGAAGCCGTAGCCGTCCTGGGAGCGGATGTCGAGGGTGCCGGTGCGGCTGACCTCTGGCCGGTCGTCGGCCTGCTGCTGGCGGTCGCGGTAGTCGGGTCGCTCCAGCAGGGCGACGTTGCCGCCACCCTGCTCGTTGAAGCGGTTGCCGCGGTTGCGGTTCCGGTTGCGGTTGCGGCGCCGACCGCCACCACCCTGGCCCTGCTGGTTCTCCCAGCGGCCGCCACCGCCGCCGCCCTGGCCGCCCCAGTCGCGGTCGCGGTCGCGGCGCTGGCCACGGTCGCCGCCGTGGTCGGGTTGCGCATCGCCGCCCCGCTGCTGCTGGGCGCCGGCCTGGCCGTCGGCCTTGGACTCGCCCTGGGCCTGTTGCTCGCCTTGGGCGCCGGTGGTGGGCTCGGCCGCGCCGGACTCGGCCGGCTGCGCCGGGGTCCCGGGCTCGGCCGGTTGCTGGGCCGGGGTCGCGACCGTCTCGGCGGCCGGCTGGTTGGCCTGGGCGACCTCGCCGTTGCGGCTCGGGTCGCCCGCCGGCTGGGCACCCGGCGGCGCCTCGGCGGCCTCGGCGGGCTGGGTCAGGGTCGCGGGTGGGACGCCGGCGCCGGCCGGCTGGCCGCCGTTCCCGACGACCTCGACCGCCTGCCCCCGATCCCCGAGGGGATCCCCACCGGGTTCAACGGGCCCCTCCGGCTGGGTCCCGGCGGCGGACCGGGTCCGGCGGCGGGTCCGGCGCTCCGGGCCGTCGGCGGCGTCATCGACCTCGCCGGCGCCAGGCAGCTCCGGCTGGGCGGGCGCCGCGGGGCTCGTTCCCCCCCGCCGGCCACGTGCCGGCGTCGACGAAGGCGCGAACTCGACACCCTGGGCCTTGGCAATGATCGCGCCGATCAGGTCGGCCTTGCGGAGCCGCTGGTAGCCCTGGACACCCATGGACGAGGCGATCGCCTGCAGCTCTGGCAGGACCTTCCCCTCGAGGATGTCGCGTTCGGTAGTTGCCATGTTCACCTTCCTGTGAGGCGACGACGTGCCGGCTGGATGAGCCGGAGACCGTAGGCCGCCACCCGGTTGCCGGGTTCTTGAAGACAGAGCGCCGGAATGCGGCGCCGTGGGGAGAAGCTCGTGCTCGCTCCTAATCCTGTTCCCGTCGACGGGGCCCGGCGGCGCGGCATGAACCGCACACCGCCAAAGGCTGGCGTCCGATCACGTGACCCGGTCGACTGCTCGAACGGAACTGGTGGTTGCCACCGCTGGCCGGCTTCGCCGTGCACCCCCGTGAGGATTGGCTGCCCGCCTGCCGGGCACCGCGTTCATCGCCGACGATCCGTGCCGAGCGTGGCAGGAATCGCCGAAACGATGAGCCGATATGGCGGGGGCGTCGACTGAATTGGCCAGCGACTGAGACGCCTCGCATTGTACGGGCCTGGGCTCGGGGAGCGCAACAGGCGTCATTCCTCCATCAGCACGCGGACGTCGCCGTCCTTGCCGAGCAACGAGAACCCGGTCATCTCGCCCTGGCGCTGGAACACCACCGACACCGTCGAGCTCCCGACCCGGAGGTCGTGCAGCTCGACCGTGTTGAGCCATCCAGGAAGATGGGGTTTGTTGACGTTGATGGTGTTGGCCGGCGCGTCCGCCGAGATCCCGAGCATCGCCTGGAGCAGCAGGAACGGCGCCCCGGCGGCCCACGCCTGGGGCGAGCAGGCGACCGGGTAGGCCACCGGCCGGTTCGGCGACCGGCGGGTGAACCCACAGAACAGCTCGGGCAGGCGCATGTCGTCGACGGTCACGGCCATCTCGAACATCGCCGTGGCCAGCCGGTTGGTCGCCTTGGCGAAGCCGTAGCGCTTCAGCCCGGCCCCGATGATGGCGTTGTCGTGCGGCCAGATCGAGCCGTTGTGGTAGCTCATCGGGTTGTAGGCGGCGGCCGACTTGGAGAGCGTGCGCACGCCCCACCCGGAGAACATGTCGGGCGCGAGCAGGCGCCGGGCCATGGGACCGGCCTTCTCCTGGTCGACGATGCCGCAGTACAGCCCGTGCGCCGGGTTGGAGGAGATGGCGGCCACCTGGCGCTTCTCGCCGTCGAGGGCCATGGCGAAGAACTGCTCGGACTCGACCCAGAAGCGTTCGTTGAAGGCGGCTCGCAGGCTGGCCGCCTCCGCGCGCAGGGTCGCGGCCCGCGGGGCGTTGCCGAGAGCCTCGAACACCTCCGCCATCCGCAGCTTGGCCATGTAGACGTAGCCCTGCACCTCGGCCAGGGCGATCGGCCCCTCGGCGAGCTTGCCGTCGACGTGGCCGACCGAGTCGTGGGAGTCCTTCCAGCCCTGGTTGACCAGGCCGCGCGGGCTGGAACGCTGGTACTCCAGGAACCCGTCGCCGTCGCTGTCGCCGTAGTCGGCCATCCAGGCAAGGGCCCGCTCCACGTTGGGCAGCAGCTTCCTGCAGAACTCCAGCTCGCCGGTCCACCGATAGTAGGTGCCGAGCAGCAGCAGCCACAGCGGGGTCGAGTCGATCGAGCCGTAGTAGGGGGTGTGGGGGATCACGCCGGCGCCGGCCAGCTCCCCCTGGCGCAGCTCGTGCAGGATCTTGCCCGGCTGGGCGTCACGCCATTCGTCGACCTCGTCGGCCTGGAAGGCGGCCAGCACCTCCAGGGTCGCCCGGGTCAGGTCGGGGTTGACCATCAGGGTCTGGTGGCAGGTGAGCAGCGCGTCGCGGCCGAACGGGGCCACGAACCAGGGAATCCCGGCCGCCACCACGCTGCCGTGCCTGGTCGGGGTCAGCAGGGCTCTGAGATCCCGCAGCCCCCTGGCGAGCAGCGAGTTGTACAGCTCGTTGTCGGTCCAGATCCGGGTACAGGATCGCTCCCAGGACTCGTAGGAACGGCGCAGGTCGTGCATGACGACGTCGAAGGACCGCTCGGGCGGGCTGGGCGAGGAGGAGGCCCTCGGCTCGACCGTGAGGGCGATCAGCTCGGTCTGGGTCGGCTGCAGCCGCAGCCGCCACTCGGCCACCACCTGCTCGTCGCCGACCGTCACCTCGGTCGGCTCCAGCTCGAAGGCGATGCGGGTCTCGCGGAACACGCCGTCCTGGCCGGCGTAGGCGAACGCGGCCGAGTGCTGGTCGGCCTTGGGCCGGGCCATCTTGCCCCTGGTCGCCCGCTTGAGGCCGCGGACCTCGAAGATGTCGGCGAAGTCGGTGCCGAAGGTCAGGCGCACGGTCAGGTCGACCGCGGCGGCGTTGTAGTTCTTGACCCTGATGCGCTCGTGCAGGCGGCCGTCGATGACGCGGGTGCGGCGGATGTTGACCGTTCCCTGGACGGCGGCGACGGTGCCGTCCTCCTCGACCAGGTCCTGGTTGGCCAGGTCGACGTGGCTGGCGAAGACCCGGTCGGCCGAGGTCGACAGCAGCAACGGCGCATGCCCGTCGACCTGGAGCATGAAGTCGGACAGGTACCGGGTGTCGCGCCAGTAGAAGCCGGCGCCGGTGGCCTTCTCGGCGTCCAGGTTCCCCTCGGCGTCGGCGCACAGGAACATGTCGCCCTCTTTGGTCGACCAGAGGCGCTCGGTACGGGCGTGCATGACGGCCACGACGCCCTTGACCAGCACGCGGTTGACCGAGGCGTCGGCCAGCACGAACTCCTCGCCGGCGGGCGAGGTCAGCTTGTCGGGCACGGGAGACTCCGCGTCATTGGGCAGCGGCTCGAAAGAAGCTGCCTCATCCTTCGGCGGAGAGGCAGGCGACTTGAGTCCGCAGTCTACTCCGGGCGTCCACTCCCGAGGGCACCCTGGCGGGCCAGCTCCAGCTGGCGGACCCGCCAGCCGTCGGCTCCGGCGGAACGCAGCGACGCCTCGGCGTCGGCCAGGGCGCCGGCGGCCGCCGCGCGGGGGCCGAGGACCAGCAGGGACGGTCCGGCGCCGGAAAGGAAGGCGGCGTGGCCCTTGGCCCGCAGCAGCTCGAGCAGGGCGGCGGCGGCGGGGGTGTGGGCGAGCCGCCCCGGCTGGTGGAGCAGGTCCTCGGTGGCCGGCAGGAGCAGGTCGGCGTCGCCGGCCAGGGCCAGCGGCAGCAGGGCCGACCGGGCGCCGGTGTGGGCGGCGGTGGCGAACGGCACCCGCTCCGGCAGCAGCCGGCGGGCCTCGCTGGTCGCCATCGGCTCGGGGGCGACCAGGGCGAGCGCGACCAGGTCAGGGTGGAGGGGAACGGTCCGCCAGCGCGGCCTGCCAGCGTCGACCCAGGCCAGCGTCGCCCCGCCGTGCAGGCAGGGCGTGGCGTTGTCGGGATGGCCCTCCAGCTCGCAGGCCAGCGCCAGCAGCTCGGCCCGGGGCAGGTCGGGGGCGACCAGCGCACGGGCCGCGACCAGGCCGAGGACCGCGGCCGCGGCGCTGGACCCGAACCCGCGCCCCAACGGGAAGCCTTTTACCAGCGAGAGGTGCAGCGGCGGCAGGGGCGTCCCGGCCGCCTCGGCCAGCCGGCGCATGGCCACCGCGACCAGGTTGTCCCGTCCGGTCGGGAGCAGCTCGGCCTGCTCGCCGCTCACCTGGATGGCGTCGACCGGCGCCTGCCGCACCTCCAGCTCGTCCCACCAGTCAAGGGCGACCCCGGCCGCGTCGAACGCGGGGCCGAGGTTGGCGCTGGTCGCGGGCGCCCGCACGTGGATCGACGGCCTCATGGGAGGGAAGCCTACCGTCGGTCAGGGTTGGCCGGTGCGCAGCGGCTCCTCCTTCAGGAGCAGGGCGACCACGATGGCGGCCAGCATGAACGGCACCCCGACGAGGAAGACGTCGTCGAGGGCGCTGGTGAAGGCGCCGAGCACGGCGTTCTTGACCGGTCCGGTGAGCTGCTGGATGGCCTGGATGTTGTTGGCCTCGACGCGTGGCCCGCCGGCGCCCGGCCGGATGCCGGCCATGGCAAGCTGCTCGGCGAGGTGGTGGGCGAGCCGGCTGGACAGGACGGCCCCGAACACGGCCGCCCCGATCGAGCCGCCCATCTGCCGGAAGAAGGTGGTCGAGCTGGTGGCGGCGCCCATGTCCCGGTACTCGACCGAGTTCTGCACGGCGGTGACGATCGTCTGCATGGTGAACCCCAGGCCGGCGCCGAACAGGTAGGTGTACAGCGACACCTGCCAGAACGGCGTGTCGACGCCCAGCCGCGACAGGGTGAACATGGCCACGGCCATGATCACGGCGCCGACCACCGGGTAGATCTTGTAGCGGCCGGTCCTGGTGATCAGCTGTCCCGAGGTGATCGAGGTCGAGAAGATGCCGACGATGGCCGGCAGCAGGGCCAGGCCGGACTCGGTCGGCGAGAGGCCCATGACCGCCTGGAAGTAGACGGGCAGGAAGATGATGGTGCCGAACATGGCGATACCGGCCAGGAACGCGAAGGTGTTGCCGACGCTGAACACCTGGTTGCGGAACAGCCGCATGGGGATGATCGGCTCGACGGCGCGCCGCTCGATGAGGATGAACGCCGCCGTCAGGAGGGCGGCGCCACCGAGGAGGGCGAGCGCGCCGGCCTCGGTCCAGCCGTAGCTGTTGCCCCGCCAGTCCAGGTAGAGCAGCAGGCAGGTCACGGCCCCGACGATGGTGGCGGCGCCGAGGTAGTCGATCCGGTGCTGGCGGCGGACCACGGGCATCCTCAGGACCATCGAGGTGACCACCAGCGCGGCCATGCCGACGGGCAGGTTGATGTAGAAGATCCAGCGCCAACCGGGCCCGTCGGTCAGCCAGCCGCCCAGCAGCGGGCCGGCGACGCTGGAGACGCCGAACACGGCCCCGAAATAGCCCTGGTAGCGGCCGCGCTCCCGGGGCGGGATCACGTCGCCGATGATGCTGAGCGCGATCGCGAACAGGCCGCCGCCGCCGACGCCCTGCAGGGCCCGGAACGCGATCAGCTGGCCCATGTTCTGGCTCAGTCCCGACAGCGCCGAGCCGAGCAGGAAGGTCACGATCGCGACCTGGAAGATGAGGCGGCGGCCGTACAGGTCGGAGACCTTGCCCCACAGGGGCGTCGACGCCGTCGAGGTCAGCAGGTAGGCGGTGACGACCCAGGAGAGCCGGTCGAGCCCCCCGAGCTCGCTGACGATGCGCGGCAGGGCGGTGCCGACGATGCCCTGGTCGAGGGCGAACAGCAGCATGCCCGCCATCACCCCGACCAGCACGATGATGATCTGGCGGTGCGAGAGGTAGCTGGGGCCGGGAGCGGCCGCGTCGGGTGCGGTCGCGACCGGTGGGGTGTCGCGCTCCGTGGGTGTGGTCATCTGGTCTCCGGGTCTGCGGCCGGCCGGTCGAGGCTGTCGGCCAGCCGGGTCATCAGGGTGGTGAGCGTTGCCCGGTCCTGGCCGGGCCAGTCGGCCAGCACGCGGTCGACCAGCGCCGCCCTGGCCCCGATGGCCTGGTCGAGCGCGGCCCGCCCCCTGGGCGTGAGCCGAACCCGTGACGCCCGGCGGTCGGTGGGGTCGCCGGTGCGGACCAGGTAGCCGCCGTCCTGGAGCTGCCTGGTGTGCCGGCTCGCCGTCGAGACGTCCAGTCCCATGAACCTGGCCAGCTCGGAAACCCGCAGGGACCCCCGGACCGACACCTGTTGGAGCACGAACATCATCGCCGGGTCGATGCGACCTTCGGGCAGCCGCGACCTGAGCCGCCGGGCGACCGTGAACAGCGCCACCACCAGCTCCTGCCCGGTGGTGGCGTCGCGGACGACGGTTCGCTGGGGCATACCGACGACGGTGCCATAGATGCTTGCAGCATGCAACTACCGCGGCTCCGGCTACTCCAGCCCCAGGGCGCCCGCCAGGGCGCCGACATCCACCGGAACCCGTGTCGGAGCTGGGGCGCCGGCCAACGCCCAGTCGGGGTCCTTGAGGCCGTTGCCGGTGACGGTGCAGACGACCCGGCTGCCCCGCTCCACGCCGGCGTCGAGCAGCCCGGCCACCGAGGCCGCCGAGGCCATCTCCACGAACACGCCCTCCTCGCGGGCCAGCAGGCGGTAGGCGGCAAGGATCTGCCGGTCGGTGACCGCGGCCAGCCGCCCGCCCGACTCGGCGACCGCCCGGCGGGCGCCATCGGCCGAGGCCGGACGGCCGATCCGGATGGCGCTGGCGATGGTCGCGGGCCGCTCCACCGGCGCGCCAACCACCAGCGGCGCCGCCCCGGCGGCCTGGAACCCGAGCATCATCGGCCGCTCGTCCCCGGCCTCGGTGTAGCCGAGCCAGGTGGCGGTGATGTTGCCGGCGTTGCCGACCGGGATGCAGTGGACGTCGGGCGCGCGCCCGAGCGCCTCGACGATCTCGAAGGCGACCGTCTTCTGGCCCTGGATGCGCAGCGGGTTGACGGAGTTGACCAACGCCACCGGGTGCCGCTCGGCCAGCTCCCTGACCAGGACCAGGCAGTCGTCGAAGGAGCCGTCGACGCTGAGCACGGTGGCCCCGTGGACCAGCGCCTGGGCGAGCTTGCCGAGCGCGATCCGGCCCTCGGGGATCACGACCGCACACGGGACCGCGGCTCTGGCCGCATAGGCGGCGGCCGACGCCGAGGTGTTGCCGGTGGAGGCGCACAGCACCGCCCGTGCCCCGTCCTCCAGCGCCCTGGAGACGGCGACGGTCATCCCCCGGTCCTTGAACGACCCGGTCGGGTTGGCCCCTTCGACCTTGAGCCAGACGTCGCAGCCGGTCCGGGCCGACAGCACCGGCGCCGGCAGCAGCGGGGTGCCGCCCTCCAGGAGCGTCACCACCGGCGTGCTCGGCCCCACCGGGAGCCGGTCCCGGTAGCGCTCGATCAGTCCCGTCCAGGCCCGCCGCTCCTCCACCTGGTTCACCACCCCAGCACCTCGTCCGCCTCCTCGCCCTCGACCCGCATGGCGCTGGCCAGGTTGCCGACCACCGGCAGGCCGCGCAGCCCGTCGAGCACGTGTTGCACCGCGCCCTCCCTTGCCAGGTGGGTGACGAGCACGAGCTGGGCCTCCTCCCCCTTGCCGCGCTGCAGCACCGAGCGGATCGAAACGCCGTGGTCGGCGAACACGGCGGCCACCTGGGCGAGCACGCCCGGCCGGTCGGCGACGTCGAGCGCGACATAGTACTGCGTGTCGACGTCCTGCATGCCGCGCACCCGGCGCCGGTAGACGCAGGTGCAGCCGACCCCGCGGGCGCCCTGGAGGCGGCCGCGGGCCACGGCGACCAGGTCGCCGAGCACCGCCGAGCCGGTCGGCCGGCCGCCGGCACCCCGGCCGTAGAACATCAGCCGGCCGACGGCGTCGCCCTCGACGAACACCGCGTTGTAGGCCTCGGTCACCCCGGCCAGCGGGTGGGCGTCGGGGACCATGGCCGGGTGGACGCGGGCGCTGACCTCGCCGTCGACCTCCTCGGCGATGGCCAGCAGCTTCACCGTGTAGCCCATGCGCCGCGCGGCCATGATGTCGGCCGCGGTCACGTCGGTGATGCCCTCGCGGTAGACGTCGCCGGCCACCACCCGGGTGTTGAAGGCCAGGCTGGCCAGGATGGCGCATTTGGCGGCGGCGTCGAAGCCCTCGACGTCGGCGCTCGGGTCGGGCTCGGCATAGCCCAGCTCGGTCGCCTCGGCCAGCGCCTCGGCGTAGCCGGCGCCGGTCGAGGCCATGCGCCAGAGCACGTAGTTGGTGGTGCCGTTGACGATCCCGAGGACCCGGCGGACCCGGTCCCCGGCCAGCGACTCCTTGAGCGGGGCGACGATCGGGATGGCCCCGCCGACCGCGGCCTCGAACTTGAGGTCGACCCCGGCGGCGTCGGCGGCGTCCAACAGCTCGCCGCCGTGGGTGGCCAGCAGCTCCTTGTTGGCGGTCACGACCGGCTTGCCGAGCCGGATCGCCTCCAGGATCAGCGAGCGGGCCGGGTCGATCCCGCCCATCACCTCCACGACCACGTCGACCTCGGGGTCGGCGACCACCGCGGCGGCGTCGCCGCTCACCAGGGTCGGGTCGACCGCCGGGTCGCGCTTGCGGGTCACGTCGCGGACGGCCACCCGCTGCAGCGCGATCGGCACCCCGGCCCGGTCCCGCACCGGCTGGGCGTGCTCGACCAGCAACCGGGCGACTCCGGTCCCGACCGCACCGCACCCGAGCATCCCGACCCTGAGCCCCTCCACGTCCCCTCCCGTCAGTCCAAGCATGGCCGGTCCATCTTGCCCGACCCCCCCGCCGCGGGCACACCGGCTCGACAGCCGGCCGGCCGGTCCTGAGCCGGCCGCTGGAGGCGGGCCTCCGCCGACTCCGTGGCCGTCCTGCTGGTCGGCTCCAAGCGCCGCTCCCGGTGGCTCCACCTCGCCGGGTGGGCGCTACATCCGGTCGGGGGCGTCGACCCCGATCAGGGCCAGGGTGTTGGCGAGCACCCGGCGCGTGGCCAGCAGCAACCACCAGCGGGCGCTGGACAGGGCCTGGTCGTCGGTGAGGACCCGGCACTCGGCGTAGAACCGGTGGAAGGCGGCCGCCAGCTCCTCGGCGTAGCGGGTCAGCCGGTGCGGGGCGCGCTGGCTGGCGGCCAGCATCACCAGCTCCTCGAACGCGGCCAGCCGGCGCAGCAGGGCGAGCTCCATCGGATGGTCGAGCAACCCCAGGTCGGCCGCGTCCAGCGGGACCGGCGTGAACCCGACCTCCTCGGCCTGCCGGGTGACGCTGGCGATGCGGGCGTGCGCGTACTGGACGTAGTAGACCGGGTTGTCCATCGACTGGCGGGTGACCGCCTCGATGTCGAACTCCATCGGGGTGTCGACCGAGTAGCGCAGCATCGTGTACCTGGCCGCGTCCTTGCCGACCTCGTCCAGCAGATCGTCGACGGTCACGATGTCCCCGGCCCGCTTGCTCATCTTGGCCGGCTCGCCGGCCCGGACCAGGCTCACCATCTGGCTGATGACGAACTCGGCGGTGTCGTCGGGGTCGCCGAACGCGCGCACCACCGCCCGCATGCGGGGCACGTAGCCGTGGTGGTCGGCGCCCCACAGGAAGATCAGCCGGTCGAAGCCCCGCCGGCGCTTGTCCCGGTAGTAGGCGGCGTCGGCCCCGAAATAGGTCGGCGCCCCGCTGGAGCGGATCAGCGGCCGGTCCTTGTCGTCCCCGAACAGGGTGGTGCGCAGCCACACCGCCCCGTCCCGGTCCTCGACCGCCCCGCGCCGGCGCAGCTCGGCAACGGTCTCGTCGATGGCCCCGGTCTCGTGCAGGGTGCGCTCGGAGAACCAGACGTCGAACTCGACCCCGAGCCGGCCCAGGGTCTGCTTGATCCCCTCCAGCATGCGACGGAAGGACCAGTCGGTGATGCGGGCCCGGCGCTGCTCGGGGTCCAGCTCGGCAAGCGTCTCCCCCTGTTCGGCCCGCAGCGTGCCGGCCAGGTCGGCGACGTAGCCGCCCTTGTAGCCGTCGGGCGGCGGGTCGGCCGGCCGGCCCAGCAGGCCGAGGTAGGCCGCCTCGACGCTGGCCCCGAGCAGCTCGATCTGGTTGCCGGCGTCGTTGAAGTAGTACTCGCGCTCGACCTTGTGGCCGGTGGCGGCGAGCAGATTGGCCAGGGCGTCGCCGGCCGGCGCCAGACGGGCGTTGCCGACGTGCAGCGGGCCGGTCGGGTTGGCCGAGATGAACTCGAGGTTGACCAGCTCCCCGCCGCCCAGGTCGATGGCGCCGAACGACTTCCCTTCGGCCAGCACCCGGCGGACCAGGCCGGCGAACCAGCGCTGGTCGAGGCGGACGTTGACGAACCCGGGGCCGGCCACCTCCACGCCCGCCACCCAGTCGGGCAGCTCCAGGTGGGCGACCATCGCCTCGGCGACCGCCCGCGGCGGCGCCTTGGCCGCCTTGGCCAGGACCAGGGCCACGTTGGTGGCCCAGTCGCCGTGCTCGGGCAGCCGGGGCCGCTCCAGCGTCGGCTCGGGGATCGCGTCCTGGTCCAGGGCCACCGCGCCGGCCTGCGCCGCCCGGACGAGGGCGGCCCGGAACAGCCCGGCGAGGTCGCGCTGGACAGAGAGCACGGCGGCGGTCATGGCGCTCCAGGCGTGGGGGCCCCGCGGTCCTGCTGGGCGATGATCCCCGCCACCAGGTGCAGGAGCTGGATCGGGTCGAACGGCTTGGTCACGTAGGCGGCGACCCCGAGGTCGTTGCCCTTCTGGACGTCGGATTCCTGAGCCCTGGCCGACAGCAGCACGATCGGCACCGGCCCGCCGGTGGTCCCGGCCAGCCGACGAGCGACCTCCCAGCCGTCGAGCTTGGGCATCATGATATCGAGCAGCACCAGGTCCGGCCGGAAGGCGTCGAACAGCGAGAGCGCCTCTTCGCCGTCCGCGGCCACCTCGACCGCGTACCCCTCCAGCTCGAGGTTGACCTTGAGGAGCTGCTGGATGACCTGATCGTCGTCGACGACCAAGATGCGAGCGTTGGACATGCGGGCAAGACCTGACAGGAAGAGTCTGAGATGTCGTGCGACGCGAATCCGCGGAGCATAGCACAGGCCCTTTGACCTGCAGGTTCCTAGTTATCCCCATTCGGCGGGGAGGTACTGTCTCGCGCGCGGGGACTCTGTGCCGGAAACGGGCTCTGCCGAAGCCACAAGATAATCGGCCGGAGAACCTGGAGTTGTGGGCCGGACACCAGCCCAAAGGCCAGTGCGTCTCGGACCTCGTCAGTTGGGCCAGGGAGATCCTGGCCTGCTACGGCGACCTCTTCCCCTCCACTGACAGGGGAGCCGCCGATGCCGGTGTGCTACCCTCCGACTGCCGCCGACTCCAGAGATCGGCGCACCATCTGCCTCCGTAGCTCAGCGGATAGAGCACCGGCCTCCGGAGCCGGGTGCGTGGGTTCGAGTCCCGCCGGGGGCACCCTTCAGCAGGCCCACGGCTCGAGCGCCGTCCAGCGTCGAGCGCCCCACAACAGACCGGGCAGGAAGCCCGGCGACACAGTTCGCCAACGGCCGTGCGGACGGCTGGCCCGACCGCTGCTGGTAGCCTCTCGTCCGTGACCACGGGTGGGCCCGAACGGGACAAGGAGGAGCGGCCGCTGCGGCGCGCGCCGCAGCTGGCCGTGCTGCTCGAGGGGGGCGACCGCAAGGGGCTGCTGCACGACATGACCGCGGCGATCCTGCGCCACGGCGGCGACATCGTGCTCGTCGAGATCATCGAACGGGGCGCCCGCAGTGTCGTCTACTGGGAGCTGGATGGCATCGACGACCCGGAGGGGCTGAAGCGGTCGTTCCTCGAGATCGACGTGGTCGAGTCGCTGCAACGCCTGCCGACCATGTACCAGGTCTGGGGCAAGCGGATCATCGTGGTCGGCGCCGGCGCCCAGGTCGGCCAGGTCGCCATCGGGGCCATCGGCGAGGCCGACCGGCACAACATCCGGGGCGAGAAGATCAGCGTCGACACCATCCCGATCGTGGGCGAGATGAACCTGGCCAACGCCGTCCGGGCGGTGGCCCGGCTGCCGAGGGCGGTGGCGGTGGTCCTGGCCGGGTCGCTGATGGGCGGAGAGGTGACCGAGGCCGTGGACGAGATCCGTGCCCGCGGCATCCTGGTCGTCTCCCTCAACATGGCCGGCTCGGTCCCCGACCACGCCGACCTGGTGGTCACCGACCCGGTCCAGGCCGGGGTGATGGCGGTGATGGCCGTGGCCAGCACCGCCTCCTTCGACATCGACCGCGTCAAGGGCCACCGCTTCTAGTCTCGCCCATCGGTGGGCATCGGGCGCACCCGCAACGCCGGCCCAGCACCGGTTACAGTCGCTCCCATGACCGGCCTATGCTCCAGGGCGGAACCCGTCTTCGACGGCCTCGGCAGCCGGGGGTGCTGCTGGAGGGGGCGGTGGCCGACCTGTGCGTGCTCGACCCGGCGACGGTCGGGCACGAGGGCACCTATCTGGACCCGGACGTGCCGGTGACCGGCATCCGCCAGGTCGTCCTCGGCGGCGACCTGGTGGTCGAGGACGGCCGCTTCACCGCCCTGCGGGCGGGCAAGGACCTTCGCCGAGGCGGGTCGAGCCCGCCCGGCGCCGGCTGAGCCACCGATGGCCCGGTCGCTCTCCCAGGACCAGGTGCGGCGGCTGCGGTTGGGGTCGCAGCTGCTGACCGGACGCCGTCCGGGCGAGGTGCACGAGGTCGTCCGCGCCGTTGGCGGCCTCCAGGCGCAGGACACGCCGGCGTCGAGGCTGGCCGTGCGGGCCCGGAGCACCGGGCTGGACGCGGCCGCGGTGCGCCGGGCCTGCGACCGGGAGCGTTCGGTGGTCAGGACCTGGGCGATGCGCGGGACCCTGCACATGGTCGCCGCCGAGGACGCCGGCTGGCTGGTGGCGCTGCTCGGGCCGGTCTTCGCGGCCGCCAATCGCCGGCGGCGGCGGCAGCTGGGGCTGGACGAGGAGGTCTGCGAGCGGGCGCTGCGGGCGCTGCCCAAGGTGCTCGGCGGCGGCCCGCTGCCACGGGCCGAGGTGGTCGGCGGGCTCGCCGCCCACGGGGTCGAGATCGACCCCCGGGGTCAGGCCCCCGCGCACCTGGTCGCCTACGCGGCCATGCGGGGGCTGGTCTGCCGCGGCCCGGAGCTGGACGGCGACCAGGCCAGCTACGTGCTGCTGGACGACTGGGTGGGGGTCGGCCAGACCCTCGAACCGGACGACGCCCTCGCCGAGCTGACCCGCCGCTACCTCGGCGCCCACGGCCCCGCCGGCCCCGAGGATCTCGCCGCCTGGTCGGGACTCCCGGCCGGGCGGGCCAGGCGCGGCTTCGAGCTGCTCGCCGGCGAGCTGCGCGAGGTCGAGTCGGACGGCCGGCGGATGTGGTCGACGGCCGTCGGCCGGACCGCTGGGTCCGGGGCGGGCAGGCCGGTGGTGCGGCTGCTGCCCCGGTTCGACGACTACCTGCTGGGCTGGCGCGGCCGCGATCTGATCCTGGACCGGAGGTTCGCCAGGCGGATCCAGGCCGGCGGAGGCTGGATCCATGCCGCCGTCGTGGTCGACGGCCGCGTCGCCGGTACCTGGCGGTCACAGCGGGCGTCGCGCCGGCGGGCCGGGCCAGGGCCTCCCGGCCTCCCCGACCCACTGGCCGTGGTGATCGAGCCGTTCGAGCGGCTGGGCCCGAAGGTGCTGCCGGGCTTGGAGGCCGAGGCCGCCGACCTCGGCCGGTTCCTCGGCGTGGAGGTCTCCCTACGCCTCGACGGCCGGTGAGCCCGCCGGGGGCGGCAGCGAGCGCCGGTAGGCCACCGCCTGGTGCAGCAACAGGCGCAGCGTGCCCGGCGGGCTGCCCTTGACCAGATAGGCGAAGCAGCCGGCCTCCTCTGCCTGCTGCTCCAGGGCCGGACTCTCGAACGCGCTCAGCGGCCGCCTCATCCCCCCCACCCGTCCGTCGGATCGGTCAGCGGCACCCTGGCCTCGACCACCGTTCCCTGGCCCGGCGCGGTCGTCACCCGGAAACCGCCGCCGAGGGCCTCGACCCGTTCCCGCATGGCGATCAGCCCGAAGTGGGCGATGTCACCGATCACCTGGACGTGGTCGGGGTCGAAGCCGCACCCGTCGTCGCTGACCCGCAGGACCACGCCGGGGTCCGAGCACGCGATGGCGACCAGCGCGCGCGTCGCCGCCGCGTGGTCGACGACGTTGGCCAGGGCCTGCTGGGCGACGCGGAACAGGGTCGTCTCCACCACCGGGTCCAGCCGACCCTCCAGCTTCGAGGTGACCTCGCAGGCGACCAGGGCGGCCCGCTGGCAGGCGGACTTGGCCTCCTCGCGCAGGGCCGCCTCCAGGCCGTCCTCGACCAGCACCAGCGGACGCAGCCGCCCGATGGTGCGGCGCAGGCTGGTCACCTCGCCCGACAGGTCGTTGGTGACCTGCCAGAGCAGCTCGTCGACCTCGGGCGAGCCGCTGGCCCCGAGGCGCAGCCGGGCCTGCTCCAGCTTGAAGCCGATCGCGGCCAGGCTCTGGACGTGCCCGTCGTGCAGGTCGGCGGCCAGCCGGCGGTCCTGGCCCTCCTGGGCCTCGTAGACCCGCCCGAGCAGGCGGCGGCGCTCGGCGTCGGCCCGGCGCCGGTCGGTGATGTCCTGGTCGGTCCCGATGAACCGCACGACCCGTCCGTGGTCGTCGACGACGCCCTCACCACGGGCCATGACCGTGCGGACGGCCCCGTCGGCGCGCATGATGCGGTGGTCGAAGGCGAAGGGTGAGGGGTCGGTGCGCATGCGCTCGAGCTCCGCCTTGACCCGCTTCAGGTCGGCCGGGTGGACCAGCCGGTCCACGCCACCTTCCATGGTCAGCTTGAAGCCCAGTGGCAGGCCGAAGATCCGGCAGAGCTCGTCGGAGAAGGCCAGCTCGTCGGTGTCCAGGTTCCACTCCCAGCTGCCGACCTGCGCGATCCGCTGGGCTTCGGCGAGCTGGCGCTGGCTGGCCCGCAGGAGCTGCTCGGCCCGCCGCTGCTCGGTGACGTCGCGGCACAGCACCATCCCTCCGCCGACGGCACCGGCGGCGTCGGCGAGGGGCACGAAGTGGAGCGACCACAGCCGTGTCGGGTCGTCGTAGCCGTCCAGATCGAGCTGGGCGGTCTGCCCGGCGAGGGCGGTCCGGCAGCAGGCGTCGATGTCCTCGGCCCGGGTCGACCCAACGAGCTCCGGCACCGTCAGGCCGACGAACTCCTCGGGCGTCCAGCCGCGGGCGGACAGGCCGCCGCCGGTCGCGGCCCACATCACCAGCTCGGCGTCGAAGGCAAGGAGGATCAGGTCGGGCAGGTGCTCGGCCAGGAGCCGGAAGCCGGCCTCGCCGGCGGATGCCCAGTCTGCAGCCTCAGCGGCCACCGTCGACCCTCCCCTGCTCCGATCGGGAACGACAAGAAACCACAACCACCGACAGGACGCGACCACGAAGAGCCGCTCAGATCACGGATTTCGCCCGACTGTCACAACACGGCCGTCTCGATCACCAGGTCGCCTTCGGCGAACCGGGAGGGGCGCAGCGGGTGCAGGTCGAAGGTCCGGCAGCGGCCGAGGGTGACCAGCTCGGCCACGGCCCGGCCGGCGGCGGGGGCGTGCATCACCCCATGCCCGCCGAAGCCGGCGCAGTGCAGCAACCCTGGGGCCTCCGGGGCGGGGCCGATGACCGCGTGGTGGTCGGGGGTCTCCGGGTACAGCCCGGCCCAGCACTGCCGCGGGTCCAGCGGCAGGTCCTCCAGCAGCGGGAACCGGTTGCCGACCCGCCGCCCGAGCTGCTCCAGGAACGCGGGGTCGACGCCGGTGTCCCACGACGGCGGGTCGTCCGGGTCCGACCAGGCGACCACGAACCCGCCGCTGGCCTCGCGGCGGACCAGGACCCCGGTGTCGAGGTCGACGCACATCGGGATCAGCTCGACCGGCCCGTCCGGCTCGCGGACGTAGGCGAGGTTGCGGCGGACCGGCGTCACCGGCAGCTCCACGCCGAGCAGGGACGCGACCTGCGCGGCGGACGGCCCGGCGGCGTTCACCACCCAGCGGGCGCGCAGCGTCCGCCGGGTGGTCGCCACCTCCAGCAGGCCGCCGGCCGCCCGCCCGATGGCCACCACCTCGGCGCCGAGCTCGACCCGGACCGCCAGGCGCTCGGCCTCCAGCCGCATCGCGGCGACCACCCCATGGGGGTCGAGGAAGCCGTCGCGGGCGTGGAAGGTGCCGGCCAGCAGCCCGTCGGGACGGACGAACGGCACCCGCTCCAGCACCTGCCGGGGGGTCAGCCACTCGGCCATCACCCCAAGGGAACGCTGCAGCTGGAACGCCTCCCGCAGCGACCGCTCGCCGGCCTCGGTGCCGGTCAGCAGCAGGTAGCCGGTCTGCCGGAACGACAGCAGCCCGGTCTCGCGGTCCAGCCGCTCCAGCTCGCCGATCGAGAACGCCGAGAACTGGATGTTGGCGCTGGTGGTGAACTGGGCGCGGACGCCGCCGTTGGCCCGCGACGAGGAGCCCTGCCCGACCGCCGGCTCCCGCTCCAGCACCACCACCCGCTCGACGCCGGCAAGGCGGAGCTCCCGGGCCACCGAGAGCCCGATGACCCCGCCCCCGACGACGGC
>DASYSE010000091.1:0-17852 GCA_036003705.1 Actinomycetes bacterium | reverse complement strand
CTGCTGCTGTACATGCTGGGCATCCCGGCGATCGTGCCGGCAGCGGTCGCCGCCTACGCGGTGGTCGGCGAACGTCAGCAGGGCACCCTCGAACCGGTGCTCACCACGCCGATCCGCCGCCAGGAGTTCCTGGCGGGCAAGGCCCTGGCAGCGCTCGTCCCCTCGGTCGCGATCGCCTATGCGGTCTACGCCGTCTTCGTCGCCTGCGTTGCGCTCTTCGCACATTCGGCCGTGGCATCGGCGCTCCTGCGAGGCCCGGACCTACTCGCCCAGCTGCTCTTCACGCCGCTGCTCGCCGGCTGGTCGATCTGGATCGGCATCGCGATCTCCACCAGAGCGAGCGATTTCCGGGTCGCGCAGCAGCTCAGCACCCTCGCCAGCCTCCCGACGGCCGTGGTGGCGGCGCTCATCGCGTTCAACGTGATCCACCCGACGCTCGGCCTTGCCCTCGGCCTGGCGGCGGCGCTGCTGCTCGGCAACAGACTCGGCTGGCGGATAACGTCAGCGACCTTCGACCGCGAACGACTCATCACGGGGACCAGATCATGACGGGCGCGGGCGGTCAGGCAGGCTGACCTGGCCCTGCTCGCTGTTCACCTGGCCCGTTCAGTGCCGTTAGGCCGCTAGAACGAAGCCAGCCAGTTGATCCGTTCTTCCTGCAGCCGCCAGATCCCGTGCGCACGGTATGGCGGCGCAGCCGCAAACTGGTCTTGGGATACGCCCCCGGCCCCGCATACATACTCTGACCTGCGGTTTTGGAGCCCGAGGTCGGATTCGAACCGACGACCTTCCGATTACGAGTCGGATGCGCTACCACTACGCCACTCGGGCCGGGCCGTTGTGCCGAACAGGTCGGCGCGGAGCCGGAGTTTACCGAAGCGGGTTGGGGGCGGGCCAGGGAGAACGGGCATCGGTGGTCGGCCTGGCCCAGGGGGCGGGCCCTTGGTGGAGATGGCGTCGTCGAGGGCCTACGCCACCAGGACGCCGGGCGCGAACAGCGAGGTTCGCTCGTGGCCAGGGGACAACCAACCGTTCCTCGGTGGGGCGGCTCCCACGCCATCGGGAGGTGCGACTGTCCTCAGCGGCGGATGGCCAGCCGATTGATGGGGATGGCGGGGCCGCGAAGCGCGGCCTGGACGGAGAGGAAGGCGGCTTCCAGGGTGAGCAGGGGGGCGGCGCCGATGGAGAGGCGGCGGTCGGCCTCCTCGAGCGCTCCGGCGGCGCGAATGGCGGTGGCCGGGTCGATCCCGGCGGCCAGGCGGGCGAAGGTGGCCGCCCTGTCGGGATGGACCAAGGAGACCGCCCCGGCCAGGTTCGCTGCGCCCTCCAGGACATCGCCGTCCGTCCCACCCGCCCCATGGCCCCCGGGGCTCACGGCGTTCGGGCCCGGGGACCCGGCCCCTGGGCCCCCAGAGACCGCGGCGGCCGATCCCGAGGAGGCGGCCCGGGGGCGGGCGGCGGCCGACCCCGAGGAGGCGGCCCCGTGGCCTTCGAGGTTCGAGCCGTGGTGGGTGAGGAAAGCGAGATCGCGGTAGGCGCCGAGGAGGTCGGCGAGCGCTTCGCGGATGGCGTCGAAGCGGGCTCGACGGAGCTCGCGGCGGTGGCGGACTTCGAGTCGCTTGCGGAGGGCTCCGGTCCCGCGGCCGGTGCCGAAGGCCTCGTCGAGCTCGGCGAGCTCGCGTTCCTGGCGGACCCTGGCGGCGGCGACGACCTCGTCGGCGAGGGCGCCGACCATGGCGGCGGCGGAGAGGGCGTCGGAAGGCTGGCCGGTGACCAGGCGCTCGGCCAGGTCGAGGACGGTGGAGCGGCGGGTGCGGGTGGGCTCGTCGGTGAGCAGCGACCTGGCTCTGGCGAGGCGGCCGTGGCCGGCGGCGGCCGCCCAGGCGGTCTGCTCCGGGTCGAGACCGAGGTCGCTGGAGAGGGCGGCGGTCAGCTCGGCCACGGAGAGGCTCACGAACGGGAGCGTGCGGGCCCGGGAGGGGACGGTGCCGACCAGGGCTTCGACGCTGCGGGCGACCAGGACGAACACCACCTCGGGGGGCGGCTCCTCGAGCACCTTGAGCAGGGCGTTGGCGGCCGCCTCGGTCATCCTGTCGGCCTCGTCGAGGATGAACACGGCGGTGGGAGACTCGTGGTGGGTGCGGGAAGCCTCCTCGCGGACGGCCCGGACGTCCTCGACCAGGAGGTTGTCGCCCTCGGGGACGACCAGATGGACGTCGGGGTGGACGCCTCGCAGGATGCGCCGGCAGGTCTCGCAGGTGCCGTCGCCGCCAGCCGGGCAGTTCAGGGCGGCGGCGAACACCCTGGCGGTGTAGAGCTTGCCGATCCCGGGCGGCCCGGTGAACAGCCAGGCGTGGGTGACCCGGCCGCCGGCCACCGCCTCCTTGAGCATGGTCACCGCCTCGTCATGGCCGACGACCAGGTCCCAGATCGCCCCGGTCACGGTCCCTCCAGGAGCCCGAGGGCGGCGGTGTGGACCCGAGCCGCGACCTCGGGGACCGGGGCGGCCCCGTCGACCACGGCGAACCGCCTGGGGTCGGCGGCGGCCAGCGCGCGGAAGGCCTCGCGGACCCGGCGGTGGAACTCGAGATCCTGTGCCTCGATCCGGTCCCGGTCGCCCTGGCGGCGACGGAGGCCGTCGGCTGGGTCGAGGTCGAGCAGCACCACCAGGTCGGGAAGCAGCCCCCCGGTGGCGAACCGGTTGACCTCCTCGACCGGCCCGCGACCAAGGCCACGGGCGCCGCCCTGGTAGGCCAGCGAGGAATCCAGGTAGCGGTCGCACAGCACCACCGCGCCACGCTCCAGGGCCGGGCGGATCACCCGCTCGACCAGCTCGGCCCTTGCCGCCGCGAACAGCAGGGCCTCGGCCCTCGGGTGGAGCTCCACCTCCGGGTCGAGCAGCAGCGCCCTGACCCGCTCCCCCACCGGGGTGCCGCCCGGCTCCCTCGTGACGACCACCTCGCGGCCTCGGCCCTCCAGCTCGCGCCGGAGCAGCTCGAGCTGGGTCGACTTGCCGGCGCCCTCGACCCCTTCGAAGGCGATGAGCCGGCCAGGGTCACCCATCTGGCGCCGGGTCAGACCGTGACCAGCTCGGACACCCGGACCTGGGTGCCGCACTTGGCGCAGGTGGCGGTGTCCGGGTCCTTGTCGGGGGCGAGCAGGCCGCCGCAGGTCGGGCAGGGCTGGGACAGCGGCGCCTGCCAGAGGGCGAAGTCGCAGTCGGGGTAGCGGTTGCAGCTGTAGAACGTCTTGCCGCGCTTGGTCCGCGTGGAGACGACTTCACCCTGGCCGCACTTGGGGCAGGTCCCGTAGGCCTGCTCGCCCAGGTTCTTGATGCCGCGGCATTTCGGGTAGTCGGAGCAGCCGAGGAACGGCCCGAAGCGGCCGCTGCGCTTGATCATCGGCTTGCCGCACTTGGGACAGGGCACGTCGGTGATCTCGGGCTCGGGCTGCTCGGCGGCCTGCTTGGCTGACTGGTTGGCGTTGCGCCGGTACTTGCAGTCGGGGTAGCGGCTGCAGGACAGGAACCAGCCGTACCGGCCCCACTTGCGGACCAGCTTGGCGCCGGTCTCCTCGCCGCACTCGGGGCAGACCTCGTCGGTCGCCTCCTCCGGCCTCGAGACCTTCTCCTGGCGCTCGGCGATGGTGCCCTCGACCTCCTCGAAGAAGGTCTTGACGATCGGCTCCCACGGCTTGGCGCCGCTGGCGATGCGGTCCAGGTCCTCTTCCATCTCGGCGGTGAACCCGAGGTCGATGACCTTGGGGAACACGTCGGCGAGCAGGTCGGTGACCACGATGCCGACGTCCTCTGGATGGAAGCGCTTGCGGTCCAGCCTGACGTACTTGCGGTCCATCAGGGTCGAGATGGTCGGCGAGTAGGTCGAGGGACGGCCGATGCCGTGTTCCTCCAGCGCCTTGACCAGGCTGGCCTCGGTGTAGCGAGGCGGCGGCTCGGTGAAATGCTGCTCGGGGGTGAGCTCGACCAGGCGCAGCACCTGGCCGGCCTCGAGCTCGGGCAGGGTGCCGGTGTCCTCCTCCACGTCGTCGTCGCGACCCTCGAGGTAGACGCGGACGAAGCCGTCGAACCGCAGCACCGACCCGGTGGCCCGGAAGGTGAGCTCACCGGCCCGGATGTCGACGCTGGTCTGGTCGTACAGGGCCTGGGCCATCTGCGAGGCGACGGCCCGCTTCCAGATCAGGTCGTAGAGCTTGCGCTGGGCCGGGTCGAGGTGGCTTGCGACCGACTCGGGGGTGCGGGTGACCGCGGTCGGCCGGATCCCCTCGTGCGCCTCCTGGGCCTGCTTGGCCCTGGCCTTGTACTGGGTGCGCTTGACGTAGTGGCTGCCGTAGCGCTCGGCGACCAGGCTGGCGATGTCGTCCTGGGCGGTCTGGGAGAGAGCGGGGGAGTCGGTTCGCATGTAGGTGATGAGCCCGATCGAGCCCTCCCCCGGCAGCTCGACCCCCTCGTAGAGCTGTTGGGCCACGGCCATCGTCCGCTTGGACGAGAAGCCAAGCTTGCGGGAGGCCTCCTGCTGCAGGGTGGAGGTGATGAACGGGGGCGCGGCGCTGCGCTTGCGCTCGGTCTTGTTGACCTCGGCGACCGTCCAGGTGGCGGCCCGTGCGCCCTCGGCGGCGGCGGCGGCCGAGCCCTCGTCGCCGAGGACGAACTTCTGCTTCTCCCCGACCGGGTAACGGGCGTGGACCGCCTCGTCGGCGTCGGTGGCCAGGTCGGCCTCGAGGCTCCAGTACTCGCGGGCCTGGAAGGCGTCGATCTCGCGCTCGCGGTCGACGATCATCCTGAGGGCGGCCGACTGGACCCGCCCGGCGGACAGGCCGGCCCGGACCTTGCGCCAGAGCACCGGCGACAGCTTGTAGCCGACGATCCGGTCGACCACCCGGCGCGCCTGCTGGGCGTCGACCAGGCGGCCGTCGATGTCGCGCGGGTCGGCGAAGGCCCGCCGGACCGCGTCGGCGGTGATCTCGGTGAAGCTGACCCTGCGGGTCGAGGACGCGGCCAGCTTGGCCGCCTCGGCGATGTGCCAGGCGATCGCCTCGCCCTCGCGGTCGGGGTCGGTTGCGAGGAACACCAGATCGGCCGACTTGGCGGCCTTGCGGATGCTGGAGACGACCTTCTTGCCCTTCGGGGTCACTTCGTAGGTGACCGAGACGCCGCCGTCGATGTCCACGGCAAAGTCGGACTTGGGAAGGTCACGGACGTGGCCCATGGAGGCCACCACGTCGTAGTCCTTCCCCAGGTACTTGCCGATGGTCCTCGCCTTGGCGGGCGACTCGACCACGACCAGGTTGCGTGGCAATGGAAATCCTTCGTTCGTCGTAGGGGGAGCGGGCGGAACGGCGTAGTGTGCCCGACTCGCCGCCCGTTCTGTCAAGGCCGAACCAGCGTCTCCTTATTCCCGACCGACGTCCACCCGGCCGTCCACAGCCCACCTTCGGGATCAACCTGACCATGGAACGGGCGCTCGTGAGCGGCGGTGGAGGGGAGCCGGAGCTCCCCCACATGGATCGAGGACTGCGGTGGTCGGGCGGTCCCCTCAAGAGACCGGGCGCTGGCTGGGACGGGTGTCGGGCTGGTTCGGGAGCGTCGGTTCGTCCGCGGGCGTTGCCAGGGTGACCCCGCCCATGCGGCTGGACCGCCGCAGCGCCCAGGCGAGGATGGCGATGGCCACCAGCGCCACCGGGAACCGCAGGAGGTTCTCGTCGCCGAGGGCGACCACGGTGGGGGCGATCAGCACGGCGACCAGGTTCATCACCTTGATGAGCGGGTTCAGGGCCGGGCCGGCGGTGTCCTTGAACGGGTCGCCGACGGTATCGCCGATCACGGTGGCCTTGTGGGGCTCGGAGTTCTTGCCGCCGTGGTGGCCCTCCTCGACGTACTTCTTGGCGTTGTCCCAGGCGCCGCCCGAGATCGACAGCATGACGGCCAGCAGCTGGCCGGTGAGGATGGCCCCGGCCAGGTAGGCGCCCAGCGCCGCCGACTTGAACAGGAACCCGGTGGCGATCGGGGCCAGCACCGCCAGCAGGCCGGGGGTGAGCAGCTCGCGCAGCGAGTCCCGGGTGCAGATGTCCACGACCGCGCTGTAGTTGGGCCGCTCGGTATAGTCCATGATGCCGGGGTGCTCGCGGAACTGCTTGCGGACCTCGAACACCACCCGGCCGGCGGCCCGCCCGACGGCCCGGATCGCCAGGGCCGAGAACATGAACGCCACCGAGCCGCCGATCAGCAGGCCGACCAGGACGTCGGGCTGCTCGATCGGGATGTCGACGTGGTCGGGGGCCAGCCCGGCCTCGAGCAGGGCCCGCCGGAAGGAGCCGAACAGGCTGGTGGCGGCGAGCACGGCGGTGGCGATGGCCACGCCCTTGGTGATCGCCTTGGTGGTGTTGCCGACCGCGTCGAGCGAGGTGAGCACCTGGGCGCCTCGCGGCCCGACGCCCCCCGACATCTCGGCGATGCCCTGGGCGTTGTCGCTGATCGGCCCGAAGGTGTCCATCGAGACCACCACACCGACGGTGGTGAGCATGCCCATGCCGGCCAGCGAGATCATGTACAGCTGGAAGTCGAGGCCCTCGCCGCTGCCGATGAGCACGGCGCCGATGATCGCGCCGACGATGGCCAGGATGGCGTACACCGAGGCCTCCAGGCCATAGGCGAAGCCGGACAGGATGGTGGTGGCCGGCCCGGTCTCCGAGGCGTCGGCGATCTCCTGCACCGGCCTGTACTCGGTCGCGGTGTAGTAGGAGGTCATCAGCTGGATCACGGTGGAGAGGCCGAGCCCGAGGGCCACCGCGGCCAGCGGCCGCCAGTCCTGGACATAGGCCAGCGAGGCGACACCGACCAGCACCAGCGAGATGGCCGCCGAGGCGAAGAACCCCCGGTTGATGGTCCGCATGCCGCTCTCGGTCTCGGAGCGCGGTCGGACCAGGTAGATGCCCACGATCGAGGACACGATCCCGATGGCCTGCACGATCAGGGGGAACAGCAGGCCCACGGCGGGGCGGTCCGGGAAGGCGGCCAGGCCGAGCACGATCGCCGCCACCAGCGTGACCTCGAAGGACTCGAACAGGTCGGCGGCCATGCCGGCGCAGTCGCCGACGTTGTCACCGACGTTGTCGGCGATCGTGGCCGCGTTGCGGGGGTCGTCCTCGGGGATCGACCGCTCGACCTTGCCGACCAGGTCGGCGCCGACGTCGGCCGCCTTGGTGAAGATGCCCCCGCCGACCCGCATGAACATGGCCAGCAGGGCCGCCCCGAAGCCGAGGCCGAACAGCACGCTGGCGGCATCGCCCTGGTAGGCGAAGACCACCCCGGCGGCGCCGAGCAGGCCAAGCCCGACCACGAACATGCCCGCAACCCCGCCGGCCCTGAAGGCGATCGGCATGGCCTTGAGCAGCCCGCCACTGTCGGCCGCGGCCGCCACCCGCACATTGGCCCGTACCGCCAGCTGCATGCCGGTACGCCCGGCCAGGGCCGAGAACACGGCGCCGACCAGGAAGGCGACCGAGCGGCCGATCCGCACCGAGGTCGAGTCGGCCTCCAGCAGCAGCAGCAGCAGGAACAGCAGGACGACGAAGATGGCCAGGGTGCGGAACTGGCGATTCAGGTAGGCCCGGCTGCCCTCCTGGATGGCGCGAGCGATCTCGCGCATCTTCTCGGTTCCCTGGTCGGCGGCCAGGACCTGTCTGACCAGCAGGAAGGCGACCACCAGGGCGACCACGCAGACCGCCATGATGGCGAACAGGGCCAGGTTCTCCCCCGAACCGAACTCGACCTCGGCGCTTGCCTCCTGCGCCAGCAGCCGTACTGGGCTCATCAGACCTCCTCGACGCCCCGGCGGTGGGGCGTTGGATCAAGCCCGTGGTCCGGGCCCGGAGGCCCTGGACGGTTCGAGCGGAAGAGTCAGGCGCGGGTCCCGGCACGGCGTCGTCCCGGCGCCTGCCCAGGGAACCGGCCGTCCCGCGAACCCGCGAGGATTGGGCGGATCATAGCTATGGGTCCGAGAGCCGGGCAACCCGTCGGCGGGTCGTATCGAGCTCAGGCGAGCGGCGGCGGCAAGGGCTCCGACCGGCGGCGCAGCCAGAAGCTCGTCCGGTTCCCCCCGTCCTCGAGCGCGGCCGTCCTTAGGTCGTCGACCAGGGCCCCGACCAGGGCGAGGCCGAACTGGCGGTCGTCGACCTCGCCGTCGCGGTCGTGACCGCCCTGCGCGGCCGCCGGGGTCCGGTCGCGGACCTCGATCCCGAGGCGGTCCGCCAGCTCGACCAGGTCGATCTCGATCGGGTCGGGCCGGCCGGCCCGGTTCAGGTCGCCGACGGCCACCGCACAGGTCTCGGAGACGGCCACCTTGAGATCCTCGATGCCCTCCTCGTCCACCCCCGCCATACGGGCGACGATGCCGACGACCAGCCGGACCGTGCCCAGCAGCCGCGGCTCCGGCGGGAAGGCCAGGCGGACGGTGGCCGGCTGGCCGCCGGCCGGGGCATCAAACATCCACGGCCGCGTTGCTAGTCGGCCGGGGCCGAGATGGCGTCGCCGACCGAGCTGTGGATCGGGAAGACCTTGGTCAGCCCGGTGATCCGGAAGATCTTGAGGATCTTTTCCTGGGTGCAGACGAGCTGCAGCGAGCCGTCGTGGTTGCGGACCCGCTTGAGCCCTCCGACCAGTACGCCGAGCCCGGTCGAGTCCAGGAAGTCGACCTGCTCCAGGTCGACGACGATGTGGTAGGACCCGTCGCTGACCAGCTCGATGAGCTGCTCGCGCAGCTTCGGGGCGGTGTAGACGTCGATCTCGCCGGCCACCTCGAGCACCGAGTGGTGGCCGTCCTTGTGTACCTTGAGGTCGAGATCCATCCTCTCTCCAGTCTCGCGCGCTGAGGACGTGCAACGATAGGCCGCCAGGCGTCTGCGAGCAACGTCAGAGGGGTTTGGTAGCCTACGCCGCGCCTTGCAAACCTCCTCCCCGGAAATGGTGACAGTGGCTGCGCGGAACACTCCCACACTCCGCAGGATGGCGGTGGTCGCCGTGGTCGCGGCGGCCCTGCTGGTCGTCGGCTGCACCTCGGGCGGCAAGCCGGAGCCGACCGACCAGGCGGCCAGGTCGACCTCGAGCACGGTCGCGCCGGCCAGGCCATTGCGGGTCAAACTGGTCGCCAGCGCCAAGGTGCCGAGGGGCGGGCTGGACGCCAAGCGGGCGGCCAGGCAGGCCGCGCCGGGGCTCGAGCGATTCCTTGACCGCTACCTGACCATGGCCTTCGTCGACGCCGCCGGCGGCAAGGCCGGCTGGGACGGCCTGCTCGGGCTGTTCGACAAGCCGGTCAGGACCTCCGCCCGCAGGCAGCTGGACGCGCTGTCGCTCGGCGGGGCCGCGGCCAACGTCAGCGCGGTCCGGCCGGGTCGGGCCAGCGCCCGGGCGGTGATCCTGTACGGCGCCCGACGGCCGGCGGCCGCCACCGTCCGGCTGGCCTTCGACGGCACCGCCGACTCCGCCCAGGGCAGCGGCCAGGTCCACCTCCGCTCGGTGTTGCAGCTGCTGTCGACCGGCGAGGGGTGGCGGATCGCCGCCTTCGACAGCCGCACGGGACCGCCCAAATGAGGCGGCGGGGGATGGCCGCGGTGGCCACACTCGGGCTGCTGGCGGCGCTGGTTGCCGGTCTGGTGGTCTCCGGGTCGTGGAGGCCGGCGGCCGACGCCCAGCCTTCGCCGACGGTCACCGTGCAACGGGCCCACGCCGGCTCGGCCACACCGACGCTCAAGCGGCGGGTCGTGCTGCTGACCATCGGGTCGGACTCGGGCGCACCCAAGTTCGGGCGGGGCGGGAGCATGGAGGGGGGCCGGGCCGACGCCCTCCAGCTCGTCGTGCTCGACACCGTCAAGCGGCGCGGTGTGGTGCTCAGCTTCCCCCGCGACAGCTACGTCCCCATCCCGGGCCACGGCACCAACAAGATCAACGCCGCCATGGCCTTCGGCGGGCCACGGCTGCTGGTCTCCACGTTCGAGCAGCTCACCGGCCTGCCCATCGACTACTACGCGCTCACCTCGTTCGACGGGCTGACCGACATCGTCAACAAGGTCGGCGGGGTCCAGGTCAACGTGGACATGAACCTCCGCGACGCCTTCGCCGGGGCCTTCCTGAACAAGGGCAAGCGCAAGCTGAACGGCGGCCAGGCGCTCGCCTACGCCCGCGCCCGCAAGACCCTGCCCGGCGGCGACTTCGACCGCTCCCGCCATCAGGGCCAGATCCTCCTCGGCGGCCTCGGCACCTTCCAGCGCCAGGTCGCCAAGGACCCGGCCCGGGTGATGGCCTGGCTGGCCGTCATGCGTGACGAGGTCAAGACCGACCTGCCGTTCCCGGAGCTGCTGCGCCTGTCCCTGCTCGCCACCAAGGTCCCGGTCAGCGGGATCAAGAACGTGCCGGTGCCAAGCGTCGGCGGCAGCGCCGGCGGCGCCTCGGTGGTCCGCCTGCTCCCCGGCGCCTACTCCCTGTTCGACCGCATCCGGGCCGGCAAGCTCGGTTGAGGCCCCCTGAGGCCGACACCCCGCTGCCCAAGGCCTGAGCCGTGTCGGGTCGCGGCTACCATGGGGTCGTGACCGACCCTGTCGCGCTGGTCGACGACCTCACCGGCGCCCCCGACTACCGTGGCCAGCTCGTGCACCTGGAGCACCTGCCGGCCCGGCCGGCGCGGCCGGTGGAGCCGCCGGGCGACCTGCCCGAGGTGGTGCTGTCCCGGCTGCAGGCCCGCGGCGTCACCGCCCTCTGGGCCCACCAGGCCGCCGCGGTCGCCCTGGCCCGCGCGGGCCGCAACGTGGTGGTGTCCACCGGCACCGCCTCCGGCAAGAGCCTCTGCTACCAGCTCCCGGTGTTCGACGCCCTGCTCGGCGGCGGCCACCGCACCGCCCTGTACCTCTCCCCCACCAAGGCGCTGGCCCGCGACCAGCTCCGCGCGATCCGCTCGTTCGCCCTCGCCGGGATCAGGGCCTCGGCCTACGACGGCGACACCCCGACGGCCGACCGCCCGATGATCCGGCGCAGCGCCAACCTGGTCCTTACCAACCCCGACATGCTCCACCGCGGCATCCTCCCCGGCCACGAACGCTGGGCGGCCTTCCTCGGCCGGCTCGCCTACGTGGTGGTCGACGAGGCCCACACCCTGCGCGGGGTGTTCGGCTCCCACGTGGCCGCGATCCTGCGCCGCCTGCGCCGCCTCGCCGGCCGCTACGGGGCCAGACCGGCGTTCGTGCTCGCCTCCGCCACCCTCGGCAACCCGGCCGAGCTGGCCACCCGGCTGGTCGGCCTGCCGGTCGAGGCCGTCACCGAGGACGGCTCACCGCGCGGCCCGGTCGCCTTCGCGCTCTGGGAGCCGCCCCTGCTCGACGAGACCACCGGGCTGCGCCGCAGCGCCAACACCGAGTCGGCGACCTGGCTGGCCGCCGCCGTCGAGGCCGGAGTGCGGACCCTCTGCTTCGCCCGCTCGCGCAAGTCGGCCGAGCTGGTCGCCACCTTCGCCCGGCGCCGGGTGGCCGAGGTCGACCGCCGCCTGGCCGGCCGGGTCCGCGCCTACCGGGCCGGCTACCTGGCCGACGAGCGCCGCGAGCTGGAAGAGGGCCTGGTCTCGGGCCGGCTGCTCGGGCTGGCCACCACCAACGCGCTGGAGCTGGGCATGGACATCGGCGGCCTGGACGCGGTCGTGCTCGACGGCTACCCGGGAACCGTCTCCTCGCTGTGGCAGCAGGCCGGCCGGGCCGGCCGCCAGGGCGAACCGTCCCTGGCCGTGCTCGTCGGCAAGGACGACCCCCTCGACGCCTACCTGCTCCACCACCCCGACGACCTGTTCGGGCGCCCACACGAGGCGGCTCTGGTCGACCCCGGCAACCCCTACATGCTCGCCCCCCACCTGCTGTGCGCCGCCTTCGAGGCGCCGCTGACCGACGAGGACATGGACCTGTTCGGGGGGGCCGGTGCCCGGGCCCTCGCCCAGGCACTCGAGGCCGAGGGGGCGCTGCGCCGGCGCAAGGACGGGCTGCGCCCCGGTTCCGGCCGCGGCCACGCCGACCAGGTCGACATCCGCAACGCCGGGGGCAGCCCGGTCACGATCGTGGCCGCCGACTCCGGCCAGGTCATCGGCACCGTCGACCGGGCAAGGGCGCCGTCGACGGTGCACCGGGGCGCCGTCTACCTCCACCAGGGCGAGACGTTCCGGGTGGTCGAGCTGGACCTGGACGGCGGGGCCGCCCTGGTCGAGGAGGCAACGGGCGACGAGTACACCCAGGCCCGAAGCGACATCGACGTGACCATCGTGGAGCCGACCCGGCGGGTGGAGCTGCTCCGCTCGGCCCTGTGGCTCGGCCGGGTCGACGTCTCCGAGCAGGTCGTCGGCTACGAGCGGCGCAAGGTGGGCTCGGGGGAGGTGCTCGGCTACGAGGACCTCGACCTGCCGCCGGCCCGCCTGCAGACCGTCGCCTACTGGTACACCCTCTCGCCCGAGCTGCTGGACGCGGCCGGGCTGGACCCGCAGACCGTGCCAGGCGCCGCCCACGCCGCCGAGCACGCCCAGATCGGGCTGCTGCCGCTGTTCGCCATGTGCGACCGCTGGGACATCGGCGGCCTGTCCACCGCCTGGCACCCGGACACCGGGTCGGCCACCATCTTCGTCTACGACGGCTACCCCGGCGGCGCCGGCATCGCCGAGCAGGGCTACCGCCGCGCCGCAGACCACCTCCTCGCCACCCGCGACACGGTCGGCTCCTGCCCGTGCGAGACCGGCTGCCCCTCCTGCGTCCAGTCCCCCAAGTGCGGCAACGGCAACAACCCCCTCGACAAGGGCGGCGCCGTCCGCCTCCTCGACGAGCTCCTCGCCGACCTCGGCGCCGTCCCCAGCGCCGCATCGGCCGCTCCCGGCGGTGCCGCGTGACGGTTGCCGCCACCCTACGACCGACCTCCAGCCCTCCGCCGGCCGCCGCGGCCCCACCGGGGCGCGAGACCTTCCGCGGCGGCGGACGGTGAGCCTCTACATCGGCGTGGCGGGCGCCTCGCGGCCCGAGCCGCCGTTGCTGGGCCAGGCGGAGACCCTCGGCCGCCGGTTGGCCGAAGCCGGCGCCGTTGTGGTGTGCGGCGGCGGTCCCGGCGTCATGGAAGCGGTCTGCCGCGGCGCGCAGGAGGCCGGGGGGACCACCGTCGGCCTGCTCCCCGGCCTCGACCGGCGGGACGGCAACCCCCACCTGAGCGTCGGCCTGCCGACCGGCCTCGGCCAGGGACGCAACCTGCTCCTGGTCCGGTCCAGCGACGCCCTGGTCGCCGTCGGCGCCGGCTTCGGCACCCTCTCCGAGCTCGCCATCGCCCTGCGAACCGGCGTCCCGGTGATCGGCCTGGCAACCTGGTCGCTGACCCTGGACGGCCGGCCCGTCGACGCCTTCCCGGTCGCCGAGGACGCCGAGGCCGCCGCTCGCCTGGTCCTCGAGGCAGCCCGTTCCCGCGCGGCCGGTCGCATCCCGCGAGAAGGATAGGCGCACCCGCGCGACGCGGCCGCCTTCCGTCCGGGCGATCTGGACAGAAGCTTGCCCCGTTTGACGTCGTGGGTCGCGGGGCAGCTAGATGGCAGATGCTTGAACCAGCAGGCCTGTGTTCCCGAGGAGGCACCGATGGCCGCGTTCTTCCTGTTGCTCTTCGTCCTCATCGCCGTCGTGGTCGGCGACGCCGTGGCCGAGAACACCAGCGACAGCACCATCACCTTGTTCAACCGGTCGATCGACCAGCTCAGCGGCGGCGAGCTGCTGGCGGTGTTCGCCGGCCTCGGATTCCTGCTCGCCCTGTTCCTGTTCCTCGCCTTCGGGTCCTCCAGGACCCGGCGCTCGCGACGCCGGGAGCTCAAGTCGCGTCGTCGCGACGCCGAGGGCCGGGTCGAGGAGCTGGAGCGGGAGAACGCCCGCCTCAGCCAGGAGCTGACCGGCGCCCGCGAGGAGCTGGAGACCACCGAGCGCAGCCGCGCCGACGCCACCGCCGAACGCGACCGCGCCGAGTCCACCGCCGATCGCCTGCGCGCGGGCGCAGCCGCCCAGCCAGACCGAGCCGACACGACGCCGATCGACGACCGCGAACGAGTTGCCGAAGCCCATCCCCCGAGCACCGACGACCGGGCGACCGCGGCGCCGCCCGAACCGGCCACAGCCCGCCGAGAGCGCCTCGACGACCGCACCGGGGTCACCCCGGTTCGCGAAGAGCATGCCCGCGCCGCCGACGAGGAGGCCCGCCGCCGCTGAGCCAGCACCCGGAGGGAAAGCACCGGCGCCCCGTGCCTGGAGCCGCCCGACCGCTCGGGCCCGTGGGGGACTTGCCACGAGCGGTTGGCCTGGTCACTCCGCGGCGATCGCGCGCAGCATGTCGACGCGGGCGGCTCGCCGGGCGGGCAGCGTTGCGGCGAGCACGCCGACCATGAGCGCGGCGGCGGCCAACAGCGCGAGCTGGCCGACGGGGATGGCGGCGGGCAGGTCGAGGTCTCTGCTGATCGCCCAGCCCAGGAAGGCGCCGAGGCCCAGGCCGACCGTGGTGCCGATGGCGGCCATGATCACCGCCTCCCAGCGGATCATCGACCGGACCTGCTGGCGGTCCATGCCGATCGCGCGCAGCAGGCCGAGCTCGCGGACTCGTTCCAGGATCGACAGCACCAGCGTGTTGACGACCCCGAACAGCCCCACCACGATCGCCAGCCCAAGCAGGCTGTAGAAGAGCCGCAGCGCGGGATCGATGACCGCCGCCTGCCGCCGCAGCTCGCCGCGGCTGGCGATCTCCACGTTGGGGTAGTCGGGAATGGCCCGCTCGATGGCGGTCCGGGCCGCGCCTGGCGCGGCTCCCTCGCGCTGCTGGCCAGGACCATGGTCAGGCCGGTGCCCCCTGCCAGGCGCCGGTAGTCGGCCGGCGCGATCAGGTAGTCGGCCACGGGGAGCTGTGGGCGGACGAAATCGTCCAGACCGGAGGTGTCGTAGACCGCCCGGACGGTGAGGACACGCTGGTCGCGGGGGGGCCGTCACAGGGGAGCCGACCGCCAGGTGGAGCGTGGTGGCGGCCCGCCGGCTGACCGCGATCGCGCCGGTGGTGAGGTCGCCGAAGGCGCCGTCGGTCACCTTCAGGGACAGGACCTGCCCGATCTGGGCGGGGTCGGCGGAGGTCACGGCGCTGTCCTGGCCGGCAACGGTGGCGCCGGTGTCCTGGAAGGCGGCCACCACGGCCAGCTCGGGCAGGCCGGCCAGGCGTCTGGCCACCTTCGGAGCAGCGCCCCAAGCCCCGACGCCAGCCCGATGCCGACCACCAGGCCGACCAGGGACGCGAGCGTCCCGACGATCGAGGACTCCAGCAGCACCGAGCGGCGCAGCTGGGCGTGGCTGGCCCCGACGCAGCGCAGCAGCGCCAGCTCCCGGGCGCGGGAGGCCAGGATGATGGTGAAGGTGTTGCGGATCAGGAACATGCCGGCGAACGACGCGACCACGCTGGCGGCCAAGAAGATCTGGGTGTTCCCGCTCTCGGTCGGGGTGGCGTTGCGGGCGCGCTCGGCGGCCAGCGCGGTCTGGGTGAACGCTTGGTAGTCGGGGCCGAGCGCGGTCGCCACGCGGTCGCGTAGCTCCTGCTCGCCACCGAGGACGACCACCGTCGCGTCCGAGCCGTGCTCGCCTTTCTTCGCGCCTGACGCCTCCTCGCCGGGTCGGGCCCGATCCCAGGTCGGAACGCTGGATCGGCGACCGCAACCCGGCTTCAGCCGGCGGTACCCGCAGCCGGGTCGCGTGGTGGCGCGCTCGCGACCATCACCACCCACCACGTCGCCGGCGGCGACCAGGCGTTCTTCGCCAAAGCACAAGCCTGCTACCTCCGCTGGGACCCCGAGACCCAGACCCGCCTCCGGCTCCCCACCGCAACCCAGGTGCCCAGCTCCAGCGACGAGCTCGACCACTCGGGCCGGTTCGGCGCGGCGAGCACGGCCCGGGCTCGGGCGGTGAGGACGACCGTCAGGGTCCCGGGCACGAGCCGTACCCGACGCCGGACGCTCACCACCGCCTTGACCGCCGAGCAGTCGCAGCCCACCAGCTCGGCTCCATTGGCCGCCGAGATCTCGGCCGCCCGCGCCTCGCCAACCCCGGCCGCCGGCCGGACCACCGGACCACCCCGGGGAGTCAGCGCCGCCAACGCCGCCATGTCGGCCGCTGTCTGCGCCGCCGCCCTCGCACCGACCAGCCCACCAACGTCAACGGCCACAACCCCCACCAGCAAGATGAGCCCCGCCAGACCAAGCCCGATGAGCGTCGCCCCACCCCTCTCACCCGCCACCCCGTCGCCCCATCTCCCAGGTGGGGTCGCACGACCACCGGGAGCGGCTGCGCCGGTCACGGGCCTGCGGGGGCTGGGGGTGGTCCGGGCTCCTGCGCGGCGACCGCGCTGGCCCTGATCGTCACCAGGGGGGCGCCGAAGGGCAGGCGGACCGGTAGCTCGACCGACACCCGGACCCGGTCAGACCCTGCGGCTGCGACCACGACCCGGGCGGCGCGGCCGGGTGGCAGGGCTGCCCGGGCCGCCGTCGCGGCTCTGGTCTGGTCACCCCCGATCGCCGCCTCCCTGGCCCCCTCGCGAGCCGCCCCTTGGACGAGGACCTGGTCACGCGCGAGCCCGAGCAGGCTGACCATCGCCAGCGTGACGGCCACGAGCAGCGGGATCGCCGCCGCAAGCTCCACCGTGGCCGAACCCGCCGTGGCGGAGATCACCCTCCCCCGCTCGAGCTCCGGAGGTGCGGAAAGGGTGGGCATCACCCCATCCCGAAGAGGGATCGGACGTGGTCGAGGACGCCGCCGAGAAGGTCGGCGATGGCGCCGTTCCGTGCCCAGGCCAGGGCGAGGGAGGCGATCGTGGCGGCCACGACCATGATCAGTGCGTACTCGGTGGTCTGGCTTCCGGTCTCGGGGCCGGATCGGCTCGACGACGCGGTGGGGGTGGACGACACGGTGTGAGCGGGCATGGCGAGTCCTTCCAGAAGGGGCTCAGGGCCGGGATCGCTTGTGGGTGGCGTTGGTCGGAGCCATTGGGTCGGGTCAGGGGGCCAGGGCGCGGAGGGACCCGGCCACCGTCGGGACGACGGTGAGCAGGACGATTGTCAAGCTATGGCCAAAGCCGTACGATCCCGGACACGATGCCGAAGCCGCAGCTCACTGCTGGGATCTACGCCCGAATCTCCTACGTCCGCCGGGAGGACGGTACCCAGGAGCGCCTCGGGGTCGAGCGCCAGGTGCCGCCCTGCCGCGAGCTGGCCAGCCGCAAGGGCTGGACGGTGGTCGAGCCCGTGTACGAGGACAACGATCTGAGCGCGTTCTCGGGCAAGCGCCGACCCGGATACGAGCAGCTCCTTGCCGACGCCAAGGCCGGTCGGATCAACGTCATCGTCGCCTGGCACGCCGACCGGCTCACCCGCCAGCCCATCGAGAATGAGGGGTTGATCCAGCTGGCCGAGCGGCACGGCATCCAGCTTGCCACCGTGACCGGCGAGCATGACCTGGCGACCCCCTCAGGCCGGCTGCACTTCCGCATGCTGGGCTCGATCGCCCGGTACGAGTCCGAGCACCGGGCTGAGCGGCTGCGGCTCAAGTTCCAGGAGCAGGCGCGAGCGGGCCGGCCGAACGGCGGCGGGGTACGGCCGTTTGGCTTCGAGCTGGACAAGCTGACCGTCGACGAGCCAGAGGCGGCGCTGCTTCGTGACGCAGCTGAACGGCTCCTTGCCGGCGAGGGCTTGCACGCGGTCCTGCGGGACTGGTGGACACATGGGGTCGTCACGCCTGCCGGAAACCGGTGGAGTTCTACGAGCCTGCGGCGG
>DASYSE010000090.1:0-5329 GCA_036003705.1 Actinomycetes bacterium | reverse complement strand
GCCGACGAGCTGGCCGCCGGGCCGAGCGTCGCCAGCAGCACGGCGACGCCGGCCAGCAGCACGCGAACGGGTCTGCGCATCTCCGACCTCCCCCGGTCGCGCGGAACGGGATGCTGGTCAGAGAATGCGCGTTTCTAGCGGTCCTGCCTAGATGTACCGGTTGCTGCTGGACCTCACGGGTAGTCGCGCTCGATGCGGCGCTCCTCCACGACCCGCTCCTCCGGCGGGACCAGCCGCTCACCGGGAGCGACCGTGCGGCGCCGGTATGGCGAGAAGCTGCTCCAGAACAGCAGCGACATCAGCAGGCCGATCACGCCGGCGATCATCAGGATGATCCCGACCGTGTTGATGTTGAACCCCTCGGTGGAGACGTTCACCGCGAAGGTCAGGATGGCCCCGACGACCAGCAGGAAGATGCTGGCTCCGATGCTCATGTCGTTCCCCTCGGCTCGGATGTCTTGACTTCCTTGATCGGAGCTACCCGCCAAGGGGTCAAGCAAACACTTATGGCTCAGCGGGAGCCGTAGCTGGCGCGCAGCTCGGGGTCGTCGACCGCCAGCCGCACCGCGCCGGTCACCTGGAGCTGGTAGACGAAGCCGGCCAGCAGGCTCACGCCGGCGAACGCCAGCAGCTCCCAGCGGCGGCCGTGCAGCAGCTCCAGCATCAGCCCGGCCAGGGCCGGCAGCAGGCCCACCACCAGCGCCTGGCTGGCCCAGCCCATGGCCAGGCCGCGGAAGCCCATCGCCCTGGCCCGCTCGGCCCGGGGTCGCCGCTGGCGCGGGTCGGGATGGTCGAGGGTCCGCTTGCCGACCATCAGCAGGTGCGCCGGGCGCAACGCCCACGCCGCCCCCAGCAGGATCGCGACCACGACCACCGCGACCACGGCCGACAGGGGCAGGCCGACGACCCCGGCCGTCGCCGGCGGCCCGGTCAGCCGGTTGAGCCCCGCGTTGACGATGGCCGCGACCAGCATGCCGGCCAGCAGGAAGGCGACCCGGACGGTGCGTACGATCGGCTCCGGGTCGGGGCCCTTGTCCTCGCGGGACGGCTCCGGCGGCCGCGACCCCTCCGGGTCCCAGGGGCTGAAGACGTCACTCATCGGGCGCCGCCAGCTCGTCGCGGTCGAGCAGCTCCCGGAAGGCGGCCTCGTCGAGCGTCGGCACGCCCAGCTCGGCCGCCCGGTCCGCCTTGGAGCCCGGGTCGGTCCCGACCACCACGTAGGAGGTCTTCTTGGAGACGGTCGAGGTCACCTTGCCGCCGCGCGCCTCGATGGCCGTGGTGGCCTCGTCGCGGGTGAAGCCGTCCAGCCCGCCCGTGAGCACGAAGGTGCTGCCGGCGAGCGTCTGCGGCAGCTCGGCGACCTCCTGCCCGTCGGCCTTGGTGTTGACGCCGGCCTCGACCAGGCGGGCGACCAGATCCTTGTTGGCGTCATCGGCGAACCAGACGGCGACGCTGGCGGCGATGGTCGGGCCGACCCCGTCGACCGCCGCCAGCTCCTCCTCACCGGCGCCGGCGATTGCCTCCAGCGACCTCAGGCGGTTGGCGAGCACGGTGGCGACCGTGCCGCCCACGTGGCGGATGGACAGGCCGACCAGCAGCCGATCCAGCGGCCGCTGCTTGGACGCCTCCACCGCCTCCACCAGGTTGGCGATCGACTTGTCCTTGAAGCCGGGCAGCTCGGCCAGGTCCTCGGCGGTGATCCGGTAGATGTCGGCGGCGTCGTGGAGCTTGCCGGCGGCGATCAGCGCGGCCACCGTCTTCTCGCCCAGGTGCTCGATGTCCATGGCGCCGCGGCCGGCGAAGTGGACCAGCGTGCCCCAGCGCTGCGCCGGGCAGCCGGTGACGTTGGGGCAGCGGGTGGCCGACTCGCCCTCCGGCCGGACCAGCGGGGTGCCGCACTCCGGGCAGGCGCGCGGGAACTTCCAGCGCCTGGTGCCCTTGGGCCGCTTGGTGAGCACCGGGCCGACCACCTCGGGGATGACGTCGCCGGCCTTGCGGACGAACACCGTGTCGCCGGGCCGCACGTCCCTGCGGGCGACCTCGTCCTGGTTGTGCAGCGTGGCCAGCCCGATGGTGGAGCCGGCCACCACCACCGGCTCCAGCTCGGCGAACGGGGTCGCCACCCCGGTCCGCCCGATCGACACCTTGATGTCCTTGAGCAGGGTGGTGCGCTCCTCGGGGGGGAACTTGTAGGCGATCGCCCACCGCGGCGCCTTGGAGGTGTGGCCGAGCTCCTGCTGCTGGCCGGTGCGGTCGACCTTGACCACCACGCCGTCGATCTCGTACTCGATGTCGTGGCGGTGCTCGGCCCACCGGTCGATGAACGCCTGCACCTTCTCGAGGGTGGAGACCCTGGCCGTCTCCGCCGCGACCGGCAGGCCGGCCCGCTCGCAGTAGGCGAGGAACTCGGAGTGGGAGGCGAAGCGCATCCCCTCGGCCACGCCGAAGGAGTGGCACAGCAGGCGCAGCGGCCGGCTGGCGGTGACCTTGGGGTCCTTCTGCCGCAGCGCGCCGGAGGCGGCGTTGCGGGGGTTGGCAAAGACCTGCTTGCCCTCGTCGGCCTGCTGCTTGTTGAACTGCTCGAAGGCCGCGGTGGGGAAGAAGATCTCGCCGCGGACCTCGAACATCGGCGGCGGGTCGTCGACCCCGAGCCGGGCGGGCGCGTCGGCAATGGTGCGGACGTTGGGGGTGATGTCGTCGCCGACCAGCCCGTCCCCCCTGGTCGCGGCCCTGACCAGCCGGCCGCGCTCGTACTGGAGGGAGACGGCGACGCCGTCGATCTTGACCTCGCAGACGTAGGCGGCGACGTCGCCGACGATGCGCTCGGCGCGCCGGCCCCAGGCGGCCAGCTCCTCGGCGGCGAAGACGTTGTCCAGCGACAGCATCGCCACCGGGTGGCGCACCGGCGCGAACGCGGCCGCCCGCGGCGCCCCGACCTGTTGGGTCGGCGAGTCGGCGGTGCGCAGGTCGGGGTACTCCTCCTCGAGCCGTTGCAGGCCGCGCAGCAGCTCGTCGTACTCGGCGTCGGAGATGTCCGGGTCGCTCAGCACGTAGTAGCGGTAGGACGCGTCCCGCAGGCGCGCCCGCAGCTCGTCGACCCGGTTGGCCGCCTCCTGCGCCGGCAGCGACACGAACGATTCCCCCTCCCCCGGTTCCTGACCCCTCACCCAGTATCCCGCAGCCCTCGGGCCGGCCGCGACGGGAACCCCACAGGCCGCCAAGGGACCGTCCTCCCTCCCGACGGGCCATAGTATGGTGACACGGTGTTCGCAGGCCTGGGTCGCTTCGTCTACCGCCGCCGGCTGCCGGTCGCGCTCGCGTGGGTGGTGGTGCTCGCCGTCGGCTTCGGCTTCGGTAGCGAGGTGTTCGGCCGGCTCGGCTCGGGCAGCGGCCTGCGCGACGACTCCGAGTCGGTGGTGGCCGCCGATCTGCTCGGCCGGCTCGGCGGCGGCGCCACCGAGATGACCGCCGTGGTCGACGGCCGCGACGCCGCCGAGCCCGCGTTCCGGGCCGAGATCTCCAGGGCGGCCGCCGACCTCAAGGCCGTGCCGGGCGTCCTGCGCGTGATCGCCCCGTGGCAGCGGCAGCCGGCCAGCGAGGGACCCGCGGGCGCTGCCGCCGGCGGCGGGGAGCCGCCGGCGGGGTCCGGGGAACCCCAAGGGGGTGCCCCGGTGGATCAATTGGTGGCGCGCGACGGGCGGGCCGTGCGGCTGCGGGTCGAGGTGAAGCAGGGCCTGGACGAGCGCGCCCACGACGACGCGGTTCGCCGCATCGAGACGCGGCTGCGGGCCATCGACGCACCCCGGGTACTGGTCGGCGGCGAGGGCTCGGCCAACCAGGAGTTCCAGGACCAGGCCCAGAAGGACCTCGAGCGCGGCGAGCGGCTCGCCCTGCCGGTCATGCTCCTGCTGCTGCTGGTGGTGTTCAGGGGGATCACCGCCGCCGTCACCCCACTGCTGGTGGCGGTGGTATCGATCGCCGGCGCGCTGCTGATCCTGCTCGGGATCAGCGAGGTCACCGACATCTCGGTCTACTCGGTCAACGTGATCACCATGCTGGGCCTGGGGCTGTCGGTCGACTACTCGCTGCTGGTCATCAGCCGCTTCCGCGAGGAACGGGCCGCCGGCCAGGAGCTGCCGGCGGCGATCGAGCGGACCCTGGCCACCGCCGGCCGCACGGTGACGTTCTCCGGGCTGACCGTGGCCGCGGCCATGTGCGGCCTGCTGGTCTTCGCCGAGCCGTTCCTGCGGTCGCTGGCCTGGGGCGGCATCGGCGTGGTGCTGGTCGCGATGGTCGCCGCGGTCACGCTGGTGCCGGCCCTGCTCGGCCTCTGGGGTCGGCGAATCCGCCCAGGGCGCGCCGCCGGCGGGTCCGACCATGGCCTGTTCTACCGGCTGTCCCGGGTCGTCCAGCGCGCCGCCCCCGCGATCGTGGTGGTGGTCGCGGTCCTGCTGGTCCTGCTGGCGGTCCCGTTCCGCCACGCCAGGCTGGAGAACTCCGGGCTGGAGGCGCTCCCCCGCTCCTCGGAGTCGCGCCAGCTGTTCGACGCGGTCGACCAGCGGTTCGAGGGCGGCGGCACCGACCCGATCGTGCTGCTGGTCGAGACCGACCCGCGCTCGCCCCTGCTCGCCCCCTACCTGCGGCGGATCGCGACGCTGCCGGGCGTCCACTCGGTGCGGCCCCGCCAGGGCATCCCCCCGGTGGTGACCGTGGTGGACGTGGTCCCCACCGGGTCCAGCCAGGGCCCGGTCGCCACCCGGCTGGTCGAGCGCATCCGGGCGCTGGAGCGGCCGTTCCCGGTCGGCGTCACCGGCCCGGCCGCCTTCCTGGTCGACTACCGCGACTCGCTGCTGGCCCGGCTTCCGTGGGCGTTCGGCCTCATCGGGCTGGTCACCTTCGTGTTGCTGTTCCTCATGACCGGCTCGGTGGTGGTGCCGGTCAAGGCGATCGTCATGAACGTGCTGTCGCTGGGGGCGAGCTTCGGTGCGCTGGTCTGGGTCTTCCAGGAGGGCCACCTGTCCGGCCCGCTCGCCTTCGACCCGCCCGGCATGGTCGACATCACCGTCCCGGTGCTGATCTTCGTGTTCGCCTTCGGCCTGTCCATGGACTACGAGGTGTTCCTGCTCTCCCGGATCAAGGAGGCCTGGGACCAGACCGGCGACAACGACCGGGCGGTCGCGCTGGGCCTGCAGCGGACCGGGAGGATCGTCACCTCGGCGGCCATGCTGATCGTGGTGGTGTTCCTCGGCTTCGCCGCCGGCGAGCTGCTGACCATCAAGGAGATCGGGATCGGCATGGCGATCGCGGTGATCCTCGACGCCACCGTGGT
>DASYSE010000089.1:0-37016 GCA_036003705.1 Actinomycetes bacterium | reverse complement strand
GGCCCCGCTGGGGCCGCGCCCAGTGCCCAGGCGCGCTCGCGGACCCTGGCCAGCGCCGACCACAGCCCGCTGATCCCACGCGGATCGGCGGGCAGCTCCTCGGCCAGGATGCGCCAGGCGGTCGGCGTGGAGGCGACCTGGTCGAACAGCTCCGGCTGGTTCCGCAGGCTGGCCAGGTCGCTGACGCAGTCGCCACCGTCGGCGAGCATGACCAAAAGGTCGCGCAGCACCTGACCGCGGTCATGCGCGACAGCACGCACGCCCAGGTTGGCGCGGCGGCCAAGCTCACCGGTCAGCCCCAGCCGGTCTGACAGCTCACCGAGCAGCGCCGCCCCGACGTGGCTGCAGACGCCCTGGCCGTCGGCGACGACTTCGAATCGTGGACGGGTGTTGGTAGCCTGCACCGGCAGGGTGACCCTCCTGGGTGGGTGGTTGCGACCGTCAGACAGCCGCATCCTCCCTGGTCGGGAGGGTCCCTTGCTACCTGGCTCCAGCCTGCTCAGCGCCCACGCGAAATAGCTGGGCTAGGGGTCGTGGTGAGCAGGGCCATGGACCCTTCCGAGACATAGCGGCGGTCGCTGACCTGCCATTCGTCGTGGGCTTCGACCAGCACGGCGCCGGCCAGCCGCAGCAAGGCGTCGGCCGCGGAGGGCACGAGTCTTAGCGTGCATGGTGGCGTCCAGGGCCGGTGCCTCGCTTCCTCCACCCGTTGGCACCTGGCAAGGTTGTAAACGTTCACGCGGGGAAGCACGCAGGGTATTGTGCGGCCCTCCGGCTGGGGTTCGAGGTGCCGGAGACCTGGCTGCTGCCGCACAAGGTCCCGCCCGACAACGAGCGCTTCGCCCCCACCGCGGCCCGCTACAACCGGGCCTTCGACCTTGCCGCGGTGGGGGAGCGGGTCGGCTACCCGATGTACATGAAGCCGTTCCACGGCGGCGGCTGGGTCAACGTCTACCGCGTCGGCGACCCCGAAGGGCTGCAGGCCGCCTACGACGCCTCGGGGCGGGAGCTGATGCACGTCCAGGCCGGGGTGGAGGGCTATGACGTGTTCACCCGCGGGCTGGCCATCGGCCCCCAGACGATGGTCACCCACTACGACCCGACCAGGCCGCTGCACCTGCGCTACCAGGTCGACCACGGGTTCCTCACCCCCGAGCAGGGTCGGGAGATCGTCACCTTCGGCCTGTCGGTGGGGGCGTTCTTCCGCTGGGAGTTCAACTCCTTCGAGGTGATCGTGCGCGACGGCCGCTGCTACCCGATCGACTTCGCCAACGCCACCCCCGACATGGCGCTGATCTCGTTGCACTACTACTTCCCGTGGGCCGTCACCGCGCTGGCCAAGTGGTGCCTGTACTGCGTGGTGACCGGCCGGGCGATGCGCCTGGACACCGAGATCGCCCGCTGGTACGCGGTGGCCGACGACCCGGGCCGCTCCTGGGAGGAGAAGCTGGCCGCCTACCGGGGCCTGGTCGACGACTACTACGAGGCCGACCGCTTCGCCGAGTTCTGCGACCAGCACCTGGCCTCGGCCGACGACTGCATGCGCGCATACATCGGGAGCCCCGAGTTCGACGACCTGCTGGTCGCCACCGTCCAGCGGGCGTTCCCGCCCAACGAGCACGAGCAGCTCGTCGCCCGCGACCGGGGCCTGCTGGGCGCCTGGGTCGCCGACCAGCATCCGGCGGGCACCGGGGGGCCGTAGGCCTCACCGCCTGGCGACGAAGCGCCGCGGTCGCGGCTGCACAGCCGGCGCCGACGGTCCGGGGCGACGAGCTTCCCTGAGAGCCGGGACCGGCTGGACGCCAGCTGCTTCAGGCCTGCGACCGGGTCTGGTCGTATATGCTCCCTGACCAGGGCAGCCCACCGTTGGGGACAGGAAGGCGGTCGCCTATGTATCCCGCCCGCTTCGAGTACGTCGCACCCTCGACGCTGGAGGAGGCACTCGAAACGCTTGGTCGGTACGGGGACGACGCCAAGGTCCTCGCCGGCGGGCAGAGCCTCATCCCGCTGATGAAGCTGCGCTTCGCCGCCCCACGGGTGGTGGTCGACATCAACCGCCTGCCAGGCCTCGACACCCTGGCCGAGGAGAACGGCGGGCTGCGCATCGGCGCCCTGGTCCGGCACAAGGCCTGCGAGCGGTCCGAGCTGCTCGGCGGGCGCTGGGGGACGCTCGGCGACGCGGCCCCGCTGATCTCCGACCCGATCATCCGCAACCTCGGCACCGTCTGCGGCTCGCTGGCCCACGCCGACCCGCAGGGCGACTGGGGCTCGGCCCTGCTGGCCATGGACGCCGAGGTGGTCGCCCATGGCCCGGACGGCTCAAGGACGATCCCCCTGCGGGAGCTGTTCCAGGGACCGTTCGTGACCTCGCTGGAGCCGACCGAGATCATCACCGAGGTCCGCGTGCCCGACCCGGGGCCGGTCGCCGGCGGCACCTACCTCAAGCTCGAGCGCAAGGTCGGCGACTTCGCCACCGTCGGCGTCGCCGTCCACCTCGTCCTCGGCGAGGGAGGCAAGGTCGGCCGGGCCGGCATCGCCCTCACCGCCGTCGGCCCGACCAACCTCAGGGCGACCGCTGCCGAGGAGGCGCTCGTCGGCTCCGAGCTGAGCCACGACGTGATCCGGGAGGTGGCCCGCCTGGCAGCCGAGGCCGCGCAGCCGCACGGCGACAGCAGGGGCAGCGCCGACTACAAGCGCAGCGTCGTGCGCGTCTTCACCGAGCGGGGTCTGCGGGCGGCCGCGGCGGCGATAAGTGCCGCGCCCGGCCGGCCGGCCGACGGTGAGCCGGTCACCACCGAGGCGGCCCTTGACGCCACCGATCGGCAGGGCTACTTCAGCGGCGAGGAGACCATCGCCGGCGTGATGGACGAGGTCAGGGACAAGGAAGACGGGGGTGCGCGGTGAAGGTGACCGTGGTCGTCAACGGCCAGGAGCGCTCCGCCGAGGTCGAGCCGAGGCTGCTGCTGGTGCATCTCCTGCGCGAGCGGCTGCGCCTCACCGGCACCCACATCGGCTGCGACACCACCAGCTGCGGCGCCTGCACGGTGCTGCTGGACGGGACCCCGGTCAAGTCGTGCACGATGTTCGCGGTCCAGGCCGAAGGGCGCGAGGTGACCACGGTGGAGGGCCTGGCCGCCGGCGGGCAGCTCCACGCCCTCCAGGAGGGGTTCAAGGAGGAGCACGGGCTGCAGTGCGGCTTCTGCACCCCGGGCATGCTGCTCGCCTCCAAGGCCCTGCTGGAGGAGAACCCCGACCCGTCCGAGCAGGAGATCCGCTGGGCCCTGTCGGGCAACCTCTGCCGCTGCACGGGCTACCAGAACATCGTCAAGGCGGTGCAATGGTCGGCGAGGAAGCTGCAGTCCGACCGTGCCGCGAACCAGGCGGGCTAGGAGGCCAAGATGGCGGGCGAGCACACGGCTGAGGCCTGGTTGGGCCGGAGCGTCAGGCGCAAGGAGGACGACCGGTTCCTGCAGGGCAAGGGCAACTACGTCGACGACATCACCCTGCCGGGCATGCTGCACATGTCGGTGCTGCGCAGCCCGGTGGCCCACGCCAGGATCAACTCGATCGACACCTCGGCCGCCGAGGCGCTGCCCGGGGTGGTGGCGGTGGTCACCGGCGAGCTGCTGGCCCAGCACAACCTGGCCTGGATGCCGACCCTCTCGGGCGACACCCAGGCCGTGCTGGCCACCGACAAGGTGCGCATGCAGGGACAGGAGGTCGCCTGCGTGGTCGCCGAGGACCCCTACGTCGCCCACGACGCGCTGGAGCTGATCGAGGTCGACTACGACCCGCTGCCGGTGATCGTCACCCCGCAGCAGAGCCTGGAGCCGGGCGCCCCGGTGATCCGGGACGACAAGGAAGGCAAGGAGGACAACCGCGTCTACCACTGGGAGGCCGGTGACAAGGAGGCCACCGACCGGGCCTTCGCGCAGGCCGACCGGGTGGTCAGCCTCGAGACCTTCTACCCGCGCTGCCACCCGGCGCCGCTGGAGACCTGCGGCTGCGTCGCCGACGTCAACCCGGTCACCGGCAGGGCCACCATCTACATGACCTCGCAGGCCCCGCATGTCCACCGGACCGTGTTCGCCCTGGTGGCCGGCCTGCCCGAGCAGAACATCCAGATCATCTCGCCCGACATCGGCGGCGGGTTCGGCAACAAGGTCCCCGTCTACCCTGGCTACGTCGTGGCCACCGCGGCCTCGCTGCTGCTCGGGCGGCCGGTCAAGTGGGTCGAGGACCGCACCGGCAACCTGATCTCGACCGGCTTCGCCCGCGACTTCTACATGAACGGCGAGCTGGCCCTGCGCGAGGACGGCAAGATGCTCGGGCTGCGCGTCAACATGCTGTCCGACCAGGGCTACGCCTACGCCGACGCGCAGCCGAGCAAGCTCAGGGCCGGTCTGTTCCACATCGTCACCGGCTCCTACGACATCCCCGCGGCCCACGTCGTCACCGACGGCGCCTACACCAACAAGGCCCCCGGCGGGGTGGCCTACCGGTGCTCGTTCCGGGTCACCGAGGCCTCGTTCTTCATCGAGCGGCTGGTCCAGACGGCCGCCTACGAGCTCGGCATCGACCAGGCCGAGCTGCGACGCCGCAACTTCATCAAGCCCGAGCAGTTCCCCTACACCTCCGCCACCGGGTTCGTGTACGACTCGGGCGACTACGGGCGGGCCATGGACGTCGCCCTGGAGAAGCTCGGCTACGAGGACCTCAAGGCCGAGCAGGCCAGGGCCCGCGACGGCGGCAGGCTGATCGGGGTCGGGCTGGCCAGCTTCACCGAGGTGGTCGGGGCCGGGCCGAGCAAGGACTACGACATCCTCGGGCTGAAGATGTTCGACTCGGCCGAGCTGCGGGTCCACCCGACCGGCAAGGCGATCCTCAAGATCGGCGTGCAGACCCAGGGGCAGGGCCACGAGACGACCTTCGCCCAGATCGTGGCCAACGAGCTCGGCATCCCGCCCGCCGACGTCCTGGTCCAGCACGGCGACACCGACAACACTCCCTACGGCCTCGGCACCTATGCCTCCCGGAGCACACCGACCGCCGGCGCGGCCACCGCGATGGTCTCGCGCAAGCTGCGCGAGAAGGCCAGGCAGCTGGCCGCCCACCTGCTGGAGGTCGCTCCCGAGGACCTGGAGTGGGTCGGCGACCGGTTCCGGGTCAAGGGCGCCCCCGACCGGCAGACGACCATCCAGGAGGCGGCCTTCGCCGCCTACACCGACATGCCCGAGGGCATGGAGGCCGGCCTGGAAGGCGTCACCTACTACGACCCGCCCAACATGACCTACCCGTTCGGGACCTACGCGGTGGCCGTCGAGGTCGACCGGGGCACCGGCCAGTGGAAGGTCACCCGGATGGTCGCGGTCGACGACTGCGGGGTGCGGATCAACCCGATGATCGTCGAGGGCCAGATCATGGGCGGGCTCACCGAGGGGTTCGCCATGGCCGCGATGGAGCTGATCACCTTCGACGAGCTCGGCAACTGCATCGGGTCCAACTTCTCCGACTACCTGATCCCGACCGCCTGGGAGACGCCCAAGTTCGAGCTGGGCGAGACGGTGACCCCGTCGCCGCACCACCCGATCGGGGCCAAGGGGGTCGGCGAGTCGGCCACCGTCGGCTCCCCGGCGGCGTTCGTCAACGCGGTCGTGGACGCGCTGGCCCACGCCGGCGTCCGCGAGCTGGAGATGCCCATCGGCCCCGACAAGGTCTGGAAGGCGCTGGTCGAGGCCGGCCTCGCGGAGTGAGATGACCTCCCGAGGTGACGTGCTGGTCCAGGCGGGGCGGCTGGCCACCGAGGGGAAGCCGTACGCCCTGGCCACGGTGGTCAGGGTGGTGCGGCCGGCCTCGACCCGGCGGGGGGACCGGGCGCTGGTCACCCCCGACGGGACCCTGGCCGGCTGGGTCGGCGGGGCCTGCTCGGAACCGATCGTGGTCCGCGAGGCGCTGCGGGCCCTCGCCGACGGCGAGCCACGGCTCGTCCAGATCGGCCCGGCCGGCGCCGCCGGCGCCGCCCCCGCCGACGTGGTCGTCGCGGAGAGCCGCTGCGCCTCCGAGGGGGTGGTCGAGGTCCTGATCGAGCCGGAGCTGCCCGGCCCGCTGCTGGCCGTGGTCGGCGACGGGGTCGCCGGACGCACACTCGCCCAGCTGGCCCGCATCATCGGCTGGCGGGTCACCGACGAGCTCGGCGCCGAGGTCGCCGCCGACGCGGTGGTGGTGGCCACCATGGGCCACGGCGACGAGGATGCGCTGGAGTGGGCGCTGCGCGCCGGCACGGGGTACGTCGGGCTGGTGGCCAGCTCCCGGCGGGCCGCCGCCGTGCTCGGCACCCTGCGCGAGCGGGGCGTCGCCCCCGAGGCGCTGGCCCGTGTCCGCAGCCCGGCCGGGCGCGATCTCGGCCCCTCGACCCAGGAGGAGATCGCCGTCGCCATCCTGGCCGAGCTGGTCGACTGGCGCCACGGCCTGGCATCCGGCTCCGGGCGGCCGTCGCCCGCCGCGGTGCCGACGTCGGCCGAGGCGGTCGACCCGGTCTGCGGCATGACGGTGGCCGTGGCCGGGGCGCCGACGGCCGTGCGCGCCGGAGTCGCCTGGTTTTTCTGCTCGACCGCCTGCCGCGACCAGTTCGAGCGGACCGGGGGCCCGTGAGAGCAGCTGGAGGTCCTCGGCGTCCGGCCCGGCACCGTCCGGCGCTGACCCGGGTCAGTGGCAGGGCCTCGGCATAGTGCGGGCTTGTCTGGTTGGTGATGGTCGGTACTGCGCCGTATCACCTTACTGGGGAGCTGCCCGACGACCCGGGTGGCGCGAAGGTCAGGTGGCAACCAGGGCTGGCTATTCGGCGCCTTCGATGTCGGGCGGGGTGTTCGACTCCAGAACGCCGTGACCGTGATGGTGGGCTGCCAGGCGGCTACCTCGCCGGGAGGATGCCTGGTACCGCAGCGGATGGATGACAGCGGGATGGGCGTGACCTAAGGTGCGGGCGTGAGCACGTCAGCGCTGGTCAGATCGGTGGTGGACGCGGCCCGGCGGTCGCCGGGGTGGTTGCGTCGCCGCCCGTGGGTGGGCGACCTGGCATTGGTGCTGGTCTTCGGAGTGTTCGCGTGGTTTGGGACTGTGCAGTCGGTGCAGGAGGGCACCGGCAATGCCCGGCGGTCACTGGACTGGCTGGCCTGGGTGCTGCTGGCGGCCGCCACCGGGTCGCTGGCGGCCAGACGGCGCTGGCCCGCCGCTGTGCTGCTGGTCACGTGTGCCGCGACAGCTGCCTCTGTCGCCCTGGGGTATCCGACCGGGCCGATCTGGGCCACGCCGCTGATCGGGCTGTACAGCGCGGCGGCGACCGGCCGGCGCGCGCTCGCCCTGCTGGCCGCCGCGGCGTTGGCGGCGGTGCCGGTCGTCTGGGCGCTCCTGGACGCGGGCACGCCGGCCGAAGTTGGCCTCACGGTGCTGCTGGTCGCGCTGGCGTTGGCGATGGGGGAGGTGACCCGCGGCCGGCGGGACTACCTGGCCGAGGCCGAGCGGCGGGCGGTCGAGGCCGAGCGGACCCGTGAGGAGACGGCGCGCCGGCACGCGGGCGAGGAGCGGCTGCGGCTCGCGCGTGACCTGCACGACATCACCGCCCACACCATCGCGGTGATCGCGCTCCAGGCGGGCGTGGCCGACGAGGCGCTGGACCGCTTCGAGGCGGACCCGGAGCCAGCCCGGGAGGCGGTGCGGGCGATCCGGGCGTCCAGCCGGGAGGCGATGGCCGAGCTGAAGGCCACCGTCACGATGCTGCGGCAGGGGGCCGCGCCGCGCGGCCCCCTGCCCGGCCTGGACCAGCTGGAGGAGCTGGTGGGCATGGCCCGAAGCGCTGGCGTGCGGGTGGAGCTGGCGGTGAGCGGCGTGGCCCGGCCGCTGCCGCCCGCCGTCGACCTGACCGCCTACCGGATCGTGCAGGAGTCGCTCACCAACGTGCTGCGTCACGCGCGGGCGGCCAGCGCGACGGTGCGCGTGTGTTACCAGCTGGACGTGGTGGAGGTCCAGGTCGACGACGACGGGCGGGGAAGTGGGCGGCCACCACCAGGCGCCGCCGGCGCGCCCACCGGTGCGACCGCCGCCGCGCCAGGCGCGCGGTCCACGGGCCACGGTCTGGCGGTGATGGCCGAGCGAGCGGCGGCGGTCGGCGGGCAGCTGGTGGCCGGGCCGGGGTCGGCCCACGGGTTCCGCGTCCATGCCCGCCTGCCGCTGCGCGAGGCCCCGCCGTGACGGTCAGGGTCCTGCTGGCCGACGACCAGCCGCTGGCCCGCGCCGGGCTGCGCACCCTGCTGGAGAGCTGCGACGACATCGAGGTGGTCGGCGAGGCCGCCAGCGGCGCCGAGGCAGTCGAGCGCGCCCGCGCGGCACGCCCTGACGTGGTGCTGATGGACATCCGCATGCCCGGGCTGGACGGGCTGGAGGCGACCAGGTGGATCGTGGCCGACGAGCGCCTGGCCGGTGTGCGCGTGGTGATCCTGACCACCTTCGACCTGGACGAGTACGTGTACCAGGCGCTGCGGGTGGGGGCCAGCGGCTTCCTGGCCAAGGACGTGGAGCCGGGCGAGCTGCGCCACGCCGTGCGGGTGGTCGCCCGGGGCGACGCGCTGCTGTCGCCGGGCGTGACCCGGCGGCTGATCGCCGAGTTCGCCGCGCGGCCCGCCGTCGAGCCGCCGGCCGCCGACCGGCTCAAGGTGCTCACCGACCGGGAGCGGGAGGTGCTGGCGCTGGTGGGCGAGGGGCTGGCCAACGACGACATCGCCGCCCGGCTGTACATGAGCCCTGCGACCGTCAAAACCCATGTCAGCCGGGTCATGGGCAAGCTCGCCGCGCACGACCGCGCCCAGCTTGTCGTGCTCGCCTACGAGACCGGGCTGGTCCGCCCCGGCTGGCTGTGACCGCCGGACCGAAACCGCCCAGTCACCTGCACCCGTCGGGGTAGCCCACCTTCCCCAGCCGGGGTAGTAACCATCATCCCTGGCAGGACGACACCTGCGGGTTGGCCTCGTAGCGTCCTTGGCGGTAACCACGCCGACCGCAGAGGACGTCACCGATGACCCGACCTCGGCTTGTGCCGGCGCTGCTGCTGGTGGCGGCCGCGCTGCTGGCCGGCTGCGCCGCCAATGGCGGTGGGCAGGACGAGTCCACCGGCAACCCGCCCGCCAACGGGGTGACCACGGTCGTCGCCAAGCAGATCAAGTTCTCGCCGGCGGCGATCGAGATCTCCGCCGCCACCGAGGTCACCTGGAGCTTCCAGGACGGCCCAGTGGCGCATGACGTCAAGGGCGACGGCTGGGGCTCCGGCGACCCGCGGCGGTCGGGGACCTTCCGCCGCACCTTCGACCAACCCGGCACCTACGACTACGTCTGCACGCTGCACCCGCAGATGACCGGTCGCGTGGTGGTCACGGCCACGCCGTGAGCAAGCCACAGCATGGTCCTCACACAACGGTATGAAAGGAGAGTGCCTCGTGGATCCCCGTCCTCGGCTCCGCCCCAGCCGGTTCGAGCGGCTTGCCGCGTGGTCGCATCGTCGCCACTGGTTGGCCCTGGTGCTGTGGGTCGTCGTCCTGGCCGGCGTCACGGTCGCCTCGCAGGCGGTGGGCAGCGACTACCACAACGACTTCTCGCTGCCAGGTACCGAGTCGCAGCGGGCGCTCGACTCGCTGCGGGAACATGCTCCCGGGCGGGCCGGCGACACGGTGCAGGTCGTGGTGCAGGATTCCGGCGGCGTTCGGACGCCGGCGACGCGTGCGCGGGTGGAGGCGATGCTCCACGACCTGCGAGGCCTGCCCCACGTGGCCGATGTCGGCAGCCCCTACGCCGATGCGGCGGCGGTCTCGCGCGACGGCACGACCGCCTACGCCACCGTGACGCTGGACGGCCCGGCGCAGGAGGTGTCCACCCAGGCCATCCGCCGGATGATCGATGCGGCCAAGGCCGCCGAGGGCGACGGCCTGCGGGTCGAGCTGGGCGGCGACGCCGTCCGCGGCGCCGAGGAGAGCGAGGGCGGGGCGGCCGAGGGCGCCGGCCTGCTCGCCGCGCTGGTCATCCTGGTGCTGCTGTTCGGCTCCCTGCTGGCCGCAAGCCTACCGATCCTGATCGCGATCTTCGCGGTCGGCAGCGCGATCGGCCTGATCGTGGTTGCCTCGCAGGTGGCGACCGTGGCCGACTTCACCCCGCCGCTGATGCTCCTCGTGGGTATGGGCGTGGGCATCGACTACGCGTTGCTGGTTTTCTCCCGCTACCGCGCCGAGCTGGTGGACGGCGCAGAGCGGGAGCAGGCGGTCCGCACGGCGCTGGATACCGCCGGCCGGACGGTGTTCTTCGCCGGCAGCACGGTGATCATCGCGCTGGGGGGCCTGGTCGTCCTGGGCCTGGGCTCGCTGCAGGGGGTGGCGGTCGCCGTCGCGCTGACGGTGCTGGTGACCATGCTCGCCTCCTTGACGCTGCTGCCCTCGCTGCTGGCGATCATGGGTGGGCGCATCGAACGTGGCGTTCGCCGCCGCGCTGCGCGTGCGCGCCACCCCGAAGGGCACCGCTGGCGGCGCTGGTCGGCGCTGGTGCAGCGGCGGCCGTGGCCGGCGGCGCTGCTGGCCGTGGCCGCGCTGCTCGCACTGGCCGCGCCCGCGCTCGGCATGCGCCTGGGCATCGCCGACGCGGGCAACGACCCCGGGTCCACGACCAGCCGCCAGGCCTACGACCTGCTCACAGAGGCCTTCGGGCCCGGCTTCAACGGGCCGCTGCTGGTGGTCGCCGAGGGCGACAGGCAGGCCGCCAGCGCGCTGCAGCGCACGCTGGCCGGCACGGCGGGCGTGGCGACCGCCACCCCGCCGGTGCCCATCAGGGACGGCGAGGTGGAGATGGTGATCGTGGTTCCGGACTCCAAGCCCCAGGACGCGGAGACCCAGCAGCTGGTGACCCGGCTTCGTGAGGAGGTGCTGCCGCCGCTGGAGCGCGACACCGGAGCCACCTTCCTGCTCGGCGGGAGCACCGCCGCCACCGTGGACTTCGCCGACGCGGTCGCCGGTCGCCTGCCGCTGTTCGTCGCGGTCGTGATCGGCCTGTCCGCACTGCTGCTGGCGGCCGTGTTCCGCTCGCTGCTCATCCCGCTGAAGGCGGCACTGTGCAACCTGCTCAGCGTCGGCGCATCGCTGGGCGTCATCACGCTGGTGTTCCAGCGGGATCTGCCGGGCGGGCCGCTGGGCATGGAGCCCGGACCGATCGAGGCGTTCGTTCCCGTGATGATCTTCGCCATCGCCTTTGGGCTGTCGATGGACTACGAGGTGTTCCTGCTCTCGCGCATGCATGAGGAATGGGAACGCACCGGCGATGCCCCCACGGCCATCCGCGAAGGGCTGGCCACCACCGGCCGCGTGGTCAGCGCCGCGGCGGCGATCATGGTGGTGGTCTTCGGCGCGTTCCTGCTCGACCCCGGCCGGATGCTCAAGCAGTTCGGTCTTGGGCTGGCCGTGGCGATCCTGCTGGACGCCCTCGTCATCCGCTGCCTGCTCGTGCCGGCGGTCATGCAGCTGCTCGGCACCCGCGCGTGGTGGCTGCCGGCGTGGATCGCCCGGCGGCTGCCGCGCGTGGCGCTCGAGCGTGCGTAGCGAGGGGTCAGCGCGAGCGTACCAGCCCGACGCAGATCGACCTGACCGTCGCGCGGGAGCGGACCGCCGGGTCAGGTGACCCCTGGGGGTCAGTGGCGGTGGTGGTAGCGGCGGCGCGAGGCGGCGAGGGCGGCCACCCCGACCAGCATGAGCAGGGCGCTGGCGACCAGCATGGAGAGCGCGGCCGACCCGGTGAAGGCGAGCGGCGACCGGCTGGCCGTGCCCGTGGTGGTCGCGGTCGCCGCCAGGGCGGCGGCGGGAGCAGCCGAGGTTGTCGGGGTGGCCGGCGCGTTCTGGTCGGTGCTGCCTGCGAGCACGACGGTCTGGTCCTCGGGGCCGGTCGGCACCGGCCCGCCGGGCGGCGGCGCCGGCCCGGGGGCCGGGGTTGCCCCGCCCCGGTCCGGGAGCAGCTCGAGCAGCAGCACCCGGTCGGTCACCTCCAATTCGACCTGGTCGAGCCCGCCGGCGAAACTGCGCTCTGGGTCGGTGCCCAGCTCGGGCACGTAGGCCGTCGCCCCGGCCACCTGGTCCTCCAGGGTCAGGGTGACCTGCTGCGCCGGGACCGGCAGCTCCCGCCCGGTGGCCGGGTCCCAGCCCGGCTTCTCGACCCACAGGGCCAGCCAGAAGTGGCCGTTCGCCTTCTGCAGCAGCCGGTGCTGCACCTGGTCGGTGGCGCCGGACAGCCGGAAGGCCAGACGGTCGGGCTCGAACTGCCGCCCCCGGTCGCCCAGCAGCGCCACCAGCCCGGCGACGGCGTGGTAGGCGGGGGTGGGGGAGCCGGCCGGGTCCAGCAGCCCGGGGCCGGTGTCGGCGTCGCCGCGCCCGTCCAGATAGGTGCGGACGGCCAGGCCGGCATTGGCCAGCAGCAGCCGGGGCAGGTACCTGGCCGCGACGGCGTCGGGGACGCCCGCGCCGACGGCGACCTCGGTGACCTGCACGGCAGCGTCGCCGGCTCCAAGATCGCGACCGCAGCCTGGGCACTGGCCTTGCAGGTTGATGGTGTCGGTGTGGTAGTCGGCGCCAGGGGCCGGGGCGAGCACCGCCACGCCCAGCAGGCGGGGATCGCGCCGCACGGCGCTGCGCAACGGGGCCGGGTCGCGACGGTCGTCGACCTCGAGGGCGGCGACCCCGCCGCCGAGGGAGGCGGCCGCCTCGACCACGCCCGCCGGGTCGGCGTCGGCCCCGACGACCAGGTCCAGCTGGAGCTCGGCCCCGGCGAGCGCCCGCAGCCCCTCCAGGGTCGGGTCGCCGGGTCCGGAGGCGGCCGGGCCACGGACGTGGCGGATGCCGGCGGCCCGCAGCCGGTCGGCCAGCGCCCAGCCGGCGGCGGCGTCGCCGGAACGGGCGTTGACCCCGATGCTGTCCACGAACGCGGCCGCGGCGACGGCCGGCTCCCCGCCGCCGGTGCCCGTGCCGGCGGGGCCCGCCGCGGCCGTGCCGGCGGCCAGGCATGCCGGCAACGCCAGCAGCAGTGCGGCCAGCACGGGACGCAACCGAGCCATAGGTCCTCCGGACGCGGGGGGATGCGCCGGCTTCGACGCCGCGAGCGACCCGTATCGTGCGCACAACGGATCGGTTCAAGCAAGCGAGCCAACCTGGACACCGCGGTGGGAGTGCCCCAGCGACGCCGAGCCCCGAGCCCCGGGCCGCCGCCGCGCCGAGCCCGGGGGCCAGGGCCGCCGACGCGCCGAGCCCGTGGGCCAGGGCCGCCGCCGCGCCGAGCCCGTGGGCCAGGGCCGCCGTCATGCCGAGCCCCTGAGCCCCGGGCCGCCGCCGCGCCGAGCCCCGTGGGCCAGGGCCGCCGTCATGCCGAGCCCCGGGGGGCCAGGGCCGCCGCCGCGCCGAGTCCGGGGCGCTAGGCTTGTCCTCCGGACCCCGAGGTCGAGAGGTTCTGTTGCCCGTCCCTGGCCCGTCCCGATGGCGCTTCCCCGACCCGGTCACCGTCGGGGAGGACGGGCTTGTCGGGATCGGCGCCGACCTGGAGCCGGCGACCCTGGTCGACGCCTACCGGCGGGGGATCTTCCCCTGGCCGCACCCGGGGGCGCCGCTGCCCTGGTTCTCGCCCGATCCGCGCGGGGTGATCCCGCTGGATGGGCTGGTGGTGTCGCGGTCCCTGCGGGCCAGGCTCCGCCGCTGCGGCTGGGAGACCACCGCTGACCGAGCCTTCTCGACGGTGATCGCCGGCTGCGCCGACCGCCCCGGCCCGGACCGCGAGGCGGGCACCTGGATCACGGCGCCGATGCGCGCCGCCTACCAGCGGCTGCACGGCCTCGGCCACGCCCACAGCCTGGAGGTGTGGGCCGACGGCGAGCTGGTCGGCGGCCTGTACGGGGTCGCCGTCGGCGGGGTGTTCACCGGCGAGTCCATGTTCCACCTGGCCACCGACGCCTCCAAGGTGGCCCTTGTCGACCTGGCCGCCCGGCTGACCGAGGCCGGCGGGTGCCTGATCGACGTCCAGATGGTCACCCCGCACCTGGCCAGTCTGGGGGCCCGCGACCTGCCAAGGGCCGAATTCCTCCAACGGCTGGCCCAGGTGCGCGACGACCCGGTCCGGCTGGCCACCGACCGCCTCCCAGTCGCCCGGCTCAGCTAGGATCAGCCCATGCGTGGCACCATGACCGCCAAGATCCTCGAACAGCACCTGGTCTCCGGACGGCTGGCCGCCGGCGAGGAGATCGCCCTGCGGATCGACCAGACCCTGCTCCAGGACGCCACCGGGACCATGGCCTGCATGGAGTTCGAGGCCCTCGGGCTGGACCGGGTCCGGGTCGGCCTGGCCGTCCAGTACGTCGACCACAACATGCTCGGCTTCGACCACCGCAACGCCGACGACCACCTGTTCCTGCAGGGCTGCGCCGCCCGCTACGGCCTGCACTACTCGCGCGCCGGCAACGGCATCTGCCACCAGGTCCACACCGAGCGCTTCGCCCGCCCCGGCGCGACCCTGCTCGGGGCCGACTCGCACACGCCGACCTCCGGGGCCTGCGGCTCGATCGCCATCGGCGCGGGGGGGCTGGAGGTCGCCCTGGCCATGGCCGGCTACCCGTTCCAGACCCCGACCCCGATCGTGGTCGGCGTGCACCTGGAAGGCCAGCTGCCGCCCTGGGTCGCCTCCAAGGACCTGATCCTGTGGCTCATCCGGAACTATACGGTCAAGGGCGGCCTCAACCGGATCTTCGAGTTCACCGGGCCTGGCGTCGCCAGCCTGCCGGTCACCCAGCGGGCCACCGTCTGCAACATGATCACCGAGCTGGGCGGGACCACCGCCATCTTCCCGTCCGACGAGCGGACCCGGCGGTTCCTGGCCCGCCAGCGGCGGGAGGACCAGTGGGTCGAGCTCGGCCCCGACGCGGAGGCCGAGTACGACGAGGAGATCCAGGTGGATCTGTCCCGACTCGAGCCGCTGATCGCCCGGCCCCATCAGCCCGACAACGTGGTCCCGGTCGCCGAGGTCGCCGGCACCCCGGTGTTCCAGGTCTGCTTCGGGTCCAGCGTGAACTCCTGGTACGAGGACCTGGCCATCCCGGCGGCGGTGCTGCGGGGCCGGCACCTGCCGCCGGAGACGGTGGGCACGCTGTCGCCGGGAAGCCGCCAGATCCTCACCACCATCACCACCTCAGGGGTGCTGGAGGACCTGGAGCGGGCCGGCCTGCGCATCCTGGAACCGGCCTGCGGGCCCTGCGTCGGGATCGGGCAGGCCCCGCCCACCGGCAGGGCGAGCGTGCGGACCTTCAACCGGAACTTCAAGGGCCGCTCCGGCACCGTCGACGACCAGGTCTACCTGGCCTCGCCGGCGACCACCGCGGCCACCGGGCTGGCCGGCAGGATCACCGACCCCCGCACCCTCGGCGACCCACCCGAGGTCGACGACCCCGACCCGGTGGTCGACGACTTCATGCTGCTGGCGCCCCCGCCGCCCGGGGAGGCCGAGCGGATCGAGATCATCCGTGGCCCCAACATCAAGCAGCCGCCGATCCCGCCGCCGCTGCCCGACAGCCTCCGGGGGCGGGTGCTGATCGTGCTGCCCGACAACATCTCCACCGGGTCGATGGCGCCCGACGGGGCCATCGTCATGGCCGACCGCTCCAACGTGCCCGCGATCGCCGAGTACACCTTCATGAAGGAGGACCCGGAGTTCGTCCGCCGGGCCAAGGACTGGGGCGGCGGGTTCATCGTCGGCGGCGAGAACTACGGCCAGGGCTCCAGCCGCGAGCACGCCGCCCTGGCCCCGCTCGCCCTCGGCGTCCGCTGCGTCCTGGCCCGGGGCTTCGCGCGCATCCACCGGCGCAACCTGATCGCCCAGGGTCTGCTCCCGGTCTCCATCGACCGGCAGACCCACGACCGCCTGGAGGTGGGCGACGAGCTGGCCATCCCCGACCTGAAGCAGGCCGTGGCCGGCGGGTCGGAGGAGGTCGAGGTCCGGATACCGGGCAAGGAGGGGTTCACCGGCAGGCTCGACCTTTCCCCCCGCGAACGCAAGGTCGTGCTGGCCGGCGGCGTGCTCAACCAGCTCCGGGAGCGGGAGGAGCAGCGCGGCCCCACCGACCAGGAGGCGCCACTGTGAGCCGGGGGATGCCCCGATGAGTCGGGACGTGTTCGCGGCGATGGAGGAGGCGAGGCGTGGCGGGCGCACGGTGGTCATGGGCACCACCGTGCGGACCGAGGGGGACCCGCCGTCGGCGCCGGGGAACCGCGCCCTGTTCGGGCCGGACGGGGCGCTGCAGGCCGGCACGATCGGCTGCAACGGCCTTGACCGCAAGGCCGGCAGGGACGGGGCGGCCCTGCTGGTGGCGGGGGAGCGGTCGGGCATGCGCTCCTACACCAGCTTCGAGGGCGAGCCGGGTGCGGGCGTGGTCGAGGTCTTCCTGGAGGCCTTCGCCGGCCCGGCCAGGGTGGTGGTGGGGGGCGCCGGCCCGGTCGCCGACGCCCTGGCCGCCATCGGCGAGGTCGTCGGCGTGGCCGTGCTGGCCGAGGCCCCCGGCTCGGCCGGCTTCGAGGCGGCCAGCCAGGGACTGGGCCCGGGCGACGCGGTGGTGTTCGTCGACCATGACGACCCTGGGCTGCTGCCGGCCCTGCAGGGCGTGCTCGCCGGCCGGGTCGGCTACGTCGGGGTGATGGGCAGCCGGCGCCACACCCCGGGGTTCGTGGACCGGCTGCGCCAGGCCGGCGCGGACGTCGGCCGGCTGCACAGCCCGACCGGGCTCGACCTGGGCGCCCGCCAGCCGCCTGAGATCGCCCTGTCGATCCTGGCCGAGATCCTGGCCGCCGCCCGCGGCCGCCGAGGCGGCAGTCTCGACATCGTCAACGCAGAGGAAAGCCCCGAGTAGGCCTCGAGCATGCGGCCCGCGGCTCTCCTCGGGGCCTTCCATCCCCCGAACGGCACCTCCGTCCGCCGACCCACCTCGGGGGGTGGGCCGGCACGGCGTCCCAGCCACGGGAAGAGGCCAGGACGCACGGTCCGGCGCGACCGCCAGACCTACCGTTCAACAGCACGGTGGCATACGAGAAGCCACCGTGCCGTCGTTTCGGACTGTGCCAGACCGTCCGGTTTCGGTCAATCCCCAGTTCGCCCGGTTTCGGCGGGGTGGCTGATGGACGGCTGACCGACCCGACCGGCGACCCTGTCCCTCAGCCGGCGTAGGCTGGCCCCATGCCTCGCCGGGTGAGGGACGGGTCGTTGCCGGTCGGCGGCCGCACCGTGCAGCTGTCCAGCGTCGGCAAGCCGTTCTTCCCCGACGCCGGCTTGACCAAGGGCGACCTGATCGCCCACTACCGCGACGTCGCCGAGGTCATGCTCCCGCACCTGCGCGGCCGGCCGCTCAACCTGCAGCGGTTCCCCAACGGCGTCAAGGGTCACGGGTTCTGGCAGCAGGGCGCCTCCGACCACTTCCCGGACTGGGTGCGCACCGTCACCGTCGACCGGCGGGGCCGCGGCGGGACCGTGGACCATGTCGTCTGCGACGACGCCGCCAGCCTGGTCTACCTGGCCAACCTGGCGACCGTGACCTTCCACGCCTGGACCTCGCGGGTGGACCACCTGGCCCGACCCGACCTGGTGATCGTCGATCTGGATCCCGACCCCGACCAGGGCCTCGAGGTGGTGCGGGCCGCGGCCAGGGCGGTGCAGGCGGCGTGCCAGGAGGTCGGCGTGGTCCCGTTCGTGCAGACCTCGGGCTCGCGCGGCTACCACGTGGTGGTGCCGCTGGAGCCCGGGCCGGACGTCGAGGTGGTGAAGGTGTTCGCCGGCGAGCTGGCCGCCCTGGTCGCGGCCCGCGACCCGGAGCGGCTCAGCGTCGAGTGGCGCAAGGCCAAGCGGCGGGGGCGGCTGCTGCTGGACACCGCCCGCAACGGCTACGCCCAGACGGTGGTCGTCCCCTACTCGGTGCGGCCTCGGCCCCAGGCGCCGGTCGCCACCCCGATCGACTGGGCCGAGCTGGGCCGGGTCGAGCCGGGCTCCTACACGATCGCCAACCTGCGCCGCCGTCTGGCCCGCAAGCCCGACCCGTGGGCCGCCATGGCCGACCACGCCGTCCCCTTCGATCCGGCCAGGGCCCGCCTGGACGAGCTGCTGGCCGAGCGTGGTTCCTAGGCCCGGCGCAGGCGCCGGTAGCGCTTGAGCAGGGTGTTGGTGGAGCTGTCGTGGCCCAGGTCGGGGGAGGCCGCCGGGTCGAGCTCGGCGGCGATCCGGGTGGCCAGCACCTTGCCCAGCTCAACACCCCACTGGTCGAACGAGTTGACGTCCCAGATGACCCCCTGGGTGAACACCTTGTGCTCGTACAGGGCGGTCAGCTGCCCGAGGACCGCCGGGGTGAGCTTCGGGGCGAGGATGGTGCTGGTCGGGCGGTTGCCCGGGAAGGTGCGGTGCGGCGCCAGCTCCGGTGCGACCCCCTCGGCCTCCACCTGCTCCCTGGACTTGCCGAAGGCCAGCGCCTCGGTCTGGGCGAAGAAGTTGGCCATCAGGAGGTCGTGGTGGCCGCCGACCTCCTCGGCCGGCCGGCAGACGCCGAGGAAGTCGCACGGGACCAGCCTGGTCCCCTGGTGGATCAGCTGGTAGAAGGCGTGCTGGCCGTTGGTTCCAGGCTGGCCCCAGACCACCGGCCCGGTCGCGGCGGCCACCGGCGAGCCGTCGAGGGTGACCGACTTGCCGTTGGACTCCATGTCCAGCTGCTGCAGGTAGGCTGGGAAGCGGCCCAGGTACTGGCTGTAGGGGAGCACGGCGTGGGTCTCGGCGCCGAAGAAGTCGGTGTACCACACGCCCAGCAGCCCCAGCAGCACGGGCAGGTTGCGCTCGAACGGCGCGGTCCGGAAGTGCTCGTCCATGGCGTGGAAGCCGGCCAGCAGCTGGTCGAACCGGTCCGGCCCGATCGCCACCATCAGCGACAGCCCGATCGCCGACGGGTAGGAGTACCGCCCGCCGACCCAGTCCCAGAACTCGAACATGTTGGCCGTGTCGATCCCGAACTCGGCCACCTTGGCGGCGTTGGTGGACACGGCGACGAAATGGCGCCCGACCGCGGCCTCGTCGCCGAGGGCGTCCAGCAGCCACGCTCTGGCCGTGCGGGCGTTGGTCAGGGTCTCGATGGTGGTGAAGGTCTTGGAGCAGACGATGAACAGCGTCTCGGCCGGGTCCAGGTCACGGGTCGCCTCGGCGATGTCGGCGCCGTCGACGTTCGACACGAACCGGAACCGACGCGACCGGTCGCTGTCGGCAAGCAACGCCTCGTAGGCCATGGCCGGGCCAAGGTCGGAGCCGCCGATGCCGAGGTTGACGACGTTGCGGATCGGCCGGCCGGTGTGACCCAGCCAGCGGCCGGAGCGGACCTCCTCGGCGAACCGGCGCATCCTGGCCAGCACCTCGTGGACCTCGCCGACCACGTCGTGGCCGTCGACCAGGATCGAGCTGCCCGGCGGGGCCCGCAGGGCGACGTGCAGCACCGCCCGGTCCTCGGTGACGTTGATCCGCTCGCCCGCGAACATGGCATCGATCCGCCGCCGCAGCCCGGCCCGATCGGCCAGCGCCACCAGCAGCCGGACCGTCTGGGCGGTCACCCGGTTCTTGGACCAGTCCAGGTACAGGTCGCCGGCCTCGCAGGTCATGGCCTCGCCCCGTGCCGGGTCGGCGGCGAACAGGTCGCGCAGGTGGGTGTCCTTGAGCTCTTGGTGGTGGCGCTGGAGCGCCTGCCACTCGGGGGTCTGGTCGATACGGGCGGTGTGCTCGGCCATCACGCTCGGCTCCTCGGTCGGGGCGGGGGCTATCAAGGTATCGCGTGGGTACAAGATCGGCCGAGCGCGGCCTGTCCGGTCAGAGCGGGTAGTCGCGGACCTCGTCAAGGACCGCGTCGCCGCCGACCTCGGCGGTGCCGTCGGGCCCGGGTCGGGCATGCAGCAGGGAGCCGGCGCCCTGGCGGATCGTCAGCGGCCGGCCGAGCCGGCTGACCAGCCGGACCGCGGCCGCGCCGGTCGCCTCGTCCTCGGCGATGCCGAACCGGGGCGCGAACACCCTGGCCCTGACCCGCCCGGCCGCCTCGTCCTCCCATGCCCAGCAGTCGACGAAGTCGAGGCCGTCGGGGGCGGCTGCCAGGGCGTCCACCTCCCCCGGCCCGTTCAGCCGGCGGAAGGCCATCTCCGGGGCCCACTCGGGCCGGCCCCGGATCCAGGTCGCCCCGCCGCCGTCCACCCAGGTCGGCACCTCGCCGGCCGGTGGCCGCAGCACCGGGACCGGGGCGCGTTCGCGGGCCAGCAGCCAGCTGGTGCCGACCAGGGGGTGCCCGGCGAACGGCAGCTCGGCGGCCGGGGTGAAGATCGCCACCCGGCCGGCCGGCCGGTCCAGCACGAACACGGTCTCGCTGAAGCCGAGGTCGGCGGCGATCCCCTGGCGCCGGCGGGCCGGGACGGCCGCGCCGTCCAGGAACACCCCGAGCGGGTTGCCGCCGCTCCCGTCGGGGGCGACGAAGACGCGCAGCACGTGCAGGTCGGCCATGGGGCAAGGCTACCGCGGCGGCTCGGCGTAACGCCCGGGGTGAGTCCCTGGACCGATCCGATGGACCATGCAAGGGTTGGCCAAGAGGGAGGTGACGCGTGGACGGATTCGTGTCGCGGGGGTTCAGGCGACGGCGGCCGGCCGGGACCGAGCAGGCCGCCAAGCTCCCGCCCGGCCAGTACGCCGAGACGGGGTTCCCGGTGCTCACCGCCGGGCCGACGCCGCGGGTCGACCTGGCCGAGTGGCGGCTGAAGGTCGAGGGGCTGGTCAGGAACCCGATGCAGTGGACCTGGGAGGAGACCATGGCCCTGCCACGGTCGAGCTTCGAGGGCGACATCCACTGCGTGACCAAATGGAGCAAGCTGGACACGGGCTTCGCCGGGGTGTCGGTCGACACCCTGCTGGAGGCGGTCGACCCCCTCCCCGAGGCCAGCCACGTGGTGGCCTTCTGCTACGGCGGCTATACCACCAACCTCCCCCTGGACGACCTGCGGGGCGGCAAGGCCTGGGTGGTCTGGGAGCACGAGGGGGCGCCGCTGCCGGCCGAGCACGGCGGGCCCGCCCGGCTGCTGGTGCCCCACCTGTACCTGTGGAAGAGCGCCAAGTGGCTGAACGGGCTGCGGCTGCTCGACCACGACGCACCCGGCTTCTGGGAGTCGCTCGGCTACCACAACCGCGGCGACCCGTGGCGGGAGGAGCGATATTGGGGCGACTGAGCTGGCGGCTGGCCAAGGTCGCCGAGGTCAGGCCGGAGACGGCCAGGGTGGTCACCCTGGCCCTGGACGTGCCCGGCTGGGACGGTCACCTGCCCGGCCAGCACCTCGACGTCCGGCTCACCGCCGAGGACGGGTACCAGGCCGAGCGGAGCTACTCGATCGCCTCGGCGCCCGACGGCGCGCGGGTCGAGCTGGCCGTCGAGCGCCTCGACGACGGCGAGGTCTCACCCTACCTGGCCGGCGAGCTCCGCCAGGGCGACCAGCTGGAGCTGCGCGGGCCGGTCGGCGGCTACTTCGTCTGGGAGCCGAGCCGGGGCGGACCGCTGCTGCTGGTCGCCGGCGGGTCGGGGGTGGTGCCGCTGATGGCCATGCTGCGCCACCGGGCGGCCTCCGGGAGCCAGGTCCCGGCCCGGCTGCTGTTCTCCTCCCGCTCCCTTGACGAGGTGATCTTCCGCGCGGAGCTGGAGCGGCTGGAGGCCGCCGACGACGGGCTGACCGTGACCCACACCCTGACCAGGTCCCAGCCGCCCGGTTGGGTCGGCTACGCCAGGCGGGTCGACGTCGTCATGCTGGAGGAGGTCGGCTGGCGGCCCGGCGAGCGGCCGCTGGCCTTCGTGTGCGGCCCGACCCGCCTGGTCGAGGCGGTCGCCGGCCACCTGGTGGCGCTCGGCCACGACCCGGACCGGGTCAGGACCGAGCGCTTCGGCCCGACGGGGGTGCCCTGACAATGGACGAGACCGATCTTCGCCTTGACGGCAACGCCGTGGCCGGGATGCTGGCCGAGGTGTTCCGCTTCGACATGACCGTCGAATGGGGCGGCTGCGCCGCCTGCGGGGCCAGCAACCAGCTCGGCGCCCTCCACGTGTACGCCCACGGCATGGGGGCGGTGCTCTGCTGCCCCGGCTGCGGCCAGCCCCTGCTCCGCGTCGCGCGCGGCGAGGGCCGCTGGTGGCTGGACCTGCGCGGCCTGGCCTGGCTGCAGCTGGACGAGCAGGCCCGGGTGGCCGACTGATGGCCCTGCGGTTCGGCGTGCTCGGCGCCGGCTACTGGGCCCAGGAGGCGCACGCGGCGGCCCTGGCCGGCCATGACGACGCCGAGCTGGTCGGCGTGTGGGGTCGCGACCCCGCCAAGACCGAAGCGGTCGCGCGGCGGTTCGGCATCCGTGGCTTCGCCGACCTCGACCAGCTCCTGGGCGCCGTCGATGCGGTCGCGGTCGCTGTGCCGCCGGACGTGCAGGCGGTCCTGGCGGTGCGGGCCGCGGCCGCCGGCTGCCATCTGCTGCTCGACAAGCCGCTGGCGTTGTCCCTGGAGGACGCCGAGCGGGTGGTCGATGCGGTGGAGGCCAACCAGGTCGTGTCGCTGATCTTCGTCACCCTGCGGTTCCTCCCCGAGGTCGCCCCGTGGGTGCGGGAGGCGCAGGACGCCGGGGACTGGCACGGCGGCGGCGGCGCCTGGCTCGGTTCGATCTTCGAGCCCGGCAGCCCGTTCGCCGACTCGCCCTGGCGGCGGCGCAAGGGCGCCCTGTGGGACCTCGGCCCGCACCTGCTCTCCCTCGCCGTTCCCGTGCTCGGCCCGGTCGAGCGGGTGACCGCCGGGACCGGCCTCGGCGACACCGTCCACCTGGTCCTCGGGCATGCGGGCGGCGCGTCGAGCACGCTGGCGTTGAGCCAGACCGTGCCGCCGGCGGCGAGCACGATCGACTTCGCGGTCTACGGGCCGCGGGGCCGTTCGGCGGTGCCGGCTTTCGAGCTCGCCCACCGGGTGGCGTTGGACGAGGCGATCCGGCAGTTCGCCGCCGGGGTCGCGGCCGGCAGGACCGCTCACCCGTGCGACGTCCGCCTGGGACGCGACACCGTGGCCGTCCTCGACGCCGCCGAGCGGTTCCTGGCCGCCGGCGTCGAGGAGCGCACGGCCAGGGTCGCCACCTGAGACAGCTGGCTCCGGCGTCGTGTCAGGCCTGCTCGACCCGGATGATGAAGCGCGCGGTGAAGGCGTCGCCGGGCTCGACCAGGGGGCAGGTGCCGGCCGCCAGGGCGCCGGTCGGGCCGGTCATCGGCTCCAGGCAGACGAACTCGGCCTCCGGTGGCGCGAACACCTGCGCGTGGCCGTAGCCGTCGCCGTAGCCGACCAGCAGCCGGCGGCCTGCCGCCTCCAGCCCGAGCCCCCGGTCCGGGTCGTCGCCAAGGGCGTACAGGTCGTCGTAGGTGCGGTCGCCGACCGGGTCGGCCTCGGCCGCCTCGTCCTCGGCCCGTCCGGTGGGCAGCCCCCGGCCGTCCAGCTCCAGGTGCCGCCGCTCCGGCAGCAGCAGCCGCCAGTCGGCCCGCGGGGCGCCGGGCAACTGTAGATACGGGTGCCAGCCGAAGGCGACCGGCACCGGCCGCTCACCGGTCGGCCGCAGCCTGGTCGCCACCTCCAGCGACGCCCCCTGCAGGGTCGCCGCCACGGCCAGCTCGTGCGGGAATGGGAACGCGGCCTGCAGCCGCGGCCAGGCGCCGTAGTCGAAGCTGGCCGCCAGCACCGCCCGGTCGCCGTCGGCGGACAGCCGCTCCAGCCGCCAGCCGGGGTGGGCGGTCAGGGTGCCGTGGATCGGCAGGCCGGCCGGGTCGGTGTGCAGGTCCAGGCCCTCCAGGGAGACCTCGACCCCGGCCGCGCGGTAGCGGCGGCCGGGCAGCCGGTTGGCCCAGGGGGCCAGGATGGGCAGGCCGGTGACGTGCCCGGCCCGGTAGCCGGCGACCCCGCCGGGCAGCGCCAGCAGCTCCTCGCCCCGGTGGCGCAGGCTGGTGCCGAGCAGCCCCAGCCCCGGCAGGAAGGTGGCCTCCAGTCCGCCGGCGGCCAGGGTGACGGCCGGCTCACCGTCGACCTCGCCCACCCGGATCGATGCTGCCCGGACCGACCCCCGCTCACTCACCGGTGGGTACCTCCTCGTGGCCGCCGAACTCCTTGCGCATGGCCGACAGCAGCTTCTCGGCGAAGTCGGCCTCCCCGCGGGAGGAGAACCGCTCGTACAGGGCGGTGGTGAGCACGTGGGCGGGCACGCCCGTCTCCACCGCCGCCGCCACCGTCCAGCGACCTTCCCCGGAGTCCGACACCCGGCCGCTGAACCCGGCCACCTCCGGGTCCTGGAGCAGGGCGTGGGCGGTCAGGTCGAGCAGCCACGAGCCGATCACGCTGCCCCGTCGCCACACCTCGGCGACGGCGGCGACGTCGAGGTCGTAGCGGTAGTAGGAGGGGTCGCGCAGCGGTGCCGCCTCGGCGCTGGCCTGCTGCTCGCGCTTGCCGAGGTTGGCCTTGTGCAGGATGTTGAGGCCTTCGGCGTAGGCGGCCATGATCCCGTACTCGATGCCGTTGTGGATCATCTTCACGAAGTGGCCGGCCCCGACCGGGCCGCAGTGGAGGTAGCCCAGCTCGGCCGGGACCGGCTCGCCCTCCCGGCCCGGGGTCCGCCCGGCCGCCTCCAGCCCTGGGGCCAGCGCCCGCCACAGCGGGTCGAGCCGCCCGACCACCTCGGCCTCGCCGCCGATCATCAGGCAGTAGCCCCGCTCCAGGCCGAACACCCCGCCGCTGGTGCCGACGTCCAGGTAGTGCAGGCCCCGCCGGGCCAGGCCCGCGGCGCGGTCGACGTCGTCGCGGTAGTAGGAGTTGCCGCCGTCGATCACCGCGTCGTCGGGTGCCAGCAGCCCGGCCAGCTCGTCGACCACCCGGCCGGCGACCCCGGCCGGCACCATCACCCAGACCACCCGCGGGGTGTCCAGCCTGGCCACCAGGTCCTGGAGGGAGGCGGCGCCGACCGCCCCGTCGCCCTCCAGCGGCTCCACGGCCGAGCGGTTGTGGTCGAACACGACGCACTGGTGCCCGGCGCGCATGAGCCGCCGCACCAGGTTGGCTCCCATCCGGCCGAGGCCGACCATGCCAAGCTGCATGCCTGCTCCTTGTCCGGGAACTGCGCGAGGATGCTACGCGGCGGTCGCATCCCGAGAAAGCAGGGTGACATGGCGGACCAGTTCGACGTGATCGTGATCGGTGCCGGCCCACCGGGGGAGAACGCGGCCGGGCGCTGCGCCGACGGCGGCCTCACCGTCGCCCTGGTCGAGCGGGAGCTGGTCGGGGGCGAATGCTCCTACTGGGCCTGCATCCCGTCCAAGACGCTGGTCCGGCCGGGCGACGTCCTGGCCGCGGCCAGGCGGGTGCCGGGGGCGGCCGAGGCCGTCACCGGCCGGGTCGACGTCGCCGCCGCCTTCGCCCAGCGCGACTACATGACCTCCAACTGGAGCGACCAAGGGGCGCTGGACTGGGTCGAGCAGGAGGGGATCGAGCTGGTCAGGGGGACCGGCCGGCTGGCCGGCGTCCGAACCGTCCAGGTCGAGCTGGGCGACGGCGGCCACCGTACCCTGACCGCCCGGCGGGCGGTGGTCCTGGCCATCGGCAGCGCCCCCACCATCCCGCCCGTCCCCGGCCTGCGCGAGGCGCGGCCGTGGGACAACCGGGGGGCGACCGCGGCCAAGGAGCTGCCCCGCCGGCTGGTGGTGCTCGGCGGGGGCCCGGTCGGCTGCGAGATGGCCCAGGCCTTCAGGCGCCTGGGCAGCGAGGAGGTGACGGTGGTGGTGCGGGGCGAGCGCCTGCTACCCCGCGAGGAGCCGTTCGCCGGCCGCGAGGTGGCGGCCGCCTTCGGGGCCGAGGGCATCACCGTGCACCCCCGCACCGGGGTCACCGCCGCCCGGCGCCACCGGGCCGGCGGGCCCGTCACGGTGACGCTCGACGGCGGCCGGGAGCTGACCGGTGACGAGCTGCTGGTCGCCGCCGGTCGCCAGCCCCGCACCGGCGACGCCGGCCTCGACACCGTCGGCCTCGAGCCCGGCGGCCCGGTCCGGGTCGACGGGCGGCTGCGGGTGCGGGGGGTGGACGGCGGCTGGCTGTACGCGGTCGGCGACTGCAACGGGCTCGCCCCGCTCACCCACATGGGCAAGTACCAGGGCCGGCTGGCCGGTGACGTGATCCTCGGCCGGGACGCCGAGGACCTGGCCGACCATGGCGTGGTCCCGCGGGTCACCTTCACCGACCCGCAGGTCTGCGCGGTCGGGCCGACCGAGGCCGAGGCCAGGCGGGCCGGCCTGGATGTCCGGGTGGTCAGGACCGACACCGGCGGGGTGCCCGGCGCCTACACCCTCGGCAACGGCATCGCCGGCACCAGCCAGCTGATCGTCGACCAGGGCCGCCGGGTGGTGGTCGGCGCCACCTTCACCGGTCCCGGGGTGCAGGAGCTGCTCCACTCGGCCACCGTGGCCGTCGCCGGCCAGGTGCCCCTTGAGCGCCTGTGGCATGCCGTGCCGGCGTTCCCGACCGTCAGCGAGGTCTGGCTGCGCCTGCTGGAGGCCTACGGGCTCTGATCGCGGCAGCATGGGCTTGCGGGGCAGCGCCTGGTGGCACCCCGAACCGCGTGGCAGGCGCTCGACCGCTCCACCGCCGCGGCAGTGAGGATCCGAGACGGCCGCCATCCGGCCCGACCGTCCCCGGATAGGGGCCGGGTCAGTACCAGCCGTTGGCCTGCCAGAAGGCCTTGGCCCGCTGGGCGGTGCCGTAGCGGTCGTGGACATAGGCGCGGAAGGCCCACAGCTGCCGGGCGCAGTCGGTGGTCGCGTACTGCTGGCCCAGGTACAGGATGCGGTTGCCGAGCAGGAGCTGGCCGATCCCGAACGCGGTCGATGCCGGGTTGTCGGCGGTGGGGTCGCCGCTCGACTCGCGCATGATGATCCAGCGCTCGGCCGCCGAGGTGCCCGAGAGGTCGCAGCGGCGACCCGACCCGGCAGCGCCCGGCTGGCCGCCGGCCCGCCTGGCCGCGGCCAGGCGCCGCCTGGCCAGCTCCTCCTGGCGGATCAGGCGCCGCAGCTCGGCCGAGCGGCTGCGCAGCGCGGCCGCGGCCCCGGCCAGCCGCGCCACCCTGGCGTCCAGCTGCTGCTTGGCCTGCTGGCGTACGGCTCTGACCCGTTCCAGCTCGGCGACCTCGGTCCGTACCCGGCTCTCCGCCGCCGTCCGCTCCCGCTGGGCCCTGACCATGCCGTCGTGGAGCTGGACGGCGCGCTTGCGGGCGACCTCGAGCCGGCCGAGCACGTCCTGGTCGGCGGCGATCACATAGCTCAGGGTGATCGCCCGCTCCAGCAGGTCGCGCAGGTCATTGGCCTGGACGACGACGGCGATGCCGGACACCCGGCCGGTCATGTAGGCGCCCCGGACCTGCTCGGCCAGCCTTGCCTCCTGGAGGCCGACCTCGTCGGTGGCCGCCTCCAGGGCGGTCAGCGCCGCGAGCCGCCGCCGGCGGGCCGCGACCAGCCGCTCACGGGCCACGGCCAGCTGGTCCCTGGCGCCGGCGACCGCCCGGTCGGCGGCGGTCAGGGCGGCCGCGACCACGCCGGCGTCGGCCCTGGCGTCGCGCAGCACCGACTCGACCTCGCCGAGGCGGCGGCGGGTCCTGCCCAGCTCATCCTGCTCGTCGCCGGCGGCCGGGTAGGGGACCAGCAGCAGTGCGGTCGCGGCGGCGACCAGCGCGAGCGTCCTGGAACGTGCGAACATGATCAAGCCGTTTCGTCAGTTCGACAGGAAAGGGCCGATGAGTCTACCGCGCGGCAACCCACGACCCCAAACGAGATCGTCGGGAGCCGCGCCAGGAGCACTCGGGTGGGCCGCGACCGCTCAGTCGTCGAGCAGGGAGGCCAGCTCCTTGTAGCGCGGGCAGACCGGGAACCGGGACGGCTCGCGCACCGGCTGGAAGCGGTGCCAGCAAGGTTCAGTGTCAGCCTCCACTCTCGAGTCACAGCGATCCTCACAGCCACACTCACACCGGCGACCGTCTCCCGACAATACAGCCAAATCAGACGCCGACAGTAGCGGTAGAACCGCCACGCTTCATCAACGTCGGACGTCGCCGAATGAGACTGGAGTGTGGCTTGCGTCCAGCGCTCACACCTGCTGGTGCCAGCAAGTGACGTTAACTGGGCTAGTCGATGTGGCGGTCGGAAGGTGCGCGCCCGATCGGGACCTTGAGCCGCCGAGGGTCGGGTGGTCACGTGCCGTCATGCACCCAGGGAAGCGACGACAGCGCCCTGTTGTGTGAGACAGGCCTCGCAAGTCGTCCACTCCATGACCTACGTCGACCAGACGCTGCCACCGGTCCCGCTGGCCCCGACGCGCTGCATCCCTGGCTAGGATGGGTTGCATGACGCCAGATGACCGCTGGTTAGCTGGGGTGTGGCCGTTCGTACGTCGTCAGCTGCCGTCGGCGCCGGCGAGGGTGCTGGAGGTCGGCTGCGGGTCGCTGGGTGGCTTTGTCCCGGCATTGCTGGAAGGTGGCTACGACGCGATCGGGGTCGACCCGGACGCGCCGGAAGGATCCGTCTACCAGCAGGTCGAGGTGGAGCGCTACGACCCACCATGGCCGGTGGACTGCGTGGTGGCCTCGACGTCGCTGCACCACGTGGCCGACCTGGACGAGGTCCTCGACCGGCTGGAGGCGCTGCTGGTGCCTGGCGGGGTGCTGGTAGTGGTGGAGTGGGCCTGGGAGCGGTTCGACGAGGCCACGGCCCGCTGGTGCTTTGCCCGGCTGACACCGCCGGCCCCAGGGGAGGAGCCGGGCTGGCTGCACAAGCACCAGGAGCGGTGGGTGGCCTCCGGACGGCCCTGGGACGCCTACTGTCGGACCTGGGCCGAACAGGAAGGGCTGCACCCCGGCGAGGAGATCATGCGGAGCCTGAATGCGCGGTTCAACCGCCGGCTCTATACCGAGGGGCCGTACTTCTTCGCCGACCTGGCCGACACCAGCGAGGCGGAGGAGCAGGCCGCCATTGACGCCGGCCTGATCCGGGCGGGCGGCATCCGCTACGCCGGCAAGCGGGGCTGACCAGCCTGCTGCCGGGCTGGGGCGCGGCCTGGGCGTTGGAGCCGCTGGCCGGATAAGGAGCCCGGCCAGCGGCTAGCGGATCGCCCGAGGCGCAGATGGCGGGCGGTCGGGGTCAGGCCTGGTTGGTGGCTGCCTTGGCGAACAGCTCCAGGAGGCTGGTCCAGCCGCCGCCACCGGTGATCCCGTCGCGCAGCGCCTGGCCGTCGACGAGCCGCTCCAGGCGCCGATGCTTCAGCTCGACGGTGGTCTGGTCGGGTCCGTCGGCGGTGAAGCGCACCTCGATCTCGCTGGCGTGCTCAGGATTGGGGTCGTACTTCCACTGGCCGTTGATCTGCCAGGTGACCACCAGCCGATGCGGTGGCTCCCACGTCAGTACCCGGCCCCAGTCGCACTCGCTGCCGTCCACGCCTTGCTCATACCAGCGTCCGCCGGCACGCGGTTCCAGGATGGCCGCCGCCATGTCGGCCTGACCGATGTGGTACTCGGCCGGCCACCAGCTCCCGAAGGCGTCGGTGAAGACGCGGAAGGCCCGCTCCACGGGCACGTCGACGGTGATGGTTCCGGTGAGCGGTGGGATCGTGTTGGTGATGCTCATGCATCCTCCTGTTCGGGGTCGACGCGGGCCGCTTGGGCGGCCTTGCCGAAGGCGGTGAGCGCCTCCTCCCAGATGCGGTCCAGGTAGACGCGCAGGGCGGTCACGCCATCGGGGTTGAGCCGGTAGATGCGGCGGGTGCCCTCGGCTCTGCTGACGACCAGGCCGCCGTCTTTGAGCACGCGGAGGTGCTGGGACACGGCTGATCGGGTGATTGGCAGTTGCTGGGCCAGTTCACCCACCGTGCTGGGGCGTCGAGCGAGCAGCTCGAAGATGGCCCGTCGGGTGGGGTCGCCGAGGAGTCCCAACCCAGTAACTCCGTTAGTGTCCACTAACGTAAGTTACGACTAACCGAGGATTGCAGCAAGTGGCCTGATCAAGGGCCGCAGCCATGCGGCGCTCGAAGATCATTGACCCTCAGCGGCGCAGGTGGGCCCTTGCTCCGGCGCCGGTACGCCCAGCAGCCCCACCGGCGCCCGCCCCAGGGTCTGGCGTCGCCACTGGTTGACCTGGCGGCGGAACGGCTGCCAGCCCAGCTGCTCGGCGACCAGGTGGGTCACTAGGTTGTAGGCGGGGCCAGGTAGGGCTGCACGTCCCCGCGCGAGCCGACGGTCAGGTTGGTGACGTGCACTGCTGGTGCCTTCCTGCGCCGACCCGGCGGCCCGTCATGGCTGTAGCTCGCCGGCCGCGGGCTTGCGGGCCCGGATCGGGTAGCCCCGGGTGCCGAACTGGCGCGCCTTGCCTTCCCCGCTGGCGCCGGCGAAGGTGTCGACCGGTGGGCCGAACTCGACCTCGTCCAGGCCGACACCGGCGAGGATCGTCTGCCACCCTGCGCACGACAGGGCCCCGGCAATTCACCCGGTCCACAGGTCGACGTCTCTGAGGGCGGCTTCGGGCACTGGGCGGTCGACGCAGATGTCGGCCACCCGCAGGCGTCCGCCTGGCTTGAGCACCCGGTGGACCTCGCGGTAGACGCCGACCTTGTCCGGGCACAGGTTGATGACCCCGTTGGAAATGACCAGATCGGCCCAGCCGTCCTCGACGGGTAGGTCCTCGATGACGCCGTGGCGAAGCTCGACGTTGCCCAGGCCGAGCTGGTCGGCCAGCCGCCGGCTGCGGGCCAGCATCTCGGGGGTCATGTCGACCCCGACGACCTGGCCGTTGGGGCCGACCCAGAGGGCGGCCAGGAAGGTGTCCATGCCGGCGCCCGAGCCGAGGTCGACGACCCGCTCGCCGGGTTGGGGATGGTCCCAGTGGAAGGGGTTGGCGACCCCGGCGAAGGCCGCACACGCCTCGTCGGGCAGCTGGTCAAGCGGCCAGGCGGGGTAGCCGAGTCGCCGGGCGTGGGGGCGGCCGGTGTGGAAGTGGTAGTCGCCGGTCGGGTCGGCCGCTACCTCACGGTACTTTGCCTGCACCTCGGCTCGCAGCCTGTCGAGGTCGACCAGGGCGGTGGTATCGCTCATGGCGTGTTCGCTTGCGCCCGCCTGGCGTCGAGTAGCCCCTTGCCGGACAGCAGCGCGCCGGCGACGAAGACGAGCACCGCCAGGTAGATGAGGCCGAGGTGGCCGAGGGTGTCGAGGTTCCACGGGTAGTGGGCGGGCAGGGCGACCGCAAGCCCCAGCACCGGGGCGGCGACGGCCGCGACCCAGGCCCAGACCTGCCCGGAGCGGACCCCGTAGATGGCCAGCAGCAGCACGGCCAGCCCGGTGGCGGCGATGAACCCGGAGACGGCGATGTGCAGGTGGCTGATGTAGTGGTAGAGGCTGGGGCTGAACTGCTGGATCTGGTCCTTGCCGACGTTGACCTCGGCGGGGCCGATGCCGAGTTCCAGGAAGCTGTCGGTGAAGTTGCGGACCAAGAACAGCACCGCGTAGCCGATGAACCCGGCCGCGGCCACGGCCATGAGGGTCGAGCCGTTGCGGATGGTGCTGGCGGTCTGGGCCGGCCAGGCGGCTCGGCCTGTTGCTGTGGCAGACATGAGGACCTCCGTTAGGAATGACCGGACGGGTGCCTCACGGCGCCGTTCCGGGCCGGCTCGGAGGTTGACCCTGCTTGCGGGAAGCACTATCCTGCGAAGTACTCCACTTGTCAAGTTATCAATTGAGTAGCTGAACCATCGATGGGATCCGTAAAGCGTGGGAGGCATGATGGGGAATCGGGCGGCCAAGCAGGCCCTGTTCGACGAGTTCGCCAGGGTCGGCAAGGCGCTAGCCAGCGGCCGGCGGATCGAGCTGCTGGACGTGCTGGCCAACGGCGAGCGCACCGTGGACGGGCTGGCCCGCCAGGTGGGACTCTCGGTGGCCAACACCAGCCAGCACCTGCAGCTGCTACGCCAGGCCGGCCTGGTGTCGACCCGGCGCGACGGCAACTCCATCTACCACCGGCTCGCCGCGCCCGAGGTGTTCGCAATGTGGCGGGCGCTGCGAACCCTGGCCACGTCCCGCCTCGCCGAGGTGGAGCGACTGGCCGCCGCCTACCTGGGCGCCCGCGACGAGCTGGAGCCGGTGACGCGCGAGGAGCTGGCCCGCCGCCTTGCCGACGGCGAGGAGCTGGTGGTGCTGGATGTCCGGCCGGCCGAGGAGCACGCCGCCGGGCACCTGCCCGGCGCGGTCTCGATCCCGCTCGGCGAGCTGCGCGAGCGGCTGGCCGAGCTGCCCCGCGGCCGCGAGATCGTCGCCTACTGCCGCGGCCCGTTCTGCGCCTTCGCCCACGACGCGATCCAGGTGCTCGCCGACGCCGGGCTCAGCGCCCGCCGGCTCGAGGACGGCCTGCCGGAATGGGCCGCCGCGGGGCTGCCGGTCACCCGCCCGCTGGCGGCGGGCCGCGGCGGGAGGTGACCTGGCGGTGACGGCGAGCCTGGTCCACCCGATCGTCGACCAGGGGCTGGGCAACTCCTCCTACCTCGTCGACCTCGGCGACGGGCGGGCGCTGGTGGTCGACCCGGTCCGCGACCCGGCCCCCTACCTGGACCTGGCCCACCGGCGGCGGCTGTGGATCACCCACGCGGTCGAGACCCACCTGCACGCCGACTTCGTCTCCGGCAGCCGTGAGCTGGCCGCCCGCGGCGCGCGCGTGGTCGCCGCCCGCGCCGCCGGGCTGGGCTTCCCCCACCAGGGCCTCGACGACGAAGACGAGCTGGACCTGGGCGGGCTGCGGCTGCGGGCCGTCGCCGCTCCCGGGCACACTCCGGAGCAGCTTGCCTGGCTGCTGCTGGACGGCGCCAGGCCGCTGGCGCTGTTCAGCGGCGGGGCGCTTCTGGTCGGCGGGGTCGCCCGCACCGACCTGATCGACCCCGACCAGACCGAGGCGCTCACCCGGGCCGCCTGGCGCTCGCTGCAGCGGCTGCGGGCCCTTCCCGACGACCTGCCGGTGTACCCGACCCATGGAGCCGGGTCGTTCTGCTCGGCTCCCGGCGCCGCCGAGCGGACCACCACCATCGGCGCCGAGCGCGCCCACAACCCGCTGCTGGCCGCCCCGGACGAGGAGGCGTTCGCGGCGCGGCTGCTCGGCGGGCTGGGCGGCTTCCCGCCGTACTTCCTGCGCCTGCGGGAGGTCAACCGGCGCGGCCCGCGGCTGCTGGAGGAGCGCGACCGCACCCTGGCGGCGCTGCCGGTCCAGGAGGTCCGGCGGCGGCTGGACGAGGGCGCGGTGCTGGTCGACGTCCGCCCGGCCGGCGCGTTCGCCGCCGGCCATCCCGCCGGCGCGCTGTCGATCGCGCTGCGCCCGGCGTTCGCCACCTGGCTCGGCTGGCTGGTCGAGGGCGACCGGCCGCTGGTGTTCCTGCTGGATCGCGGGCAGGACCGCGCCGAGCTGCTGCGCCAGTGCCTCGCGATCGGCTACGACCGCCTGCTCGGCGAGCTGGCCGGCGGGCTGGCCGCCTGGCGCGAGGCGGGCCTGCCCGAAGGCCACCTGGAGCCGGTCGCGCCTGCCGAGATCGACGGGCCGGTCCTGGACGTCCGCCAGGCCAGCGAGGTGGCCCTCGGGCACCTGCCCGGCGCGGTCGCCGTCGAGCTCGGCAAGCTGGGGATCGACCGGGGCACCCCTTTGGGGTTCCCCGGACCCCTCCGGGGCGAGGGGCTCCCGGCCGGGCCGCTCACGGTGATGTGCGAGCACGGCGAGCGGGCCACGACCGCCGCCAGCCTGCTGGCCCGCCCCGGCCGCCGCGACCTGCGGGTGGTCATCGGCGGTGGCGCGGCGGAGTGGAGCGCCGCGACCGGACGGCCCCTAGCCCGCCCGTGAGGCAGCCGGCCTCGCGCGCCGCCAGGCAGGGCCCTCGCCTGGGCCTGCGCGCTAACCTCGCGCAGTTCACCCTGCTGGTCGGGGTCAACGCGCTGGTGGGCGGGATGGTCGGGCAGGAGCGGACGGTGCTGCCGCTGCTGGCCGGGCAGGTCTTCGGCCTGCGGGCGGTCACCGCCGCGCTCACCTTCATCCTGGCGTTCGGGGCGGTCAAGGCCGTCACCAACCTGGCGGCCGGGGCGCTGTCGGACCGCTACGGCCGCAAGCCGGTGCTGGTGGCCGGCTGGCTGACCGGGCTGCCGGTGCCGCTGCTGCTGATGTGGGCGCCGGGCTGGGGCTGGGTGGTGGCCGCCAACGTCCTGCTCGGCATCAACCAGGGCCTGACCTGGTCGACCACGGTGATCATGAAGATCGACCTGGTCGGCCCGGAACGCCGTGGGCTGGCGATGGGGCTGAACGAGGCCGCCGGCTACGGCGCGGTCGCGGCGACCGCCTTCCTCACCGGGCTGGTCGCCGCCAGGTACGGGCTGCGGCCCGAGCCGTTCTACCTCGGCGTGGCCTACGCGGGGCTCGGCCTTGGCCTGTCGGCCCTGGTGGTCCGCGAGACCCGCGGGCACGCCCAGCTCGAGGCCGGCGCCCGCCCGGCCGGCGCCGCGCCGTCGATGCGCCAGGTGCTGGCGGTCACCAGCCTCAGGGAGCCGGCACTGTCGGCGTGCAGCCAGGCCGGCCTGGTCAACAATCTCAATGACGGGCTGGCGTGGGGACTGCTGCCGCTGTTCTACGCCGGCGCCGGGCTCGGCGTCGGGCGGATCGGCCTGCTGGCCGCAGCCTACCCGGCGGTCTGGGGCGCCGGCCAGCTCCTCACCGGCGCGCTGTCGGACCGCTACGGCCGCAAGGGGCTGATCGTCGCCGGGATGTGGCTGCAGGCCGCCGCGCTCGCCCTGACCGCCGCCGCCCGCGGGTTCGCGGCCTGGCTGGCCGGCGCGGTGCTACTGGGAGCCGGCACCGCCATGGTCTACCCGACGCTGCTGGCGGCCGTCGGCGACGTCGCCCATCCACGCTGGCGGGCGTCGGCGGTCGGGGTCTACCGGCTGTGGCGCGACAGTGGCTTCGCGCTGGGGGCGCTGCTCGCCGGCGTGGTCGCCGACCTGGCCGGCCTCGCCGCGGCCGTCTGGGCCGTTGCCGGTCTCACCGGCCTGTCGGGGCTGGTGGTCGCGCTGCGCATGTACGAGACCCACCCGCGGGCGGGCCGGCCGTAAGCTGCGCGACGCGAGTTCGCTCGTACGGTAATCGCCAGGACACCTCGCTCAACCGCAGGTTTTTGCCGGATTCGGCGGTGAGCTGGGCCGCAACCACCGACAGCGCCAAAGGCAACCGGTCGCAGGCGTTGACGATCCGCAACGCCCCGGCGAACTCCCGCGCCACCCGCGCTCGTCCGATCCGCTTGGCCAGGTAGCCGACGGCCTCATGCAGGCTGAGGGGCTGCAGCCGCACTGCGCGCGCGTCTTCGGCCAGTACCTCGTGCAGCTCGTCGCGGCTGGTCACGATCATCGCGCAGCCGGCGGGCGGGAGGAGCGCCTCCACCTGGTCGGCGTCCACCGCGTCGTCGAGGACGACCAGGACCGCCTTGCGAGCCAACTCCGCCCGATAGCAGCGCCGTCGGGCATCGATGCCCGCAGGGATCCTGTCCCGAGGCACATCGAGGGCGATCAGGGCGTCATACAGGGCAGCCTCTCGCGAGACCGGTAGCTCGCCTCCGGTGCTGAGGCGGATGAACAGCTGGATGTCTGGATAGTCGGTCCGCCGCAGGTTGTGCGCGACGTGCAGGGCGAGGCCGGTCTTGCCAACCCCAGGCTCGCCGGTGATCAACACGCGCGGCACAGCGTCCTCGCGTCGTCTGAGCTCGTGCACTAGCGACGAGCTCAGTGCACTGCGACCGGTGAAGTGCCGCGGTTCCGGGGGCAACTCGCGCGGCGCGGCCACCGGTCGCTCGGCCTCAAGGATCTTCAGGAGCCGGTTGTCCCTTCCGATGACGACCGTGACATCGCTGGATTCGGCGACTGCGACCGCGCAACTCGCGGACCTTCGCAGCCGCGGTATCGGTGAGCGCATCGGCGATGCGGTCCCCACCCTTGTCGGACAGCTTCTTGAACAGCCCGACAACCAGAGCGACCACTAGGGCGGCAGGATCCACCGTGCACCTCCACGCTGTCCATCCACACGGGATGAACGACCAGTAGCAGTCAAGAGGGAAGATCCGTGCACGCCACCGACACAGTCCATCCTGGAGTGGCACCGGGCGACTGCAGGCGACGTGGAGCAGTACGTTGCCTCCCCACTGACGGCCCCGCTTGTTGGTTGCTCGGCCCCCGCGTGACCTACGCGGCCACTTCGAGGCATTCCTTTGGTTGCGCTGCAAGCTCGACGCCGCCGAGCGTCGGTTCCGGCTGTTGATCGGGCAGGGTGCTCGGCGGTTCACCGAGGAGAGCTCGTCCGCTTCCGTGAGTCGTCGACGTAGCATTGAGGATGGCCTGGACCACCGCGGACATCCCCGACCAGTCGGGCAGGGTCGCCGTCGTGACCGGCGCCAACGGCGGGCTCGGGCTCCAGGTGGCCAGGGAGTTGGCCCGCAAGGGCGGCCACGTCGTGATGGCCTCCCGCGACCAAGCCAAGGCGGAGGCAGCGCGCGCGTCGATCCACGGCGAGATCCCGGACGCCTCCCTGGAGTCGCAGCCGCTGGACCTGGCGTCGCTGCCTCGGTGCGCCAGGCCGCCACGTCGATCCTGGCCGGCCATCCCCGGATCGATCTCCTGGTCAACAACGCGGGTGTGACGGGCATCCCCGAGCGGCGGACCGAGGACGGGTTCGAGCTGCAGCTCGCCGTGAACCACCTCGGGCACTTCGCGCTGACCGCTCAGCTCATGGCGGCCCTGCTCCGGAGCGGCGACGCGCGCGTGGTCTCGGTCACCAGCACCGGCCG
>DASYSE010000088.1:0-2279 GCA_036003705.1 Actinomycetes bacterium | reverse complement strand
GGGGCTGGTCCTCGCGGTCGTGATCACGCTGTTCATGCTGTCGTTCCTCGCCTGGGCGACCGCCGGCGGCTCCATGAACCTCACCGGCCTGATCGGCAGCAGCCTGCTGCGCTCGGTGCCGCTGACCCTCGGGGCGCTCTCGGGGGTGCTGTGCGAGCGCTCCGGCGTGATCAACGTGGCGATCGAGGGGCAGTTCCTAATGGCGGCGTTCACCGGCGCCCTGGTCGGCAGCGCCACCGGGAACCTCTGGCTCGGCCTGGTCGGCGGGGTGCTGGTCGGCGGCCTCCTCGGCGCGGTGCTGGCGGTGCTCTCGATCCGCTACCTGGTCGACCAGATCGTGGTCGGGGTGGTCCTCAACCTGTTCGCGCTTGGCCTGACGGGGTTCCTCACCGATCGGGTGCTCGTCCCCCACCAACAGACCCTGAACACCCCGAACGTGTTCGAGCCGATCCCGATCCCTCTGCTGTCCAAGATCCCGGTGATCGGGCCCGTCCTCTTCAACCAGAACGTCTTCGTGTACCTGATGTTCGTGCTGCTCGCGGTGGTCCACGTGGCGCTGTTCCGGACCCGCTGGGGCCTGCGGGTCCGCGCCGTCGGTGAGCACCCGCGCGCGGCCGACACCGTGGGCATCAGGGTGCTCGCCGTCCGCTACCGCAACGTGATCCTCGGCGGCATGATGGCCGGCCTCGGGGGCGCCTACTTCACCCTCGGGTCGGTCGGCTCGTTCAGCAAGAACATGACCTCCGGCCGCGGCTTCATCGCGCTGGCGGCGATGATCTTCGGACACTGGAGCCCCCTCGGCGCCTTCGCCGCCGCGCTGCTGTTCGGCTTCGCCGACGCGCTGCAGAGCATCCTCGCGGTCCTGAGCGTGCCGATCCCGTCGCAGTTCCTGCTCATGGCCCCCTACATCGCGACGATCCTGGCGGTTGCCGGTTTGGTCGGCCGGGTCCGGCCCCCGGCCGCGGACGGCCAGCCCTACGTCAAACAGTAGCCGCGCATCGCCCGCCCGAGTGCTCGTCGTCTTGAGTTCTGGTATCTTCGACCGGATCGAGATATACAAGCCGCTTGGGGATATCGTGGATGACGACGGTCGGCGCGGGCAGGGGAGTGGGGGCGATGGGCTGCCTGCGGCTGACACCGAGCCGGACGCCGGCGTGCCACCTCTCGTCGAGCGGTGCGGGTCAGCCGCTCTAAGGGCCGGGCGCTCGTCCTCGATCGGGTCGACCTGACGCTTCCTCCCGGCGAGCTGCACGTCCTGGTCGGGGGTGGGGCGCCGGCAAGTCGACCCTGCTCCGGCTCCTGGCCGGGCTCGAGCGGCCCGACAGCGGCCAGATCCTGATTCGAGGCGAGCCGCAGCGGATCGACTCGCCCCGGACTGCGCTGCGCCTCGGCATCGGCGCCCTGCTGGAACGGCCGGCGGTGGCCGAGACCCTGACGGTGCTGAGAGCGTCGTACTCGGGGCCGAGCCGGGCCGCCTGCTGCTCGCCCGCCGACGTGCGGCCGAGCGGGCGGTGGCGCTTGGCGACGAGCTCGGGCTCTCGCTGGGCCCGCACGCCCGGGTGAGGGCGCTAACCCCGGCCGAGCGACACCAGGTCGAGCTGCTCGCCCTCGCGCATCGGGGCGCCAGCGTCCTCCTTCTGGACGACTGGCTCGCCGGCCTCACCGAAGACCCGACGGAGGAGCTGCTCCTCGCGCTGGCCAAGCTACGTGCGACCGGCCGCACCGTTCTGGTCGCCACCCGACCGGGCGGACCCCTCCTTGACTTGTTGACTTGGCGGACCGGGTCACCGGGCTGGAGAACGGCCGCCTGGCCGGGCGCCGCGCCCGTGACCAGGCCTGGCCGGCTCCCGTCGAGCCCATCGGGCGGCGGGCCTCTCCTCCAGGTCAAGAGGCTCTGGGTGACCGACCAGGGCGAGGAGAGGGTGGCCGGGGCCGACTTGGACGTTCGCCACGGCGAGATCTACGGACTGGCCGGCGCGGCCGGCGAGGGGCAAGCCGCACTGATCGAGGCGGTGGTCGGCCTTTGCTGGGCCGAGACCGGTCGCGTCTACCTGGGCGACGAGGACGTCACCGGGCCAGCGTAATGGTCCGGCGTCAGCTCGGCCTCGCCTACCTGCCCTCGCCCTGGGAGGCGGGCGGGCTGATCGGCACGCTCACCCTGTTGGAGAACGCCGCCCTCGGTCAGCAGCGGCGTCCCTGTGCAGCCGGCACGGCCTGCTCGACCGGCGCGCGCTCCGCACCGCCGCGGTCGAGCAGGCAGCCACCGTCGCGGTCCCGGT
>DASYSE010000087.1:0-3265 GCA_036003705.1 Actinomycetes bacterium | reverse complement strand
GGCGCCGAGACGGGCGGCGACCTCGGCGGTGACGGCCGGGACGGCGTCGGTGACCACCAGCGAGTCCACGACCGGCAGGTCGGTGAGGGTCTGGGCGTGGAACGAGCCGATCCGTCCCAAGCCGATCAGGCCAATGCGCATGTGGGGGAGCCTCCTTCAGTCAAGTCCGCCGAAGACGTTCTGGTCCCAGTCGATGATCGACCCGGTGACGACGCCGCTGCGGTCCGACAGCAGGAACACCACGAAGTCGGCGATCTCGTGGACTTGGCCGAGCTTGCCCATGGGGAGGGCCCTTGCCGCCCGCTCCTTCCAGGTGTCGTCGGCGGCGTGGAAGGTGCGTTGGGTGGCGTCCTCCCCTTCGGTCTCGGTCCAGCCGATGTCCAGGCCGTTGATGCGGATGCGGTCCCAGCGGTGGGCGTGGGCGGCGTTGCGGGTCAGGCCGGCCAGGCCGGCCTTGGCGGCGACGTAGGGGGCCAGGTACGGCTGGCCGCCCAGCTCGGAGGAGGAGATGATGTTGACGATCGTGCCGGGTGCCTCGCGGGCGAGCATGTCCTTGACGGCGGCCTGCATCAGGAAGAACGGTGCCCGCAGGTTGACCGCGACGTGGGCGTCGAACAGCTCCGGGGTGGTGTCCAGCAGGGTTCCCCGTGCGGTCAGCCCGGCCGCGTTGACCAGGCAGTCGACCCGGCCCAGCTCGGCCACCACGGTCGCGACCGAGCCCTGGGCCTGGGCGACGTCGCCGACGTCGGCTTGCACGAACCGTGCCGTGGCGCCCGTGGCGGCCAGCTCGGCGACCAGCGCCTCGCCGGGTTCGCGGCGGCGGCCAGTGACGGCGACGGCCGCGCCCTCGCGGGCGGCGGCCTGGGCGACCCCGGCGCCAACCCCCTGGGTGCCCCCGCTGACCAGGACGACCTTGTCGGTGAGCAGTGCCATTCACGCCTCCTCGGTGATTGCGGCCCCGGCCGGCTGCCAGTCGGCGTTGGCCAGCGCCACCGGGCGGCGGCCGGCGAGCACGTCGGTGACGCCGCGGGCGGCGGCGGCGAAGGTGGCGGCCGTGGCCCGGTGGGTCAGGCCCATCAGGTGGGGGCTGAGGACGACGTTGGGGTGGTCGAACAGGGGGTGGTGGGGGGGCGGTTCGGGATCGAAGACGTCCAGTCCGATCCCGCCCAGCCGTCCCGATTCCAGGGCCGCGAGGGCGGCGTCCAGGTCGAGCAGGCCCCCGCGTCCGCAGTTGATCAGGATCGCCCCGCATCGGATCCGGGTCAGGAAGGAGGTGCCGACCAGGTGGTGGGTGGCCTCGGTCAGGGGCGCGTGCAGGGTCAGCACGTCGCTGGCCTCAGCCAGCTCGCCCAGGTCAGGGCAGTCGACCTCGGCCGGTGGCGGGCTGATCGGGTCGTGAGCGAGCACCCGCATGCCGAACGCGGCGGCCAGCTCGCCGACCCGCCGGCCGATGCGTCCGTAGCCGATGATCCCGATGGTGGCCCCGTCCAGGTCGCCGACGGCGACGCCGGCCCGCTCGGCCCAGCGGCCCTCACGGACCAGCCGGGTCAGCGGTGCCAGCCGCTTGACCAGGTGCAGGGCATGCGCCAGGACGCCTTCAGCGACGGCCCGGGTGCCGCTGCCCGGTGTGATGACGACAGCGATGCCGCGGGCGTTGGCTTCCCCCACGTCGACCAGGTCCACTCCGACCCCGGTGCGAGCCAGCACGCGCAGCCGGGGGGCGCGCGCCAGCAGGGCGGCGTCCACGACCGCGTCGGCGCGCACGATCGCTCCCTCGGCGTTGGCCAGATCCTCCGGGCCGGGCTGGGCCACGAAGTCGATGGTGTCGCCGAGGACGTCGGCGACCAGGGTTGGGTCGACGGCGCCGAGGGCGACGACCACCGGCCGCCGGCCAGTCACCGGTCCGCCGCCTGCGGCAGGGGAACCGGGTGGGCGCTGCTGGCCCGGACGACCAGTCGGGGCGGCACCAGCTGCTCGGTTCCCGGATGGTCGGGGTCGGCGATCCGCTCGAGCAGGCGCCGGGCGGCCAACGCACCGATGCCGGCGCTGTCGGGGTTGACCGACGTCAGGGAGATCTGCCGCAGCTCGGCCAGGAAGGTGTCGTCGTAGCCGGTGACCGCGAGCCCGCCCGGCAGGTCGAACCCAGCGTCGGCGGCGGCCGACATGGCCCCGACAGCGGCCAGGTCGTTGACCGCGGCCAGCGCCGTGACCGGGCGGCGGCGCCGGCGGCTGCCACCGAGCAAGGCGGCCGAGGCGGCGTAGCCGCCGTCCTCGCTGAAGTCGCACGCCTGGACCACGATCTCGTCGGCGAGCCCGTGGCGGCCCATCGCCGTGCGGTAGCCGGCGGCCCGCTCGCCGGCCACGGCCCCGCCGGCCCCGCCCAGGTGGGCGATCCGGCGATGGCCGCGCTCGACCAGGTGGTCGACCACCAGTTCCATGCCTGCGGCGTCGTCGCTGCGCACCACGTCGGCCCTCGCCAGGCCCTCGGCCCGGGCGCCGACCACGACCACGGGCAGGTCGCCGACCACCTTGACCAGCCGGGCCCGGTCCGGAACCGAGCCGACCACCAGTAGGCCGTCGACCCGCAGGTCGCGCAGCGCCCCGATCACCCCCACGTCGAGCTGGGACTGGCCGGCGGCGCTGGAGGGCAGCACCGCGCTGGTCAGCAGCGTGGTCAGCCTGGCCTCCTCCAGCACCTGGCCGACGGCCTCGACGATGTCCATCGACCAGGGGTTGCGCAGGTCGGCGACCAGCACCCCGACCGTGCCCGACCGCACCGCCGACAGGGAGCGGGCGGCCCAGTTGGTCCGGTACCCCAGTTCGGCGGCCGCCTGCTGGACGCGCCGGCGCTTGTCGTCGCGGACCAGGGGCTCGCCGCGCATGACCAGCGAGACCAGCGACTTGGAGACTCCGGCGCGCTCGGCGACGTCGCGGATCGTCGGCCGGCGCGGCGGGCCGGCGACCTGCTCAACCATGGCTGTACCCCGGGGCAGACGCGGGCTCGCGGCCGAAGGTGGCCCCTGGCACGAGGGGAACCGCCTGCCACGCGCCGCTGGCCGCGGAGGCATCGGCGGCGGCGATCACCTCGGCCACGGCGTGGGCGTCCTCGATGGTGGCGTTGCCACGCTCCCCGCCGGCCACGGCGAGCAGGAACTTCTTGGCCTCGATCACCTTGAGGTCGTCGTAGCCCATGGCGATGCCGGGGCCGGGCTGGAACTTCGCGTAGTCGCCGAGGTGGGCGTTGCCCAGCACGGTGGTGTAGCCC
>DASYSE010000086.1:0-30030 GCA_036003705.1 Actinomycetes bacterium | reverse complement strand
CCCCGGGTCACAGCCTTCCGCCGAGGGCGGCTCACAACCTGCCGCCTGGCGCGGCCGACAGGCCTCCGCCGAGCACGGCCCCGGCCCTCTCGGGCGGACCCGGGTCGGAGGCCGTGTGATGTCGAGGCTTCTCGTCACCGTGGCCGGTCCGGCCGGAACGATCGATCTGGTGGTGCCGGCCGAGCAGCCGGTGACCGCGCTTCTCGACCCCCTGGCACAAGCAGTCGGCGGCGTCGACGAGCACGGGGGCGCAGCGGGCCGCAGCTGGTTCCTCGCGCCGGCTGGCGGCGACCCGCTCCCTCCAGACGAGTCGCTGGCCGCGTGCGGCGTCGGAGACGGCGCTGTGCTCGTCCTGGCCGACGGAAGCCCGCCGACCATCCCCCCTTCGCGGCTGCGACCATGCGCCGTTATCGGTGTGCTCTCGGCGGCCGCCGGGATGGGCCGAACGACGGTGGCGGCGCTGGTCTCCGGGACGCTCGCCGCCGGTCCGGGAGGTCTGACGGTGGTCGTCGACGCCCATCCGGGTGCGGGTTCGCTGAGCGAGCGGCTCCTCCCTGGGGATGGCGTGGATGCCCGCGATCTCCTGGCGCTGATCGACCACCCCGCGCTGACCAGAGAGGAGTTGTTCGCCTGCCTGGCCTGGAGCGGGTCCCGGCTGGCCATCTTGGCGACCCGGCCCAGCCGGGATCGGGGGCCACCGCTCACCCAGGGTGGCTGGATACGGCTCGGTCGAGGCCTGGCGAAGCACGGGGCCACGGTGGTGCTCGACTGTGGTCCCGGCCTCCGTGATCCGGGCGCCAGAGCGGCCTTCGTCGCCGCAGACCAGGTTGTACTCGTCGTCGAGCCGAGTCCTTCTCCGGCGAGCCGGTGGATGGCGCACACCCTTGCCGACCGGGGCCTGCCCATCGTCGCCATCCCCTGGCCGGCCCGATCACGACCCCACGTTCCAGCGCCCACCCCCGCCCCAGCCTGGGCGTCCGTGCTGTGGCCCGCCCCGACCCGCGCGTCCGCGCGGGCGACCGCCTTGGTGGCCGGGGCGTTCCCGCCGGCGGCTGCCGTCGACCCCGCCGATGGATCTCGGTCGGCGCCGGCCTTGGTGGCCGATGGGTTCCCGCCGGCGGCTGCCGTCGATCCCGCCGGTGGGTCTCGGTCGGCGCCCGCCTTCGCCGACGTGGGCGCGGCGGCCCGGGAACAGGCGCGGCGGGTCGCCGAGGTGCTGGTTGCTGACTGGACGGGCCTTGGGATCAGGGCGGCCTCGATCCGGCGGCCGCCCTGAATGCGCCTGCCCCCGCGCGGACGGCGGGGGCCAGCGCCCAGGCGCGCTACCGGCGGCTGGGTCGAGCGGGGTAAATCCGCAGGCCAGGACGCCCAAACAGGTTGCCGATTGGCGGGCTCTAGTGCTATCTTGCAGCCTGTTGACGTATGGCCGTCCGGCTGTTACCAGGCCAGGCCCCGGTGAGGAGCGAAGTGGGCATTGCGCCCACTTCTGTGTTGTCAGGGGGCCGACGGCGCGGCGACGAGCTGGAATGGTGCCGCTACCGAGAGGGCGAGCAGCAACGCGCGACATGTGAGGGAGGTCAGTGAGCGTGACGGCGCTACCTCCGCATGTCCAAAATCTGGCCGACCGGGTGGCAACCGGCCATGGGGTCGAGGTGCTCGAGGTCGTTCTTCGTGGTCAGGGTCGCGGGCGGGTGCTCAGCGTCATCCTCGACGCCGAGGAGCCGGTCGAGGCCGACATCGTCGAGCAGGTCTCCAAGGAGCTCTCTCGGGTCCTCGACCAGGTCGACCCCGTGGCCGGCAGCTACACCCTCGAGGTGAGCACGCCCGGTCTCGGGCGACCGCTCCACACGCGTCGGGACTTCCGGCGCCAGCGCGGGCACCAGGTCAGCATCGACCGGGTCGGGTTGCCGGCTACCGGTGACGGCGAACCGTCGACCGTCCAGGGCGTCGTGGTGGCCGCCGACGACGAGGCGGTCGTCCTCGACGTGGACGGCAGCCAGGTCAGGGTGCCGCTGTCCGACGTGGTCCAGGGGAAGGTGGTGTTGCCGTGGTGACGCTCCGCAACCCCCTGAGGACTGCCGGCAACGAGAGGACGGCGACGTGAAGATCCCGATTGATGAGCTGCGCTTCCTCGAGCGCGAGAAGGGCATCGCGCTCGAGACGGTCATCAGTGCGCTCGAGAGTGCCCTCGCCGCCGCCTACAAGCGCCAGCCGAACGCTCCCGAGGGGGCACGGGTCGTGGTCGACCGCGACAGCGGCGACGTGACCGTGTTCGCCCAGGAGCTCGACGACGAGGAGCGGGTCCTCCGCGAGTGGGAGGACACTCCCTCCGACTTCGGCAGGATCGCCGCGGTCACCGCCAAGCAGGTGATCATGCAGCGCCTGCGCGAGGCAGAGCGCGACGTGACCTTCGGCGAGTACGAGGGCCGGGTCGGCGACATCGTCACCGGCATCGTGCAGCAGCGTGACCTACGCCACATCTCGGTCGACCTCGGCAAGATCGAGGCCGACCTGCCGCACTCCGAGCAGGTGCCGAGTGAGCACTACCAGCACAACGACCGGCTGAAGGTCTACGTGACCGATGTCGTCCGGTCGGCAAGGGGCCTGCGGGTGGTGGTGTCGCGGACCCACCCTAACCTGATCAAGCGACTGTTCGAGCTCGAGGTGCCCGAGATCGCCGAGGGGATCGTCGAGATCACCAACGTCGCCCGTGAGCCGGGGCACAGGACCAAGATCGCCGTGCGCAGCCACGAGCCCGGCGTCGACCCGAAGGGGGCCTGCGTCGGCGCCCGCGGGTCGCGGGTGCGGATGGTGGTCAACGAGCTGCGTGGTGAGAAGATCGACATCGTGCTGTGGTCCGACGACCCGGCCCAGTTCGTCGCCGAGGCCCTGTCACCGGCCAAGGTCAAGAGCGTGCAGATCGACGAGCCGGAGCGCACCGCCCACGTGGTGGTGCCCGACTACCAGCTGTCGCTTGCGATCGGCAAGGAGGGCCAGAATGCCCGGTTGGCCGCTAGGCTGACCGGCTGGCGGATCGACATCGTGAGCGAGAGCCAGGCGGCCGAGCAGGCGGGCCAAGGCCCGAGGCGTTGACGGTGAACGCGATGGAGACGGCGGAGGAGGTGGGAATGCGCAAACGGTCGGCACGTGTTGTTGCAGAGGGTGAGACGACGCCTCGGCGGACGTGTGTGGTGTGTCGCGTGACGACCGCGAAGCGGGCCCTCCACCGGATCGTCCGTTCGCCCACCGGGACGGTGGCCTTCGACCCGACCGGCAAGGCGGCGGGCCGGGGCGCCTACCTCTGTGGGCGGCCTGCCTGCCTGGACTCGGCGGTCAGGCGGCGCAGCATCCAACGAGCCCTGAAGGTGTCCGACGCGGTGGCCGCCAACGCCGCCGTCGAGGCCCTGCGAACCGAATTGTGGAGCGGGCCGGCGGACCAGCCGGCGCCCCGCTCGAGTGATGACGAGGAAGTGAGATCTGGTTGAGCAACCCGCGGGTATATGAAATCGCCAAAGAGCTTGGGGTCCCTTCCAAGGACCTGCTCGCCAAGCTGTCCTCCATGGGGGTGGAGGCCAAGAGCCACTCCTCGACGGTGTCGCCGGACGTGGCCGACAAGCTGCGCTCGTCGGTCGGCGGCGGCCGCCAGGCACGGGCCGGCCAGCCCCGGCAGGACCAGGGCGAGGCACTTCCCGCGCAGGGCCGCGCCGGCCAGTCCGCCCAGGGCAGGACCGGCCAGCCAGGGTCGCCGGGCCAGTCGGGCCCCGGCCAGCCCGGTCAGGCCCGATCGGGTCAGCCGGCCACCGGCCAGCCGGGCCAGGCGCGTCCGGGTCAGCCGGCCACCGGCCAGCCCCGTCCCGGCCAGCCGGGTCAGCAGCGTGCGGGGCAGACCGGCCAGCCCCGCCGTCCCGGGCAGCCGGGCCGTCCCCTGCCCCCGGGTGCTCGTCCCCTTCCTCCGGGCGCGCGTCCGCTGCCGCCTGGCGTTCGGCCGTTGCCGCCCGGTGCCAGGCCGGGTCAGCCGGGTCATCCCCTGCCGCCCGGTGTGCGTCCCCTGCCCCCGGGTGCTCGTCCCCTTCCTCCGGGTGCGCGTCCGCTGCCGCCTGGCGTGCGGCCGCTCCCGCCCGGGGCTCGTCCCGGCGGATCCGGCGGCCGCCCACTGCCGCCAGGTGCCCGTCCGGGCGGATCCGGCGGCCGCCCGGTCCCGCCGGGCGCCGGCCGTCCTGGCATGGGCCCACGGCAGGGCCCGCCCGGCGCCGGCCGTCCCGGCATGGGCCAGCGGCCCGGTGGTCCCGGCCAGCCAGGCATGCGCGGTGGCCCGCCCGGCCAGGGCCGTCCCGGCAGTCCCGGCAGTCCCGGCGGCGGTGGGCGCCCAGGAGGCTACGGTGCTCGCCCGGGTGGCCCGGGTGGCGCCGGTCGTCCTGGTGTCGGTGGTCGTCCTGGCGCGCCCGGTGCCGGTGGGGGTCGCCCCGGCGGTCCGGGCGCCGGCGGTCGCCCCGGGGGTCCCGGTGGCGGTGGCCGTCCCGGGTTCGGTGGCCGTCCCGGCGGTCCCGGCGGCGGTCTCGGCCGTCCGGGCGGCAACCGCTTCGGCGGTCGTGGGCGTCCCAAGAAGCGTCGCGGCGGCCGTCGGCGTGAAGAGTTCGAGGCCATGGGGGCGCCGACCATCGAGGCCAACCCCGACATCTCGGTCGAGGGCCTGGTCCGGGTGCCCCGCGGGGTCACCGTGCAGGACCTGGCCGACCGGCTCGGCCAGCCCGCCGGCGATCTGATCCGCGTGCTCATGCAGATGGGCGAGATGCTGACCGCCACCCAGTCGATGTCCGACGAGGCGGTCGCCCTGCTCGCCGAGGAGATCGGGGCCCGGATCGAGGTCGTCGACCCGAGCGAGGCCGACGCCCTCCAGGAGATCGAGGGCTGGGAGGACACCGAGGCCGACCGCGACGAGGACCTCCGTCCCCGGCCGCCGGTCGTGACCGTCATGGGCCACGTCGACCACGGCAAGACCAAGCTGCTGGACGCCATCCGCAACGCCGACGTCGTCGCCACCGAGGCCGGCGGCATCACCCAGCACATCGGCGCCTACCAGGTCAGAGCCGGCCAGGACGGCCGCGTGGTGACCTTCATCGACACCCCGGGCCACGAGGCGTTCACCGCCATGCGGGCCAGGGGCGCCGCCATCACCGACGTCGCCGTGCTGGTGGTCGCCGCCGACGACGGCGTCATGCCCCAGACCGTCGAGGCGATCAACCACGCCAAGGCGGCCGGGGTGCCGATCGTGGTGGCGGTCAACAAGGTCGACAAGCCGGAGGCGAACCCGGCAAGGGTCCGCCAGCAGCTGACCGAGTACGACCTGGTCGCCGAGGAATACGGCGGCAAGACCCAGTTCGTCGACGTCTCGGCAAAGACCCAGCAGAACCTTGACACGCTGGTCGAGACCATCCTGCTGGTCGCCGACGTGGAGCTGAACCTCAAGGCCAACCCGGACCGGCGCGCCCAGGGATCGGTCATCGAGGCCCACCTGGACAAGGGCCGCGGCCCGGTGGCCACCATCCTGGTCCGCCGGGGCACCCTGCACGTGGGTGACGCGGTGGCCGCCGGCACCGCCTTCGGGCGCGTGCGGGCCATGTTCGACGAGAACGGCAAGGAGGTCACCGCCGCCGTCCCGGCCCAGCCGGTCGTGGTCATCGGCCTCTCGGCCCCGCCGAGCGCCGGCGACGAGGTCAGGGCGGTCACCGACGAGCGAATCGCCCGCGGGATCTCTCAGACCAGGGAGGCCCGCCAGCGTCAGGCGGCCATCGCGACCAGCCGGGCGCCGCGCCTCGAGGACCTGTTCGCCAGGATCCGCGAGGGCCAGCTCCAGGAGCTGCCGCTGATCATCAAGGCCGACGTGATGGGCTCGGTCGAGGCCATCGACGACGCCCTCGGACGGATCGAGATCCCAGAGGTCCGGCTGCGCGTGCTCCACAAGGCGGCCGGCGCGATCACCGAGGACGACGTGAGCCTGGCCGCCGTGGCCGGCGCGATCATCATCGGCTTCTCGGTCCGGCCCACCCCGGCCGCCCGCGAGCTCGCCAACCGCGAGGGCGTGGACATCCGCCTGTACTCGGTCATCTACCAGGTGGTGGAGGACATCGAGAAGGCCCTCAAGGGCATGCTCGCCCCCGAGTACGAGGAGCGCGCGCTCGGCACGGCCGAGGTCAGGCAGACGTTCCGGGTGCCACGGGTCGGCCTGGTCGCCGGGTCCTACGTCACCTCCGGCGAGGTTGCCCGCGGGGCCAAGGCCCGTCTGGTCCGCGACGGGGTCGTCGTCTACGACGGGCGGATCGGTTCCCTGCGCCGCTTCAAGGAGGACGCACGCACGGTCGCTGCCGGGTACGAGTGCGGCATCGGCCTGGACAACTTCCAGGACGTCAAGGAAGGCGACCAGATCGAGGTCTACGAAATGGTCGAGATCCCTCGATGAGGCGATGTTCGTCGCCCTGCTCCGTCTGGATCTCCGATTGCCGGACGCCTCCTCGCTGAAGGACAAGCGCTCGGTCGTCAAGGGCCTGGCCGCCGCGCTGCGCAAGCTCAACTGCGCGGTGGCCGAGGTCGACCACCAGGACCTGCGGCAGCGGGCCACCCTGGCGGTGGCAACCGTTGCCAGCGAGGGCTTCCACGCCCGCCGGGTGCTGGTGGCGGCCGAGCGCGAGGCCGAGCGGACGCCCGGTGTCGAGCTGCTGGCCAGCGACGTGACCCTGTACGGACCCGAGGACTGAGATCAGATGGCAAAGCCAAGCTACCCGCGAGCCCGGCGCCTGGCCGAGACGATCAGGCGGCTGGTCGGCGAATGGCTCGAGGCCGAGCTGGCCGACCAGGCTGGCCCGCTGGTGACCGTCACCGACGTGCGGGTCACCGGCGACCTGCACCACGCCAGCGTGTTCTTCACCGTGCTCGGCGACCAGCGGGCCAGGGCGGCAGCCGAGGCCTGGCTGGCCGAGTCGACCACCAAGGCGCGGACCATCGTGGCCCGGCAGCTGCGGCTGCGCCACGCCCCGACGCTAGAATTCGTTCCCGACACCGTGCCCGGCCAGGGTGCGCGGATCGACCGGCTGCTGGCCGAGCTGGGCGCGACCCCGCCGGCCGGGCCGGACCAGGAGGGGTCAGGCGCGTGAGCATCTCGGAGCAGGACTGGCAGGCGGCCGTCGACGCGATCGCCGAGGCCGAGGTGACGGTGATCTCCTGCCACATCCATCCCGACGGCGACGCCCTCGGCTCGGCGCTGGCCCTCCACCGGGCCCTGGCCAACGCCGGCCGCGACTCGGTGGTGAGCTTCTCGGAGCCGTTCGTCGTGGCCCGGCACTACCGCTTCCTGGCCGGCCTGGACCGGCTCGTCCCACCCGACCAGGTGCCGCGGTCGGCCGACCTGTTCGTCTGCTTCGACGCCGGGTCGCTGGACCGCCTCGGCAGCCTGACCGACGCCTTCCAGGGCGCCGCCCGCACGCTGGTCATCGACCACCACGCCTCCAACACCCGATTCGGCGACGTCAACCTGATCGACCCGGAGTCGCCGGCCAGCGCCGTGCTCTGCCGTGAGCTGCTCCGCCGGCTCGACCTGCCAATGGACCAGGAGATCGCCACCGCGCTCTATACCGGACTGGTCACCGACACCGGTCGCTTCCAGTACCAGACCACCACCCCCGAGACCCACCGCCTGGCCGCCGAGCTGCTCCAGGCCGGGGTCAAGCAGTACGAGGTCGCCAAGGCCGTGTTCGAGACCAACGACATCGGCTACCTGCGGCTGGCCGCCTCCGCGCTCGGCCGGGTCGCCCAGGTCCCTGAGGCGTCGCTGGTCTGGACCAAGGTCGGCCTGGCCGACCTGGCCGCCCACGGGGTCGACATGGACGAGACCGAGGGCCTGATCGACCTGGTCCGCACCGACGGCGCCAGCGACGTGGCCGCCGTGCTCAAGGAGCAGCCGGAGGGCGGCTACAAGGTCTCCCTGCGCTCCAAGGGCGCCACCGACGTTGGCCGGCTGGCCACCAGCTTCGGCGGTGGCGGCCACAAGTACGCGGCCGGCTACTCGACCGAGCTCGACGCCGAAGCGGTCGTGGCCGCCCTGGTCCAGGAGCTGTCCGGGCAGCGCGCCGGGTCGCTGGCCAGGTAGGAGGCGGCCGAGCGGTGGACGGGGTGCTCGTCTGCGACAAGCCGGCCGGGATGACCTCCCACGACGTGGTCGCACGGGTGCGCCGCCTGGCCGGCCAGCGCCGGGTCGGGCACGGCGGCACCCTCGACCCACCGGCCACCGGGGTGCTGGTGCTCGCCCTCGGCCGGGCCACCCGGCTGCTGCCGTTCCTGCCCATGGAGCCCAAGCGCTACCTGGCGACGGTCGCCTTCGGGGCCGAGACCGACACCCTTGACGCCGCCGGCTCGGTCACCGCCATCGCCGACGCCGCCGGCCTCGCCGAGGCCGGCGTGCGGGCCGCCATCGCCGGCCACGTCGGTCCCCAGCAGCAGGTCCCGCCGATGGTCTCGGCGGTCAAGGTGGCCGGCGAGCGCCTGTACGCCAAGGCCCGCCGGGGCGAGTCGGTCGAGCGCGCCCCCCGCCCGATCGTCATCCACGAGCTGGTACTGGTCGACTTCGCCGCCGGCCAACGGCCCCGGGCCACCATCGCCGTCACCTGCTCGGGCGGCACCTACGTCCGCTCCCTGGCCGCCGACCTCGGCCGCGACCTCGGCACCCTTGCCCACCTGGCCTCCCTGCGCCGTACGGCCGTCGGCAGCTTCACCGAGCCGGACGCCCGCACCCTGGCCGAGCTGGAGGAGCTGACCGGGTCGGGGAGGCTGGAGACGGCGGTGCTCGACCCGGCGGCGGCGATGGCCTCGACCCCGGTGCGGTCGCTGACCCCCGCCGAGGCGGCCGCCCTCGCCAACGGCCAGACGCTGGGCCCGACCGGCCGCGGCGACCCGGTCGCGGCCATCGGCCCCGACGGCCGCCTGGTCGCCGTCATCCAGGACGGCGCCGGCCGCGCCCGCCCCAGGGTGGTCCTGGCATGAGGCGGTTCGACGGAGCCGCCATGGTGCCGGCCGACCTGGGGCCGACGGTGGTCACGGTGGGGATGTTCGACGGGGTCCACCGGGGGCACCGGGCGCTGCTGGACCGGGTCGCCGCCGAGGCGGCGGCCAGGGGGCTGCCCGCGGCGGCGGTCACCTTCGACCGCCACCCGCTCGCGGTCCTCCGTCCCGGCGCCGAGCCGCCGCTGCTCACCAACCTGGACCGCAAGGTCGAGCTGCTGGGCGACGCCGGCATGGAGGTCGTGCTGGTGCTGGAGTTCACCCGGGAGCTGTCGGAGGTCGGCGCCGAGGCGTTCGCCGACGAGGTGCTGTTCGACTGCCTGCAGGCGCGCGCGATCGTGGTCGGCGAGAACTTCCGTTTCGGACACAAGGCGGCCGGCGACCAGGCCCTGCTGGCCGAGCTGGGCCGGCGCCGGGAGGTCGAGGTCGTCGCCGTGCCCCTGCGCGCCGACGGCGACCAGGTGCTGTCCTCGACCCGGGTCCGGGTCGAGCTGGCCGGCGGCGACGTCGCCGCCGCGGCCAGCTTCCTCGGCCGGCCCTACGTCGTCGACGGGGTGGTCGTCGTCGGCGACCGGCGCGGCGGTCCGGTGCTCGGCGTGCCCACCGCCAACCTGGCCGTGCCCGCCGGCATCGCCCTGCCCGCGGACGGTGTCTACGCCGGCCAGCTGACGGAACGACCCGACGGGGTGCCCCGACCGGCGGCGGTCAGCGTTGGCACCAACCCCCAGTTCGGCACCGAGCGGCGGGTCGAGGCGCACGTGCTCGACTTCGACGGCGACCTGTACGGCCGCCGTGTCTCGGTCGGCTTCCTGCACCGGCTCCGCGGCCAGGCCGTCTTCGCCGGCGTCGACCAGCTGATCGCCCAGATGCACCGGGACATCGACCAGGCCCGCCGGCTGCTCTCGTCCTCCCCGGGTGGCATCTACCAACCCGGCGGGTTCTCACGCCCGGCCCCCTGACCGAGCCCCACGCGGTCCGCGGAGGCGAAAGGGGATGGTTGTCCTCGGGTCAGCGACGTCCACCAGGCCGAGGCGGCCGTGCTTGCGCAGCTTGGCCGCGCTTGCGCAGCTTGGCCGCGCGCTGCCGTCCTGAGCAGGGGGTTCCGGCGCCCGGCCACCCGCCCGTGCTACCCTGGCGCGGGTGGCTGGGCCTCATGGCCCGGCGACCGTCCGGGACGCGGGACCCCTGGCCGCGCCTTCACACCGCGCCAGTCGGGGCCCCCGGGCAGAATCCGCACCGTTCATGGAGAGGTAGCAGCATGCTGGTCAAGGACGACAAGACCAAGATCATCACGCAGTACGCGACCAAGGAAGGCGACACCGGTTCGCCCGAGGTCCAGGTGGCCCTGCTCACCACGCGCATCAACGGGCTCACCGAGCACCTCAAGGTCCACAAGCACGACCACCACTCGCGCCGTGGCCTGCTGCAGATGGTCGGCCGCCGCCGGCGGCTGCTCCGGTACCTCCAGAGCAACGACGTCGCCCGCTACCGGGCGCTCATCGAGCGCCTCGGTCTGCGCCGCTGACCGACCATGGACGGCACGGCGTGCGGAGGACGGTGATGCTCCTGGCGCGCTGATCAATGCCTGACCCGGGCAGACCGGTGCAGCGGCCGTGTCAGTTGTCAGTGGTGAGCCCTGGAGCGCCTCCAGGCATCCAGGCCTTTCGACTGAGAACTGGCACCTCGTCCCCTGGCTCCGCCCGAGCAGGCCGGCTCCGACCGCAACCGCGGCCGGGGCACGGTTCGCCCTGGCATGCCAGGGCGGGAGGAACAAGGAGCAACAGCTACATGGCAGTACATCGTGTGCAAGGTGCCGTCGGCGGTCGCGATCTCTATCTGGAGACCGGCAAGCTGGCCAAGCTGGCGGGCGGCGCCGCCGTCATCGGGCTGGGCGAGACCCAGCTGCTGGTCACCGCAACGGCCGGCAAGCATCCCAAGGAACAGCTCGACTTCATGCCGCTCACCGTCGACGTCGAGGAGCGCATGTACGCCGCCGGCAAGATCCCCGGCGGCTTCTTCCGCCGTGAGGGCCGGCCGTCGGAGACGGCCATCCTCACCGCCAGGCTGGTCGACCGGCCGCTGCGCCCGTCGTTCCCCAAGGGCCTGCGCAACGAGATCCACGTGGTCGCCACCATCCTGTCGACCGACATGGAGAACCTCTCGGACGTGCTGGCCATCAACGGCGCCTCGGCGGCCGTGCAGCTGGCCGGCATCCCCTTCTCGGGCCCCGTCGGGGCGGTGCGGCTCGGCCGCAGGGAAGGCGACTGGATCGTCAACCCGACCCACTCCGAGCTGGCGGAATGCACCTTCGACATGGTCGTGGCCGGCCGCCAGAACGAGGGCGGCGGGGTCGACATCCTCATGGTCGAGGCCGAAGCCACCGAGCATGCCGTCCGGCTGATGGAGGAGACCGGCGCCCCCAAGCCAACCGAGGAGGCGCTCGGGCTCGCCCTCGAGCTGGCCAAGTCGCACATCGCGACCGCCTGCCAGCTCCAGGTCGAGCTGGTCCGGCAGGCCGGGGCGCAGCCGAAGGAGTACCCGCTGTTCGCCGAGTACGGCGAGGACGTGGCCGGCGCCGTCCGGGCCACGGTCGAGACCCAGGTGCGCGAGGCCATCACCATCGCCGACAAGGCGCAGCGTGAGGTCCGCCTGGACGAGCTCAAGACCGAGGCCGTCCAGGCCGCCACCGACCAGCTCGGCGAGGCGCTGGCCGGTCGCGAGAAGGAGGCAGGGGCCGCCTTCCGCAGCCTCACCAAGGAGCTGGTCCGCCAGCGGGTCGTCAAGGAGGCCAAGCGGATCGACGGCCGCGGGCCGCGCGACATCCGGCCGTTGGAGGCCGAGGTCGGGATCCTGCCACGGGCCCACGGCTCCGGGCTGTTCCAGCGCGGCGAGACCCAGGTGCTGAACGTGACAACGCTCGGCATGGTCCGCATGGAGCAGATCGTCGACACCCTCGACCCCGAGGACCGCAAGCGCTACATGCATCACTACAACTTCCCGCCGTTCTCCACCGGCGAGGTCGGCTTCATGCGCGGCCCCAAGCGGCGCGAGATCGGCCACGGGGCGCTCGCCGAGCGGGCCCTGCTGCCGGTGATCCCCGACAAGGAGGAGTTCCCCTACGCGCTGCGGCTGGTCTCCGAGGTGCTGAGCTCCAACGGCTCCACCTCGATGGCCTCGGTCTGCGCCTCGACCCTGTCGCTGATGGACGCGGGCGTGCCGATCAAGGCCCCGGTCGGTGGCATCGCCATGGGCCTGATCAGCGAGGGCGGCGAGTTCGTCACCCTGACCGACATCCTCGGTGCCGAGGACGCCTTCGGTGACATGGACTTCAAGGTCGCCGGCACGCGCGAGTTCGTCACCGCGCTGCAGCTGGACACCAAGCTCACCGGCATCCCCAGCGAGGTGCTGATCGGCGCCCTGACCCAGGCCCGCGACGCCCGCATGGTCATCCTGGACGTCATCCAGGCGGCCATCGAGCGGCCACGCGAGGAGCTGAACCGGCTCGCCCCGAGGGTCCACGTCGAGCAGATCCCGGTGGCCAAGATCGGCGAGCTGATCGGGCCCAAGGGCAAGCGGATCAACGAGATCCAGGCCACCTCTGGCGCCGAGATCTCGATCGAGGACGACGGCCGGGTCTACATCGGCGCCACCGACGGCGAGCAGCTGGACGTCGCCCTCAAGATGATCCGCGAGCAGATGAACCCGGTCATGCCCCAGGTCGGCGAGCGCTACCTGGGCACGGTGGTCAAGACCACCACCTTCGGGGCCTTCATCTCGCTCACCCCCGGCAAGGACGGCCTGCTGCACATCTCCCGGCTTGGCAAGAAGGGCCAGCGGGTGCGGGCGGTCGAGGACGTCGTCAACGTCGGCGACAAGCTGCTGGTCGAGGTGATGGAGGTCGACCGCCAGAACCGCATCTCGCTGAAGCTGGCCGAGGAGGACGAGGCGGCCACCCCCGTCTCGGCTCCGGCAGCTCCGGCCGACGGCGACGGCGAGGAAGGCTGACCCGGTGGCGGCCAGGAGTCGCCTCGCGGAGCGCACGGCTCGCCTCGGGGAGCCCGAGGCCGGGTTCGAGCGCACCGAGCTGCCGGGGGGACTGCGGATCCTGACCGAGCGCATGGCCGCCGTGCGCTCGGTCACCCTTGGGATCTGGGCCGGCGTGGGGTCCCGTGACGAGACCCCACGCCTGGCCGGCGCCTCCCACTATCTGGAGCACCTGCTGTTCAAGGGGACCAGGCGGCGCTCGGCCCGCGACATCGCCGAGGCGATGGACGCGGTCGGCGGCGAGACCAACGCCTTCACCTCCAAGGAATACACCTGCTTCTACGCCAGGACGCTGGATCGCGACCTGCCGCTCGCAGTCGACGTCCTGGTCGACATGCTGCGCGCCTCCAAGCTGACCGGCGCCGACGTCGACGCGGAGCGGACCGTCATCCTCGAAGAGATCGGCATGCACAACGACGCCCCCGACGACGTCGTGCACGACCTGTTCGCCGAGGCCCTGTTCGGCGGCCACCCGCTCGGCCGGCCGGTGCTGGGCACGGTCGACTCGATCACGGCCATGCCGCGGGACGCGATCGCCCGCTACTGGCGGCGTCATTACGTGCCGGGCAACCTGGTGGTGGCGGCGGCCGGGAGCCTCGACCACCAGCAGGTGGTCGAGCTGGTCGCCGAGGCATTCGGCGAGGCCCAGCAGGGCGAGCCGATCGGGCCGCGCGAGGGCCGGCGCGAGCCGCGCGTCCATGGCGGGGTCGCGGTCCGCCGCAAGCCGACCGAGCAGGCGCACGTGGTGCTGGGCGGCCGCGGGCTGTCCCGCGCCGACCCGCGCCGGTTCGCCCTGGGCGTGCTCAACGTCGCCTTCGGCGGCGGGGTCAGCTCGCGGCTGTTCCAGGAGGTGCGCGAGAAGCGCGGGCTCGTCTACTCGATCTACTCCTACGCCGCCCAGTACTCGGAGACGGGCTCGTTCTCGGTCTACGCCGGGGCCGCGCCCAAGCGCATCCACGACGTGCTGGCGATCGTTCGTGACGAGCTGGAACGGGTGGTGGCCGACGGGCTGACCGAGGCCGAGCTGGTGCGGGGCAAGGGCCACCTGGAGGGGTCGCTGGTGCTCGGCATGGAGGACACCTCCGGGCGCATGACCCGCCTGGGCAAGTCGGAGCTGACCTTCGGCGAGATCCTCTCGCTCGACGAGGTGATCCGGCGCGTCGACGCGGTGACCGACGCCGACGTGCGCGCCGTGGCCAAGGAGGTGCTCGGCACCGGCCCGCGCGCCCTGGCCCTGATCGGCCCGTTCGACGACGACGGCTTCGAGCAGTACGCCAGTTGAGCACGGCATCCGGTCCGCCTGCGGCGGACGACAGTGGGCGGGCATCGGGTCCGCAAGCGGACGACCAATCGACTGCGACCGACAGGGTCGTCGGTCGCTCGGTGTGCGTCTTCTGCGCGTCGGCGGACGGGTTGCCCGAGGTCTACCGGCGGGCGGCCCGCGAGCTCGGCCGCGAGCTGGCCGGGCGCGGTCACCGGCTGGTCTACGGCGGCGGCAACATCGGCCTGATGGGCGAGGTCGCCCGCTCGGTCCACCGGCACGGCGGGACCGTCGTCGGGGTCATCCCCCAGACGCTGGTCGACCGGGAGCTGGCCTACGGCCCGGCCGACCAGCTGCTGGTCACTGAGACGCTGCGCGAGCGCAAGGCGGAGATGGACGCCCGCGCCGACGCCTTCGTCGCCCTGCCCGGCGGGTTCGGCACCCTGGAGGAGCTGCTCGAGGTGCTCACCCTGCGCCAGCTCCGCCTGCACGACCGTCCGGTGGTGCTGGTCAACGTTGCCGGCTACTGGGACCCGTTCCTGGCCATGGTCCAGGCCATGGTCGAGCAGGGCTTCTCCCCGCTCGGCGAGGGGCGGCTGTTCCAGGTGGCCGAGACCGCCGCCCGGGCGCTCGACCTGGCCGAGGGCGGGCTGGCGTCCGGCCCCCCGCCGGACGGTGGGGACGCGCCGGTGGACGCGGTGGTCGAGGACTGGACCGCGGTCCCCGGCGAGCAGGCCCCGCGGCGCGCCGGCAACGCAACCGTGGAGCGCTGATCGACTGGGCCTGCCCGGCCTTCCGGCTGCTCGCCATGGACCAGGCGGCGTCGCCACCAAGGCGCTGGTGGTCTGCACCGAGCGGGGCACCCTTGCCCCGTCATCCTGCACCGGTCAGGTGAGCGGGAACGGCGGCTGCCGCCACCAGGGGCCGGCGTCGACCTCGATCGAGGTGACCCACTTCACCCACCAGAAGCCACGCCGGCCAGGAGCGACCAGGCGGGCCGGGAAGCCGTGGCCGGCGCTGAGCGGGTGGCCCTGCAGGCGGGTGGCGAGCAGCAGGCCGCCGGCGTCGGCCAGCGGCAGGCGTCGCCGGTAGCCGGTCCGGGATACGACGACCACGCTGCCGCCGGTGGCGCCGGCGGGGAGCAGCCGGTCCAGCCTGACCCCCTCCCACCAGGCCGGCGCGTACCACCCGCCGGTGCAGTCCAGGACCGCCTCGACCCGGTCGCCGAAGCCGGCCAGCTCCTGGTAGGTCCAGTCCCGGGTCGCGCCCCCGACCCGGACCCGCAGCCGCCATCGGTCCGGGTCGAGCACCGGCACCCGGTCGTCCAGCCACTGCGTCACCGGGATCTGTCCCGGGTCCACCCCCTGGGCTCCGCCCGCCGGGAGCGACCCGGCCACCGGGAGGGAGCCGGTGAAGCGGCGGCGGGCGCCTGGCAGGCCGGCCAGCCGGGTGGCGCCCTCCACGGCCAGCAGCAGCAGCCCGGCGCCGCCGGCCACCGCCCCGGCCCGGAGCAGGGCCCGCCGGGACAGGTCGGTGCGCCGCGCACGGACCCGGCGGGCACCGGCGTGCCAGGCCAGCAGGGGCACCGCGACCAGGGCCGCGCCGACATGGGCCTGCATGGCGCTGACCGGCCCGACCGTGATCAGCAGGCCGGTCGCGTGGGCCAGTCCGGCCGCCACCGCGAGCAGCACCATGACCCCGAACGCCACCGAGACCCAGCGGCCGGGGCCGCTCCGCCTGGCCAGCCCCCGCCGCACGATCGCCGACTTCCATGGCGCCAGCACCAGCACCGCCAACCCGGCCAGCCCATGCCCGACCACCACCGGCCGCGCCCACCCGGTCCCGGCGGCAAACGCCAGCCCACCGCTGACCAGCGTCACCACCAGCACGACCAGCAGTCCAAGGTTGGTCCGCCGCGCCCCCATCGCCCCACTGTACGACCGGCCCGGTCCCACCGGGCAGGAGTGACCCTCAAGTCGAGGTTGACCCCTCCGGCTGGACGGCCGTCAGGTGGCGGTCGGCGACGACCGCGTGATAGCGGCCGAGCTCATACAGGCCGACCGACTCGGCGACCCGGGCCGAGGCCTGGTTGTCGGGGTCGTGGTTGTAGAGGACGGCCCGGCCGTCGGCGAGCACGGCCCGGGCGGCGGCGGCGACGACGGCCTTGGCCAGGCCCCGGCCGCGGGCCGCCTCGGAGGTGCCGACCGAGATCTCCCGGAGCCGGTCGTCGTAGCGCTTGAGCACCGCGGTCGACAGCACCTCGCCGTCCTCGCCGAGAACGATCCAGGCTTCACCGGTGAAGTGGCCGATCACCCAGCCGGGCAGCCGGGGGTCGGTGGCATCGACGACGGCGACCTCGGCGGACGGCGGCGGGATGGCGACCCCGGTGCGGGCGACCCCGGAGAACAGGTGCCCGGGGATGGCGGCGGCGACCGCCTCCATGGTGGGCACGATGCTCGCGGGGCCGCGCAGGTGCTCGCGGAGCAGCCGGCTCCACCTGGGGACGACCCCGACCACGGCGCCGCCCCGGCGGGTCAGGGCGCGGACCGGCATGCTCGGATGGGGCGTCTCGGTCACGGCGACCTGGCCGGGCACCAGCTGCTCGACCGGCAGCCGGTAGCGGTCGCCGATCACGGCCAGCACAACGGCCTCGTTGTCCACCAGATCCAGCATGGCAACAGCCTAGCCAAACCGGCGGGCCGCAAGCAGGGGTCGTCATCGGGGGGAGGAGCTATCCTGCGTCCGGTCGGCAGGGCGAGCGGGAGGAGGCGGCCGGTGCGGGTCGGGGTGCTGGGAGCGACCGGGCGGATGGGGCGGGCGACCTGCCAGGCGGTGCTGGCGGCGCCCGACCTGGAGCTGGCCGCGGTGGTCGCCCGCGAGACCGCTGTCGGCCTCCGGCTGCGCGACCTGGTGCCGGACGCCCCCGAGGAGCTGTCGGTCGGCGAGCACCTGTCCGACCTGCTGGCCGCCGACGCCGAGGTGGTGGTCGACTTCTCCCGGCCCGAGGCGACCGCCGCCGCCGTCGCGGGGCTCCTGCCGTCGGGGGTCCACCTCGTCTCCGGGACCACCGGGCTGCCGCCCGAGGTCATGGACGACCTGGCCGCGATGGCCGGCAAGGCCGATCACGGCAACGCCGTCTGGGCGCCCAACTTCGCCCTCGGGGCGGTGCTGGCCATGCACTTCGCCGCCGTCGCCGGGCGCTTCTACCCGGCCGCCGAGGTCATCGAGCTGCATCATCAGGGCAAGGCCGACGCCCCGTCGGGCACGGCGCTGCGCACCGCCAGGGCGGTCGCCGCCGCCCGCCGCGAGGCGACCAGCGTCCCCGCCGGCAGCGAGTCGGTGCCCGGGGTCAGGGGCGGCGAGGTCGGCGGGGTGCGGGTCCACTCGGTCCGCCTGCCCGGGCTGGTCGCCCACCAGGAGGTCATCTTCGGCGGCCAGGGGGAGGTCCTGACCTTGCGCCACGACTCGCTCGACCGGTCCTCGTTCATGCCAGGGGTGCTGCTGGCCGTGCGGGAGGTGGCCGGCAGGGCCGGCCTGACCGTCGGCCTCGAGCCGCTGCTGGGGCTGGCATGACCCCCTACTGGGTCGAGGAGTTCACCGAGGCCGAGCAGGCCCGCCTCGCCCCCTACTTCACCAACCTCGACCGGCCCGTGTTCGCGCTGCGCAACCTGCCCGAGACGGTGAAGGGCGCCCTGTTCGCCCGCTACTCCCGCTCGGGCAAGACCCTGCGCCGCCTGTTCCTCGACGAGTTCGCCGACCAGGTGGAGCAGGGAGGGCCAGGGGGGGCGCTGGTCGCCCCCCCGGTCGATGCGGCGAGCCAGGTCGGCGTGGCGCGAGCCGAGGCGTTGTACGAGCGCGTGTTCCAGGAATATGGAGACGACTCCGTGGCGCAGCTGGGCGGCGCCCACGTGGCCTGCGAGCAGGCGTCCAACCTGCTCACCAAGCTGCTGGAGTGGGGCCGGCTGGCCGCCTACCTGGAGCAGTCCACCCGGTATGTGTCCTACGGCGACCGGCCGGGCGGCCGCTGGCGCTACCACCTGGACCCGGACGTCGACGCCAGCGACCTCGGCCCCACCTACCGGCGGGTGATGGACGGGTTGTTCGCGACCTACGCCGAGCTGCTGCCGGCGCTGACCGACCACCTGGCCCGGGTCGTCCCCCACGAGCCGGGGTCGAGCGAGGCCGCCTGGAGGCGGGCGGTCAAGGCGAGGGCGCTGGACGGGCTGCGCGGGCTGCTGCCCGCCGCCACCACCTCCAACCTCGGCATCTTCGCCACCGGTCAGGCCTACGAGGCGCTGCTGCTGCGCCTGCGCGCCACCGCCCTCCCCGAGGCCCGTGTCTACGCCGGCCTGCTGCTGGAGGAGCTGCGTCAGGTGGTCCCGGCGTTCCTGGTCCGGGTCGACCGCGAGGACCGGGGCGTTGCCTGGTCCCGCTACCTGGCCGAGACGGCCGACGAGACCGCCAAGGTGGTCGAGGCGGTGCTCGGCCAGGCGCCCCCGGCCGAGCAGCCGGGACCGTCGGTCCAGCTCACCGAGTTCGACCCGGCCGGCGAGGACAAGGTGCTCACCGCGATCGCCTACCCGCACCTCGGCGTGGGCGAGGCGCAGGTGGCCGCCCGGGTGGCCAGGCTCGGGGCCGACGAGCGGGCCCGGCTGCTGGCCGCCTACGTCGGGCGGCGGCGCAACCGCCGCCACCGCCCCGGCCGGGCATTCGAACGGGCCGTCTACACCTTCGACGTGGTCGCCGACTACGGCGCCTTCCGCGACCTCCAGCGGCACCGGATGTGCACCATCGTCTGGCAGCCGCTCACCCCCGACCTCGGCTACGACCTGCCCGCCGACCTCGCCGAGGCCGGGCTGGCCGAGCGGTTCCGGAGCGCCATGGGGGAGTCCGCCGAGCTGTACCGGGCCCTGCGCCCCCGCTTCCCGGCTCAGGCCGCCTACGCGGTCGGCCTTGCCCACCGGGTCCGGTTCGCCATGACCATGAACGCCCGCGAGCTGCTGCACCTGGCCGAGCTGCGCTCCACCCCCCAGGGCCACCCCAGCTACCGGCTGGTCGCCCGGCAGATGCACCGCCTGGTCGCCGAACAGGCCGGTCACAAGGGCCTCGCCGCGGCGATGCGGTTCGTCGTCCACGACGAGGTCGAGCTCGGCCGCCTGGCGGCGGAGCGGCGCCTCGAAGGCCGGCAGGCCGAGGCGTCGCTGGACCGCTCAGGCCGCACCGTTCCCGGATAGGCGACCCCGCCGGTTCGGCCTGATCGGCTCGGCCGAGCGATTGTCAAGGGTTTGTCCGCGTCGTAGCATGCCGGAGCCCCGCGAGCGTCAATCCCTGGCATGCAGACCGATCCTGATCCGTCGTCGAGCCGTGCGGGTGCCGAAAGCGCCGTCGGCTTGACCTTCGTCGCCGTCGTCCTGGTCGGCCTGTTCGTCTCCGGCGCCCTCGGGGTGGTCGCGACCAGAGCATCCGGGGAGGCCCCGGCCTCCGACCCGGAGCCGGAGACGCCGGCGGCCGCCTCCGCCGGTCCCGCCGCGCTGGTCAGGGACAAGGTCGTCGCCCGCTTCAGGGAGCTGATGCTGTTGCGCGAGATCGCCCTGCGCGAACGCGACCCACGGCTGCTGGCGTCGGTCTACGCGCCAGGGGCCCCCGGCCTGGCCAGGGACCGGGCCGAGATCGTGGGGCTCCGCCGCTCCGGGCGCCGCCTCGACGGCCTGCGCCTGCCGGTCAAGGTGTTCAACGCCTACCGGCCGGGCAACGGCAGCTGGGTGGTGATCGCCCGGCTCGGCCGCTCGCCGGCCCGGCTGGTGACCGGGACCGGCCGGCAGGTCAGGGCGGTCAAGGGAACCGCAGACGTCTACCGCTGCACCCTGGTCAGGCGCGGCGGCAGCTGGCTGCTGCTGCGGTTCGCGCGGTCATAGCTGGCTGCTGTCAGAGCCGGTACAGGCGGGTGGCGTTGGTGGCCAGGATGCGCCGTGCCGTGTCCCGGGCGGCCGCCTCGTCGAGGCCGCCCACGTCGACCTCGGCCCGTAGGACCCGCGCCAGCGCTCTTCGCCAGACGGTCGCTCCCCACCAGTACGACTCCGGGTAGGAGTGGCCGCCGGAGCCGGCCAGCAGCTTGCCGGGGGGGCACAGCCCGAGCGCCTCCGACACCATCTGGACCGCGACCGGCTCGGCCAGGGAGATGGCCAGCGAAAGGTCCATGTGCACCTGCGGGTAGGTGCCGGCCAGAGAGGCGGCGCTGCCGACGTAGGGATAGCAGTGGAGCAGCACCACCGGGCAGTCCTCGGTGCGTGGGTCGCGCAGCATCGGCCAGAGCAGGGCCGGGTCGGCGTGGGGGAGGTACACGTCCTGGTCGCCGAGGCCGGTGTGGAACTGGAGCGGCACCTGGCGGGTCGCGGCCAGCTCGGCCGCCCGCCTGACCAGGAACGGCAGCAGCACCGGGTCGTCGAACCTCGCCGCCTGGGCCGTCTTGTCCAGGTTCGAGAAGGCACGGCGGCGGTCGGCCTGGCTGGACTCGGTGAACAGCCACAGCCCGCCCCGGTGGGCGGCGATCGACTTGAGCGCCACCACGCCGCGCTCCATGGCGGTGCCCACCCGCTCCTCGAAGCCGCCGAGGAAGCGGGCCAGCGAGCGAGCGGTCGGGGCACCCTGCTTGAGCAGCTCCTCGGCCAGCGACTCCAGCCGGACGATCTCGTGCACCGGCCGGTCGGCGGCCCGTTCCAGCTCCGGGACCTTGAGGACCTTGTCGCCGCCGGACCCGGTGTCGACCAGCAGGGCGGCCGTGCCGGCATGGTCAAGCAGCAACCGCAGGTACCCGGCCGGGTCGGCCGCGGCCAGCTCGTCCCGGCCGGCCACCACCAGCCGCTCCAGCTCCTCGCCGGAGGAGACCGGGGACCCGGCGCCGGAACGCCCCGGGAGCGGAGGGCGGCCCGGTTCCAGGGCCAGGTCGAGCAGGTCGGCGAGGGCGACCAGGAAATGGCGGTAGCCGAGCAGCCCGGGCACGTCCCTGGCCAGGCTGGCCGGCCTGGCGGCGGTGGTGAAGCTCCCACGCCAGGCCGGCCACTGGCCGCCGCCGCTGCGCGCCCAGGTGGCGAGCAGGCTGTGACAGTGGTGATCGGCCAGCACCAGGTCGCCGAGCACGCGCCCGGCTGGCCCGGCCCGGCTGGCCACGGCGCCGCCGGCTACTCCGGCAACAGGGCGGGAAGCACGTCGCGGACGCTGAGGACCCCGAGCAGCTGGCCGCCCTCGTAGACCACCAGGTGCCGGATGCGACGGCGGGCCATCACGCCGGCCGCCTCGACCAGATCCCAGTCGGGGCCGACGGTGACGACGTCGGCGGTCATGATCTGCTCGACGCTGACCGACTCGGGGTCGTTTGCGGCCGCGACCGCGTTCAGCACGTCGCGCTCGGTCAGGATGCCGACCAGCATCTCGGCGTCCTGGACCACGGCAGAGCCCACCCCGTGCTTGGCCATCAGCTGGGTCGCCTCCCGCAGCGACTGGGCCGGGCCAACCGCAACCACGGCGCTGCTCGCCACGTCCCGCACCTTCATGGCGGCACCTCCTTGGTCGCGGATCAGGATGCCGCCTACCTTAAAGCCCGGCGAACGCGCGGTCGAGTAGCTCCTGCTGCTCCTGCTGGTGCAGGGTCGGGCTGCCGGCCGCCGGGGCCGCCCCCTCGTCGCGGGAGACCGGCTCCAGCCGCACCCCAAGCTCCTGCTCGGTCTTCAGGCGCAGGTAGCGCCAGGCGCCCATGTTCTCGGGCTCCTCCTGGACCCAGAGGCGCTGCCGCGCGTTCGGGTAGGCATCGAGCTGGCTGCGCAGCGCCCGGGCCGGGAACGGGTACAGCTGCTCCACCCGCAGCAGCGCCACCCGCGCGACGCCGCGGCCGCTGCGCCGCTTGGCCAGCTCGTAGAAGACCTTGCCGCTGCAGAGCAGGACCCGGGTCACCTGGTCGGCCGACGGTCGCTCAGGGTCGGGCAGCACCTCGTGGAACTGGCCGCCGGTCAGCTGCTCGGCGGTCGAGCGGGCCGCGGGCAGCCGCAGCAGCGACTTGGGGGTCATCACGATCAGCGGCTTGCGGTTGGCCCGCATGGCCTGACGGCGCAGCAGGTGGAAATACTGGGCCGGGGTCGACGGGTAGGCGACCTGCATGTTGTCCTCGGCGGCCAGGTCGAGGAAGCGCTCGAGGCGGGCGCTGGAGTGCTCGGGGCCCTGGCCCTCGAACCCGTGGGGGAGCAGCAGGACAAGGCTGGACCGCTGCCCCCACTTGTCCTCGGCGGCCGAGATGAACTGGTCGACGATGATCTGGGCGCCGTTGACGAAGTCACCGAACTGCGCCTCCCACAGCACCAGCGCGTCGGGGTTGGCGACCGAGTAGCCGTACTCGAAGCCCATGGCCGCGAACTCGCTGAGCAGGCTGTCGTACACGAAGAACCTGCCCTGGCTCTCGCCCAGGTTGGCCAGCGGGGCGTACTGCTCGCCGGTGCGCTGGTCGACCAGGGCCGAGTGGCGCTGGCTGAAGGTGCCCCGGCGGGTGTCCTGCCCGGACAGGCGGATGGTGCGGCCCTCCTGGAGCAGCGAACCGTAGGCCAGCGCCTCGCCGAGCGCCCAGTCGACGGCGTTGCGCTCCAGCGCGCCGGCCCGCTGCTCCAGCCACCTGCTCAGCTTGGGATGGACGTTGAAGCCGTCGGGGACCGTGGTCAGCTTGACCAGGAGCTGGTCCAGGGTCGCCCGGTCCACGGTGGTGTCGACGGCCGGGTCGGCGGCCATCGGGGCCGGCCGCTCCAGCTCCACCTTGGCCACCTGGCTGTCCTCCTCGCCGCGGGTGTCGTCGAAGGCCTGCTGCAGGCGCTGGCGGAACTCCTCCAGCGACCGCTCGGCGTCCTCGACCGACAGGTCGCCCCGGTTGACCAGCGCCTCGGTGTAGAGCTTGCGGACCGGACGCCTGGCCTTGATCCGCTCGTACATCAGCGGCTGGGTGAACGACGGCTCGTCGGCCTCGTTGTGGCCGTAGCGCCGGTAGCACCACATGTCGATGACGACATCCTTCTTGAACGCCTGCCGGAAGTCGAAGGCGAGCCGGGCCACGCGCACGCAGGCCTCGGGGTCGTCGCCGTTCACGTGGAAGATGGGCGCCTGGATCATCTTCGCCACGTCGGTGGCGTAGGTCGAGGAGCGGCCGTAGTCGGGGCTGGTGGTGAACCCGACCTGGTTGTTGACCACGATGTGGACGGTGCCGCCGGTGCGGTAGCCGCGCAGCTGGGACAGGTTGAGGGTCTCGGCGACAACGCCCTGGCCGGCGAAGGCGGCGTCGCCGTGGATCAGCACCGGCAGGACCGGCGCCTCCTCGCCCCGGTCGAGCTGGTCCTGCCTGGCCCTGGCGATGCCCTCGACCACCGGGTTGACCGCCTCCAGGTGGCTGGGGTTGGAGGCGACCTCGACCCGCACCTCCTTGCCGGAGCGGGCGACGTGCTTGCCGACGGCGCCCAGGTGGTACTTCACGTCGCCCGAGCCCTGGGTGAGGGTCGGGTCGAGGTTGCCCTCGAACTCGCCGAAGATCTCCCCGTAGCTCTTGCCGACGGTGTTGGCCAGGACGTTCAGCCGGCCGCGGTGGCTCATGCCGATGACCGCGCCCTCCATGTCGGCGTCGGCGGCCTTGTCGAGGACCGCGTCGAGCATGGGGATCAGGCTCTCGCCGCCCTCCAGGCTGAAGCGCTTGTGACCGGTGTACTTGTTGTGCAGGAAGCGCTCGAACGCCTCCGTCTCGCTGAGCTTGTGCAGGATCTGGAGCTGGTCCTCCTTGGACAGCTCGTGGGGGACGCCCTCGACGTGGGCCTGGATCCACTCCTTCTCGTCGGTGTGGGAGTTGTGCATGTACTCGACGGTGCCGGTGCGGCAGTAGGCGTCGCGCAGGAGGTGCAGGATCTCGCCAAGCGGCAGCTCCCGCCGGCCGGCCAGCCCGCCGGTGACGAAGCGGCGCTCCAGGTCCCAGATGGTGAACCCGTAGCTGGCCGGGTCGAGCTCGGGATGCATCTTCGGCGGCTTGGCCTTGAGCGGGTCCAGGTTGGCGATCAGGTGGCCCCTGACCCGGTACAGGTTGATCAGCTGGAGCACGTGGGCCTGCTTCTCGATCGCCTCCAGCGAGTCCTGGCTGGGCTTCTCGTCCTTGTGCCACTGCACCGGCACGTACGGCACGGTCATGCTGGCGAACACGTCGGCGTAGAAGTCGTCCTCGCCGAGCAGCAGCCGGTGCATCCGGGCCAGGAACTCGCCGCTCTCGGCCCCCTGGATCACCCGGTGGTCGTAGGTCGAGGTCAGGGTGACGACCTTGCCGATGCCCATGTCGGCCAGGCTCTGGGGGTCGGATCCCTGATACTCGGCCGGGTAATCGATGGCGCCGACGCCGATGATGGCCGACTGGCCGGCCATCAGCCGGGGGACCGACAGCACGGTGCCGATGGTTCCCGGGTTGGTGATGGTCAGGGTGGTGTCGGCGAAGTCCTTGACGGTCAGCTTGTTGGCCTTGACCCTGGCGACGATCTCCTCGTAGGCGCGCACGAAGCCGGCGAAGTCGAGCGTGTCGGCCTGCTTGATGTTGGGCACCAGCAGCGTCCGCGACCCGTCGGGGCGCCTGGTGTCGACGGCCAGGCCGAGGTTGACGTGCTCGGGACGGGCGGCGTTGGGCTTGCCGTCGACCTCCCGGTACATGGTGGTCATCACCGGCACCGCGTCCAGCGCCCTGATCACCGCGTAGGCGATCATGTGGGTGAAGCTGACCTTGCCGCCCTGGCGCCGGCGCAGGTGCCCGTTGAGCACGCTGCGGTTGACCTCCAGCAGCCTGGCCGGCACGGTGCGCACCGAGGTGGCGGTGGGGACGGCCCGGCTGGCCTCCATCGCCTCCACGATCCTGGCCGCCGCCCCCCGCAGCGGCACGAGGTCCGCCGCCTTGCCGTCCCCCTCGGCCGCCGCCGTGGCCTCGTCCTGGCCCTTGGAGGCCGGGGCGGCGGGCTTGGCGGCGGCCGGGCCCTCGGCCCTGGCCGCCGTGGCCTGGCGCGGCTCGGCCGGCGCGGACGGCCTGGCGGGTGGGGCCTCCCGCTGGGTGGCCGGGGCGGCCGACCGGGATGGCGCCTTGGCGGCTTCGGTCTGCTCGGCCTCCTGGGGCTCGTTCTCGGCGAAGAACTCCCGCCAGGCAGGGCTCACCGACTCGGGGTTGTCCAGGTACTGCCGGTAGATCTCGTCGATCAGCCCGACATTGGCGCCGAACTCCGGTCGTTCGAACCAGCCCATCCTCATCACCCTCGGCACCGAGACACTCGTCAGGTCCAGTGTGCCACCCCAGGCCCGCCGCTCCGCAGGCGCGCTGTCGGGGTGCGGCACTAGCATAGGCACGTGGCGGCAGCGCAAACGCCCGGCGGGGTCGGGCGGTTCTCGGCCCTGACCCGGGCATGGTTCGAGGGCGCCTTCGCCGCGCCCACCAAGGCGCAGGTCGGTGCCTGGGACGCGCTCGCCGGGGAACAGGACGTCCTGGTGGTCGCCCCCACCGGGTCGGGCAAGACACTGGCCGCGTTCCTGTCGGCCATCGACCGGCTGGCCACGGCCCCGCCGGTGCCGGAACGACAACGGCTCCGGGTCTTGTACGTGTCCCCGCTCAAGGCGCTGGCCGCCGACATCGAGCGCAACCTCAGGGCGCCGCTGGCCGGGCTGCGGGCGGCCGCGGCCCGCCTCGACCTCCCCCTGCCCGACCTCAGCGTCGGCATGCGCACCGGCGACACCCCGGCCGAGACCCGCCGCCGCTTCCCCGCGCATCCTCCCGACATCCTGATCACCACCCCCGAGTCGCTGGTCCTGCTGCTCACCTCCAGGGCCCGCGAGGCCCTGGCCAACCTCGACACGGTGATCCTCGACGAGGTCCACTCGGTGGTGGCGACCAAGCGCGGCGCCCACCTGGCCCTCAGCCTCGAGCGGCTGGACGAGCTGCTGGAGCGCCCGGCCCGCCGGATCGGCCTGTCGGCCACCGTGCGGCCCCTGGACGAGGTGGCCCGCTACCTGGGCGGCTCCCGCCCGGTCACGGTGGTCGCCCCGCCCAGCGAGAAGGCCTTCGACCTGTCGGTGGTGGTCCCGGTCGAGGACATGACCGTAATCGGAGAGGACTTGATTGAATCGACCGGTGGCGCCGCCGCTGGCCGGCCGCCGAGCTCGTCGATCTGGCCCCACATCGACCAGCGGCTGGTCGAGCTGATCCGCGCCCACCGCTCCACCATCGTGTTCGCCAACTCCCGCCGCCTGGCCGAGCGGCTCTGCGCCAACCTGAACGAGCTGGCCGGCGAGGAGCTGGCCCGCGCCCACCACGGCTCGGTCAGCCGCGAGCAGCGCACCGAGATCGAGGAGGACCTCAAGGCCGGGCGCCTGCCGGCGGTGGTCGCCACCAGCTCACTGGAGCTCGGCATCGACATGGGCGCCGTCGACCTGGTGGTCCAGGTGGAGGCGCCCAGCTCGGTCGCGTCGGGCCTGCAGCGCATCGGCCGGGCCGGGCACCAGGTCGGCGCGGTGAGCCGCGGCATCGTGTTCCCCAAGTTCCGCGGCGACCTGGTCGAGAGCGCGGTGGTGGTCGAGCGCATGCGGGCCGGGGCGATCGAGGCCATGCGCTACCCGCGCAACCCGCTCGACGTGCTCGCCCAGCAGGTGGTGGCCATGGTCGCCATGGACGACTGGGCCGTCGAGGATCTCGAGGCCCTGGTCCGCCGGGCCGCGCCCTTCGCCGAGCTGCCCCGCAGCGCCCTGGACAGCGTCCTGGACATGCTGTCCGGCCGCTACCCGTCCGACGAGTTCGCCGAGCTCCGCCCCCGCCTGAACTGGGACCGGGTCGACGGGCGGCTGGTCGGCCGGCCCGGGGCGCAGCGGCTGGCCGTGACCTCCGGCGGCACCATCCCCGACCGCGGCCTGTTCGGCGTCTACCTGGTCGGGGAGCGCGCCACCCGGGTCGGCGAGCTGGACGAGGAGATGGTCTACGAGTCCCGGGCCGGCGAGGTGTTCACCCTCGGCGCCTCCAGCTGGCGGATCGAGGACATCACCCACGACCGGGTGCTGGTCACCCCGGCCCCCGGCCAGCCGGGCAAGCTGCCGTTCTGGCACGGCGACATGCTCGGGCGGCCGGTCGAGCTGGGCCGGGCCCTCGGGAGGTTCCTGCGCGAGCTGGCCGACCTGGCGCCGGCGGCACGGCTCGACCGGCTCCGGGCGGCCGGCCTTGACGACTTCGCCGCCCAGAACCTGGTCGCCTACCTGGACGAGCAGCGGGAGGCGACCGGGGTGCTGCCCGACGACCGCACCATCGTGGTCGAACGCTTCCGCGACGAGCTGGGCGACTGGCGGGTCTGCGTCCACTCGCCGTTCGGGGCCCAGGTCCACGCCCCCTGGGCCCAGGCCATCGAGGCCAGGGTCCGCGAGCGCCTCGGCCTCGAGGTCCAGACCATGTACACCGACGACGGGGTGGTGGTGCGGCTCCCCGAGGCCGACGAGGCCCCGACCGGCGAGTCGATCCTGTTCGACGCCGACGAGATCGAGGATCTGGTGGTGGGCGAGGTCGGCGGCTCGGCGCTGTTCGCCAGCCGCTTCCGCGAATGCGCGGCCAGGGCCCTGCTGCTGCCCAGGCGGCGCCCCGGCCAGCGGACCCCGCTGTGGCAGCAGCGCCAGCGCAGCGCCGGCCTGCTCCAGGTCGCCTCCAGGTACGGGTCGTTCCCGGTGGTGCTGGAGACCATGCGCGAGTGCCTGCAGGACGTGTTCGACCTGCCGGGCCTCAAGGAGCTGATGGCCCAGGTGGCCAGCCGCCAGGTGCGGGTGGTGGAGGTCGACACCCCGTTCCCGTCCCCGTTCGCCAGCTCGCTGCAGTTCGGCTACGTGGCCGCCTTCATGTACGAAGGCGACGCACCCCTGGCCGAGCGGCGGGCCCAGGCCCTGTCGCTGGACCGGTCGGTCCTGGCCGAGCTGCTGGGCCGCGAGGAGCTTCGCGACCTGATCGACCAGGCCGCCCTGGCCGACCTGGAGCTGGAGCTGCAGCTGCTCACCCCGGAGCGCAAGGTCCGCGACCCCGACGGGCTCCACGACGCCCTGCGGCTGCTCGGCGACCTGACCGTGCAGGAGGTGACCGCCCGCAGCCTCGACCCCGTGGCCGCCGGCGGGTGGCTGGCCGAGCTGGAGGGGTCCCGGAGGGCGCTGCGGCTGCGGGTCGGCGGCCAGGAACGCTGGGCGGCCATCGAGGACGTCGCCCGGCTGCGCGACGGGCTCGGGGTGGCGCCGCCGGTCGGGGTGCCGCAGGTGTTCCTGGAGCCGGTGGCCGACCCCGTCGGCGACCTGCTGGCCCGCTACGCCCGAACCCACGGGCCGTTCCTGGCCGCCGACCCGGCCCGCCGGCTCGGCCTCGGGGTGGCGGTGGTCGAGCAGACCATGGCCCGGCTGGCGGCGGCCGGCCGGGTCGTGCAGGGCGAGTTCCGTCCCGGCGGGTCGGGCCGGGAGTGGCTGGACGCCGAGGTGCTGCGCCGGCTCCGCCGCCGCTCGCTGGCCGCGCTGCGCAAGGAGGTGGAGCCGGTCCCGCAGGAGGCGCTGGCCCGGTTCCTGGCCGCCTGGCAGGGGGTGGGGCCGGCCGGGCCGCGGTCGGCCGACCTGGACGCCCTGTTCCGGGTGGTCGAGCAGCTCCAGGGGGCCGCCGTGCCGGCCTCGGCCCTCGAGCGGCAGGTGCTGGCTGCCCGCCTGCCCGGCTACCACCCGGGCCTGCTCGACCAGCTCTGCGCCTCGGGCGAGGTCGTCTGGGCCGGGGCCGGTGCGCTCGGCTCCGACGACGGCTGGGTGAGCCTGTACCTGGCCGAGGGTGCGCCGCTGCTGCTGCCCGAGCCGCTGCCGGTCGAGCTGTCGCCGCTGGCCGAGCGCGTCCGGGAGGCGCTGGCCGGCCGGGGGGCGATGTTCTTCCGGCAGCTGTCGGACGCGGTCGGGTCGATGAACGACAGCGAGCTGCTGCTGGCCGTCTGGGAGCTGGTCTGGGCCGGCCTGGTCACCAACGACACCCTCGTCCCGCTCCGGGCACTGGTCACCGGCGGCTCGCGCCCCGCGAGCCGCCGCCGCGCGCCCAGCCGCCGCTACGGCCGCCGCGGCCCGCCGATCCCCAGCCGCGGCGGCCCCCCGGCCTCCGCCGGCCGCTGGAGCCTCATCCCTCCGGCCGGGTCGGGCCCGGACCCGACCCGACGGCTGCATGCGGTGGCCGAGCAGCTGCTGGACCGGCATGGGATGGTGACCCGGGGTGCGGTGGTGGCCGAGCGGGTGCCGGGCGGGTTCGCCGGGGTGTACCCGGTGCTGAAGGCGATGGAGGACGCCGGCCGCTGCCGCCGCGGCTACTTCGTGGACGGGCTCGGCGGCGCCCAGTTCGCCGCACCCGGCGCCGTCGACCGCCTGCGCGCCCTGGCCGATCCCCCATCCAGCGCCCACACGCAGGTGCTGTCCGCCGGCGACCCGGCCAACCCCTACGGGGCCGCCCTGCCCTGGCCGGAGCGGACCGCGAGCGGGCCGGGGGAGCGGCCGGGCCACCGCCCGGGCCGCAAGGCTGGGGCGGTGGTCATCCTGGTCGACGGCGACCTGGTCCTGTACGTGGAGCGCGGCGGCCGGACCCTGCTGACCTTCACCGACCACCCCGA
>DASYSE010000085.1:0-41860 GCA_036003705.1 Actinomycetes bacterium | reverse complement strand
GCCACCACCGTGCCCGCCGACTCGCCGACCGCGGTGGTGATCCGGCCGATGCCCAGCGGGTCGGCACCGAGATGGACCCGCATCGTGATCGAGTACGAGGCGCTTGGGATGCCCATCTCGGCTCCTTTGGGCGGCAGGGCTCGGCTCGACTGGAGCCGAAGCCAGGACGGTGGGATGCGCGCACGAGCCTACTCCAGAGCGAGCGGCGGCTAGGCTGGAGCGATGACCGAGCGCGAGGCTGCCCTGCCGGCCCGGCTGGCCGTGCCCGACCCGGGCCGGCTGGACCCGGCCCGGGGCGACTACGCGGCCATCCTGGCCGCCCACCGGCTGGCGCTGGACGCCGGGAAGGACGGCTACCTCGACCCGGCCACCGGCAACTGGTGCTTCACCGCCGCCTCCCTGTGGGCGCGCGGCACCTGCTGCGACAGCGGCTGTCGCCACTGCCCCTACGTCAACCAGGCGCGCCGCCGCCGCTGACCTGCTGGTATCGATCCCATCTATCAGCAATATAGCAACAAGTGATTGGATCGATACCTTGATGCTGGGCTATGGTCGGGCTCTGTCCCAATCGGTCAGATCCGCGGCGGGTTCGACACCACAGTTCCTCGTGAGACGCATCCGGAGTGCTTCCGGGAGGTGGTGCAGCCATGCCCGATCTCAACCCCGCTCGTCTGGCCGAGGAATGGGCGTCGAGCCCGCGTTGGCGCGGGATCCGCCGGGACTATGGCGCCGAGGACGTGCTGCGGCTGCGGCCGAGCGTGCTGGTGGACCACACCCTGGCCAGGGTCGGGGCGGAGCGGCTGTGGTGGCTGCTCAAGGAGCGCGACTTCGTGGCGGCCCTGGGGGCGCTGACGGGCGGCCAGGCGGTGCAGATGGCCAAGGCCGGGCTGGAGGCCGTCTACCTGTCGGGCTGGCAGGTCGCGGCCGACGCCAACCTGGCCGAGCAGGTCTACCCCGACCAGAGCCTGTACCCGGTCAACTCGATGCCGGCGGTGATCCGCCGGATCAACAACGCCCTGCTCCGGGCCGAGCAGGTGGAGCGGCTGGACGGCGGGGACCGGTCGCTCCTGCTGCCGATCGTGGCCGACGCCGAGGCCGGGTTCGGCGGGCCGTTGAACGCCTACGAGCTGGCCAGGGCGATGATCGAGGCCGGGGCGGCCGGGATCCATTTCGAGGACCAGCTGGCCTCCGAGAAGAAGTGCGGGCACCTGGGCGGCAAGGTCCTGGTCCCGACGGGGGCGTTCATCCGGACCTTGCAGGCGGCCCGGCTGGCCGCCGACGTCGCCGGCGTCCCGACCATGCTCATCGCCAGGACCGACGCCCTGGCGGCGACCCTGCTGACCGCCGACGTGGACGAGCGCGACCGGCGGTTCCTGACCGGGGAGCGGAGCGCCGAGGGCTACTTCCGGGTCCGGGCCGGCCAGGCCGCGTCGATCGCCCGCGCCCTGGCGTACGCCCCCTACGCCGACCTGATCTGGTGTGAGACCTCCACCCCCGACCTCCAGGAGGCCAGGCGGTTCGCCGAGGCGGTCCACGCCCAGTTCCCGGGCAAGCCGCTGGCCTACAACTGCTCGCCCTCCTTCAACTGGCGCAGACACCTGGACGACCAGACCATCGCGGTGTTCCAGAAGGAGCTGGCCGCCATGGGCTACCGGTTCCAGTTCATCACCCTTGCCGGCTTCCATTCGCTGAACGCGGCCATGTTCGACCTGGCCCGCGGCTACGCCGCCGAGGGCATGAGCGCCTACGTGCGGCTGCAGCAGCACGAGTTCGAGCTGGAGGCCAGCGGCTACACCGCGACCCGGCACCAGCGAGAGGTCGGCACCGGGGTGTACGACGCCATCAGCCAGGCCGTCTCGGCGGGGACCGCGTCCACCCTCGCCCTGGAGGACTCCACCGAGCAGCAGCAGTTCTGAGGGCCGCCTCGCCATCCGGCGTACGCAATCTGCGGGGTGCAAACTCGGCAGTATCGGGTACGATGCCCGCGGATCGGTCGATTTGGGGGCGAGCGATGTCCAAGGGTGGCTACGCGACCGCACGATCTGCCCGTCACGCCGCCATCGCCCTGGTGCTCGCGCTGCTTCTTGGCCTCGCCGTCGGCACGGCGGCGGCCGCCGAACCGGCGGCCCCCAACGCCGCTCTGGCTGCCAGGGCCAAGGTGCTGCAGGCCAAGCTCGACGCCCAGCATGCCGAGGTCGAGCGGTTGGCCGAGCAGCTCAACGCCAGCGACGAGCGCCGCCGCCTGCTGCAGCGCCGCCTGGCTGGGCTCAAGGCCAGGCAGCGGGCCGCCCAGCGGCAGCTGGAAGCCGCCCAGCTCCAGCTGGACGAGCAGGCCAGAGCCACCTACATGGGCGGCCCCCTGTGGCTGCTGGGGGAGCTGGTGGGTGGGGTCGGCCCACCCGAGGCGTTGCGTCGGGTGCCGATGCAGAAGGCGGCCCTGGAGGCGCGGGCCGCGGTGGTCACCCAGGTCCGGGTCCGGAAGGGCGAGGTGGACCGGCTCAACCAGCAGGTGGCCCTGGAGCTGGCCCAGGCCGACCTGGTCCACCAGCGCCAGAACGACGAGCGGCGGCAGGTCCAGCGGCTGGTCCAGCAGCTCCAGGCCACCCTCGACAAGATCGACAGCCAGCTTGCCGGCTACCTGGAGGCCGAGCAGGCACGGGCCGAGGCGGCCCGGCGGGCGGCCTGGTCGGGCTACCTGTCGGGGGTCGGGTCGGTGCAGTCGTGGCTGCAGGCCGGCCCGGTGGCGCGGGCGGCGGTGCGTTGGGCGCTGGCGCAGCTGGGTGACCCCTACCGTTGGGGCGCGACCGGGCCGAGCTTCTTTGACTGCTCGGGGTTGACCAGCTCGGCCTACCGGGCGGCCGGGGTCAGCATCCCGCGGGTGTCGCGCGCCCAGTGGGGCGCCGGCCCGCATGTGGGGGTGGCTGGCCTGCTCCCCGGCGATCTGGTGTTCTACGCCGATGACCCGCGTGACCCGGCCACCATCCACCACGTGGGCATCTACATCGGGAACGGGCTGATGGTGCATGCCCCCCACACCGGCGACGTCGTCCGGGTCGCCTCGATCTGGCGGGAGGGCTACGCCGGCGCCACCCGGATCGTGCCGGGGGTGGTCAGGCCTGGGCTTGCTGGCCCGCCGCCGAATGCTGCGCCGCCGACCAGCCCGGTGGCGCCGACGCCGCCGCCGATGACGACCTCGCCGCCGCCGACCCGGTCGTTGGCGCCGGCCTCCACGGCACCGGCCACCACCACCAGGGCGACCACCACCACCGCGCCGCCACCCACCACCACCGGGGCGACCACCACCACCGCGCCGCCACCCACCACCGAGGCCACCACCACCACCACCGCGCCGCCGCCGACCACCACCGCCGAGGCCTCCACCACCGAGGCCACCACCACCACGGCTGCGCCGACCACCTCATAGCGTCCGTGCCGACCAGCCTGGCCATGGCGCAGGCGCTCTCGGGGCGGTCGGGGACCGAGCTCCCCCCATGTACGGGGACTGCCGGCGGTCGAACCACCGCCCTCGGCCTCGGCGCCCCCGCTAAACAACGCGAACCTCCCCCGAGGCTGCACTATCATCGGCCCGGTCAACCGCAACCTGTCCTCCGAGGAGGCGCCGCCGTGCCCGATGCAATCCAGGTCAAGCTCCCCGACGGCTCCGTCCGGCAGGTCCCCGCCGGCACGACCCCGGCCGAGCTCCTGGACACCACCGGCGCGGTGGCCGCCCTGGTCGACGGCGAGCCGTTCGACCTGGGGCGTGGCCTGGACCACGACGTCAGCCTGGCCCCGCTGCCGGCGACCAATGACCAGGGCCGGGCGGTGCTGCGCCACTCCACCGCCCACGTGCTCGCCCAGGCCGTCACCGACCTGTACCCGGGGGCCAAGTACGCGATCGGCCCGCCGATCGAGGACGGCTTCTACTACGACTTCGACGTGCCCGAGCCGTTCACCCCGGAGGACCTGGAGCGGATCGAGGCCCGCATGCGCGAGATCATCGCCGAGGGCCAGCCGTTCCGCCGCGAGGAGCTGTCACGGGCCGACGGCCTGAAGCTGTTCGCCGACCAGCCATACAAGCAGGAGATCATCGAGGCCATCGACGAGGCCGAGGGCGCCGGCCCGGACCTGCGGCGCGGAGCGCAAGGCCCGGTCTCGGTGTACCGCAACGACGGTTGGGTGGACCTGTGCCGCGGCCCCCACCTCCCCACCACCAGGGCGATCCCCGCGTTCAAGCTGCAGCGGGCGGCAGGCGCCTACTGGCGCGGCGACGAGTCCCGCCAGCAGCTGCAGCGGATCTACGGCACCGCCTGGGAGTCGAAGGAGGCGCTGGAGGCGCACCTGCACCGGCTGGAGGAGGCCGAGCGCCGCGACCACCGCCGCCTCGGGCTGGAGCTCGACCTGTTCCACTTCCCGCCCGAGGTGGGCAGCGGCCTGCCGGTGTTCCATCCCAAGGGCGGCATGATCCGCAAGCTGATGGAGGACTTCTCGCGGGCCGAGCACGAGGCCGCCGGCTACTCGTTCGTGTCCACCCCCCACCTGGCCAAGTCGACCCTGTTCGAGACCTCCGGCCACCTGCAGTGGTACGCGGAGGGCATGTACCCGCCCATGGAGCTGGAGGGCGCCCGCTACTACCCCAAGCCGATGAACTGCCCGATGCACATCCTGATCTACCGGTCGCGCGGCCGCTCCTACCGGGAGCTGCCCATCCGGCTGTTCGAGTTCGGGACCGTGTACCGGTTCGAGCGCTCGGGGGTCGTGCACGGGCTGACCAGGGCGCGCGGCTTCACCCAGGACGACGCCCACATCTTCTGCGCCCGCGACCAGCTGGTCGACGAGCTGGCCAGCCTGCTGGAGTTCGTGCTGCGGCTGCTGCGCACCTTCGGGCTGGACGACTTCCAGGCCGAGCTGGCCACCCGGCCGGAGGAGTTCGTCGGCGAACCGGAGGAGTGGGAGCAGGCCGAGGCCGCGCTGCGGGCCGCCATCGAGGCCGCCGGCATCCCGTTCGTGGTCGCCGAGGGCGAAGGCGCCTTCTACGCGCCCAAGATCGACGTCCACGTCCGCGACGCCATCGGCCGGCGCTGGCAGCTGTCGACGCTGCAGGTCGACTTCCAGTTCCCGCAGCGCTTCGATCTGGAGTACACCGGCGCCGACAACCTCCGTCACCGGCCGTTCATGATCCACCGGGCCCTGTTCGGCTCGCTGGAGCGGTTCCTCGCCATCGTGCTGGAGCACTACGCCGGGGCGATGCCGCCGTGGCTGGCCCCGGTGCAGGTCCGGCTGGTCCCGATCGCCGACCGGCACCTCGGCTACGCGGCGGTGGTGGCCGGAGCCCTCAAGGCGGTGGGGCTGCGGCCGGAGGTCGACGACTCGGGCGGCCGCATGCAGGCCAAGGTCCGTGACGCCCAGCTGGCCAAGGTCCCCTACACCCTGGTGCTCGGGGATCGCGACGAGGCGGCCGAGGCGGTCAGCGTGCGCCTGCTCGACGGGTCGGAGCGGCGCGGCGTGCCGCTCCAGGACTTCGTCAGCCACCTCCAGGCCGAGGTCGCGGCCAGGGCGACCACCGCCAGCCTGCCCGGCCAGGACCCGTGAACCAGGAGCGGCTGTGGTCGCCCTGGCGGATGGACTACATCCGCCGCGGCAGCGCGGAAGGGGACACCGCAGGCTGCATCTTCTGCGACCTGCCGGCGGCCGGCGAGGACCAGGACGAGGAGCACCACCTGCTGGCCCGCGGAACGGTCAGCTTCGTGCTGCTCAACGCCTTCCCGTACAACCCGGGGCACCTGATGGTGGCGCCCTACCGGCACATCGGCGACTACGAGGAGCTGACGGCCGACGAGCTGGCCGAGACGATGGCCTTCGCCGGCACCGCCGTCCGGGCGATGCGGCAGGACTCCGGCGCCCACGGGTTCAACCTCGGCATGAACCTGGGCCAGGTGGCCGGGGCCGGCATCGCCGACCACCTCCACCTGCACCTGGTGCCGCGGTGGGGCGGCGACACCAATTTCATGCCGATCGTCGGCCAGACCAAGGTCCTGCCCGAGCTGCTGGACGAGACCTACCGTCGCCTGCGGCCCCGCTTCGCCGCGACCTGACGGTTCAGCCTGCGGTGGAGCCTGCCGACAGGTATGGCGACGCCGGCGACCACGGTCGGCTACCCTACGTGCGGCATGCCGAATCGGTGAGCTACGTACTCGTATCTAGTCCCTAGCGACGGGAGACGATGCTCAATCCGACGGAGGAAAAGCGGACGGCTACCCGCTAGCGTGAGGCGCGGGAGGCATGTATCCGTCGCTGGCTGGACGAGCCGCCTCTGGGGGGCCCGACGCAACTCGAGAAGGCGGTCGATGCGGTGAGTGCAGAGCCGACGCCGACGGGATCGGTGGAGTTCCGCGACTACCTGGCGGTGTTCAAGCGCCAGCTCGCGTTGATCGTCGCCATCGCGCTGCTCGGCGCCGCGGCGGCCGCCGCCTACTCGTTCCGGCGTACCCCGGTGTACGAGTCGGTCACCTCCGTCCTGGTCAGGGCGATCACCACCAACGCCTTCGACCCCGGCCAGCGGATCGACCAGCAGCTGAACATGTTCAACCAGCGCCAGCTGGCCCAGTCGCAGCCGGTCGCCGAGGTCGCGGCCAAGTCGCTAGGGACCACCGCCACCGCGGCCCAGCTGCTGGAGCACGTCAACGTCGACGTCCCGGCCAACTCCCAGATCCTCCGGATCCACTACCGTGACACGGTGCCGCTGTCGGCCCAGCGGGGCGCCGACGCCGTCGCCAACGCCTACCTGGCCTTCCGCGAGGCCGACGCCCGTGCCCAGGCCAAGGCCAGCCAGACCAGCCTGCAGAAGGACGTCGTCCGGCTCCAGAAGCAGACCGCCGAGGCCGAGGCGGCCATCAAGAAGGCCGACGCCACGGCCAGCGAGCGGCAGGCGGCGAGCGCCCGGCTGACGGCGCTCAACAACCGCATCCAGCCCCTCCTCAGCCAGCTCAACGGCTTCCTGGCCCTCGACTTCACCCCGGGCACGGTGATCGCCGCCGCCGGCCTGCCCGACAGCCCGGCCACGCCCAAGCACCGCCTGGACGTCGGCATCGGCCTGCTCGTCGGGCTGTTCATCGGGGTGGCGCTCGGGTTCGTGCGCGACCGCACCGACGACCGCCTGCGAGGGCGCGAGGAGCTGGCCGAGCGCCTGGACCGGCCGGTGCTGGCCACCATCCCGCCCCTGTCCAAGCGGGTGCGGCAGGCGGGCAAGCTGCGCTGGAAGCGGCGCCACAGGAACAGCCTCGTCACCCTCGAGCAGCCGAACAGCCCGGCCGCCGAGTCCTACCGGACCCTGCGGACCCGGATGGCCAGGCTGGCCAGCCAGCTCGACATCAACTCGGTGATGGTGGTCAGCGCCGGGGTCGGGGAGGGCAAGAGCACGACCGCGGCCAACCTGGCGGTGGTGCTGGCCGAGACCGGCAAGGACGTGCTGCTGGTCTCCGCCGACCTGCGCCGGCCGCGGGTGCACCAGTTCTTCGGCCTGGCCAACAAGTCGGGCCTTGCCAATCTGTTGACCGACGGCACGCCGCCCAACAAGCGCCGAGGCCCGCTTGCCGACGGCAAGCAGATGGCCTCCGAGCTGTGGTCGGTGGCGCCCAACCTGTGGGTGGTCCTCTCCGGGCCGCTGCCGCCGCACCCGTCGGCGCTGATGGATTCCGACCCCATGCGCCAGTTCCTCAAGGAGCAGCGGGACCTGTTCGACTTCATCATCCTGGACTGCCCGCCGGCCCTGGTCGTCGCCGACGCCCTGGCCCTGGCCCCGCTGGCCGACGCGGTGCTGGTGGTCGCCGACGCCAAGGAGAGCGACCGCGACGCCATCACCCGCCTGAAGGACGAGATCGGGCAGGTCGGCGGCAAGATCGTCGGCGCGGTGCTCAACCGCTCCAAGCAGGCGGGCAAGAGCTCCTACTACTACGAGCAGCGCGACGAGTAGCCCGGACGCGCTGCGACGCCCTGACACCACCTAGTGCGCCCCCTCCGGGGGGCGCACTACCCGTTGTGGCCTGGCGCATGGCTAGTCCAGATGCGTGAGGAGATTACTTCAACCGCCGCATGTGCCCGGCCCTCCAGCGGGAGATGCTCAGCGCGGTGCTGATGCACCAGCAGCGTTGGACTCGGGAGTAGCCGGTGCCGCCGTCGCCTGAGCAACACCCCCGTGTTGGCATTCCGACCGACGCTGCCATCCCTGCGGACTACGGTGGACCGGAAAGGACGGGCGACGTGCGGCGGGCCTTGACCGAGACGGTGGGGCTGGAACCGCCCTTCCACAGCAGCCTGGTCACCTCCTCCCGCCTGGCCGGCGCCCGGTCCGACATCAGCCGCCAGTACCGCTCGCACTACATCCTGATGGGGCTGACCGACAGCATGGCGGTGTTCTTCGCCCTGCTGCTGGCCTACCAGCTCCGCTTCGACAAGCTGCTGCCGACCCTGGACTTCTGGCTGCTGCTGCTGACCGTCCCGCTGATCACCCCGGTGGTCTACCTGACCATGCGGCTGTACCGGGTCCACCAGTACTCGACCGCCGAGGAGTTCCGCCGGATCATCGTCGCCATCAGCCTGATCATCTCTGCGACGGTCATGGTGTCGTTCTGGTCCAAGGCCTCGTTCTCGCGGATGTGGATGCTGCTGTCGTGGGCCCTCGGGCTGGCGCTGGCGCTCTCGGTGCGGCGGCTGTGGCACTGGCGGATCCGGCGCATCCGCCTGGAGGGCAGGCTGACCTTCCGGACCCTGATCGTCGGGGCCAACCTGGAGGCCGAGCGGCTGGCCGCCACCATGACGACCAAGGAGCTGGGCTTCCAGCCCATCGGGTTCGTCGCCGGCGGCATGGACGACCTGCACCTCGACGACCAGCGGGTGATCGGCCCGGTGGGCCGCATCCGCGAGCTGATTCGCGAGACCAAGGCCGACTGCCTGTTCGTGGCCTCCAGCGCGGTCACGCCCGAGGACGTCGTGCAGATCATGAAGGCCAGGCGGCTGGAGAACGTCGAGGTCCGCTTCACGGCCAACCTGCCGACCGTGCTGTCCAGCCGGCTGGCCCCGCAGACCATCGGCGGGGTGATGACCCTGTCGGTCAACGTCCCGCAGCTGACCCGCTTCCAGGCGGCCGCCAAGCGCGTCTGCGACATCCTCATCGCCGGCTTCGGCCTGCTGCTGCTCCTGCCCCTGTTCGCGGCCGTCGCCGTGGCCATCAGGGCGACCTCGCCCGGGCGGGTGGTCTTCCGCCAGGAGCGGATCGGGCTGCGCGGCCGGCCGTTCACGCTGCTCAAGTTCCGCACCATGGTCGCAGGGGCCGACCTGCTGCTGAAGGACCTGCGCGCCCAGAACGAGGCCGACGGGCCGCTGTTCAAGCTCCGCCAGGACCCCAGGGTGACCAAGGTCGGCGCGATCCTGCGCCGCTACTCGATCGACGAGCTGCCCCAGCTCTGGAACGTGCTCCGGGGCGAGATGAGCCTGGTCGGGCCGCGGCCGCCGCTGGCCGACGAGGTCGCCCTGTACGAGGAGTGGCAGCACGACCGGCTCGAGGTCCGGCCGGGCATCACCGGGCTGTGGCAGGTGAGCGGGCGCAGCGAGCTCTCCTTCGAGGACTACGTGCGCCTGGACCTGTTCTACGTCGAGAACTGGTCGGTCGCCTACGACCTGTTCATCCTGTCCAAGACGGTCCCGCTCCTGGTCTCGACCAGGGGCGCCTACTAGGACGCCGCCATGCGCGTCCTGCTGGTCAGCTCCTCCGGTGGCCACCTGATCCAGCTCCACAACCTCAAGCCATGGTGGGAACAGCACGATCGTCAGTGGGTGACCTTCGAGAAGCTGGACAGCACCTCCCTGCTCGCCGGCGAGCAGGTCGCCTGGGCGTACCACCCGACCACCCGCAACCTGCGCAACCTGGTCCGCAACGCCGCCCTGGCCTGGAAGCTGCTGCGCTCCTACCGGCCCGACGTGGTGGTCTCCAGCGGCGCCGGGGTCGCCTTCCCGTTCTTCCTGATGGCCAAGCTGTTCGGCAAGCGGACGGTCTACGTCGAGGTGTACGACCGCATCGACTCGCCGACCATGACCGGCCGCCTGTGCTACCCGTTCAGCGACCTGTTCCTGCTCCAGTGGGAAGAGCAGCGCCGCAACTACCCCAAGGGCAAAGTCATCGGGAGCCTGCTGTGACGGCACCCGGGTCACCGGGGCAGCTGCTGCTGGTCACCGTCGGCACCGATCACCACCCGTTCGACCGCCTGGTGCGCTGGGTCGACGCCTGGCTGGCCGGCGAGCGGCGGGAGCTGCGCTGCCTGATGCAGACCGGCACCTCGGCCCCGCCGGCCGGCCCTGCCGACTGGCAGGCCTACCTGGAGTTCGACGCCCTGCAGACGGCCATGCGGGAGGCGACCGCGGTCGTCTGCCACGGCGGCCCCGGGACGATCCTGGGAGCCCGGCACATGGGCGTCATCCCGATCGTCGTCCCGCGCCAGCATCGGCTGGGCGAGCACGTCGACGACCACCAGGTGGCCTTCTCGCGCCGCCTGGCCGCCGAGGGCGGCGACGTGTTCCTGGCCGAGACGCAGGCCGACCTGCACCGGCTGCTCGACCGGGTGGCCGCCGAGCCGGCCGCCTTTCGGGCCGGCCCCGAGGACCGGGCCACGGCCACGGCGGTGCGCGAGTTCGGCCGCCTGGTCGACGGCCTTGTCACCGACCGGCGCGCGCCCCGGCCGGAGACGGCCAGATGAGCTCCGCGGCGGTGGAGTCCGGGTCCCCGGACGGGCGGCCCCGGCTGGACGGGCCGGTGCGGGTGCTGTTCATCGGCGGGCTCGGGCGCAGCGGCAGCACCTTGCTGGACCGCATGCTCGGACGGCTCGACGACGTCTGGTCGGTGGGGGAGCTGGTCCACGTCTGGGAACGGGGCCTGGCCGAGAACAACCGCTGCGGCTGCGGGCAGCGCTTCCGCGACTGCCAGTTCTGGCACCGGGTCGGCGAGGTGGCGTTCGGCGGCTGGGACGCCCTGGACGTCGAGGAGGTGCTGGCCCTCAAGGGGTCGGTCGACCGCAACCGGTTCGTCCCGCTGATGGTCCTTCCGGCCCTGTGGCCCTCCTACCGGGCCCGGCTGCGCCGCTACCTCGACCTGCTCGAGCGGCTGTACGAGGCGATCAGGCAGGTCTCCGGCCGGCCGCTGCTGGTCGACGCGAGCAAGCACGCCTCCCACGGCTTCCTGGTCCGGCGCATGCGCGGACTGGACCTGCGCCTGGTCCATCTGGTCCGCGACAGCCGCGGGGTGGCGTTCTCCTGGACCAAGCTGATGCGGCGGGCCGAGGTGGTCGACGGCGACGCCCTCATGGCCACCGACACCCCGCTGCGCATGAGCGCCCGGTACGTCTGCTACAACCTGCTGTTCCACCTGCTGCGCGGGCTTGGCGTGCCCACCGTGCTGCTGCGCTACGAGTCGCTGGTGCGCGACCCGGCGCGGGAGCTGACCCGCGTCCTGGACCACGCCGGCCACCCCCCGGCCGCCGGCGAGCTCGGCTTCGTCGGTGACGGCTGGGTCGAGCTCGGCCCCAGCCACGCCCTGGCCGGCAACCCGATGCGCTTCCGGAGCGGCCGCGTCCCGCTCCGGGTCGACGAGGAGTGGCGGGGCGAGCTGGGCCGCCGGCACCGGCTGCTCACCGTGACCTCGACCTGGCCGCTGCTGCTGCGCTACGGCTACCTGCGCGGAGGCGGCCGTGGCCGCTGAGGCGGCGCCGCCGGTCAGCGTGGTGGTTCCCACCCGGGACCGGCCGGAGCTGCTGCGCCGGGCCGTGACCGCGATCCTCGGGCAGACCTACCAGGGGCCGATCGAGTGCGTGGTGGTGTTCGACCAGAGCGACCCCGACCTGTCGTGGGCGGAGCTGCCACCCGACCGCCGCCTGGTGCTGATCCGGAATGGGCGCAGCCCCGGCCTGGCCGGGGCCCGCAACAGCGGCATCATGCGGGCCACCGGCGAGCTGGTCGCCTTCTGCGACGACGACGACGAGTGGTTGCCGGACAAGCTGGCCAGGCAGGCCGGGCAGCTGATGGCCCGGCCCGACGCGGCCGTCTCCACCACCGGCATCCTGGTCCGCTACCACGACCGCACCACCACCCGGCTGGCCCCCACCACCGTCGTCACCCACCGCCAGCTGCTGCTGTCGCGCATGACCGAGCTGCATCCCTCGACCGTGCTGGCCCGCCGCCGGCAGCTGCTGGACAGCATCGGCCTGGTCGACGAGCAGATCCCCGGCAGCTACGCCGAGGACTACGAGTGGCTGCTGCGGGCGGCCAGGCACGCGCCGGTGCTGGCCGTGCCCGAGGCGCTGGTGGTGGTCCACTGGCACCAGTCGTCGTTCTTCGCCGACCGCTGGCGCACCATCATCGCCGCCCTCACCTACCTGGTCGACAAGCACCGGGAGCTGCAGCAGGAGCCGTCGGGGCTGGCCCGCATCTACGGCCAGATCGCCTTCGCCCACGCGGCGCTGGGGGAGCGGGGGCCGGCGAGGAGCTGGGCCCGCCAGACCCTGTCCCTCAACCGCCGCGAGCGCCGCGCCTACCTCGCCCTGGCGGTCAGCCTCCGCCTGGTCGGGGTCAAGACGGTGGTACGCCTGGCCCACGCGGCCGGCAAGGGCATCTAGCGCCCCGACGGCGCGGCATCTACCGGCCTTAGTCGCTCCTGCCAGCCAAGCACGGATTTGACCGACGAATCCTGGTCTTGGTTAGATCGGCGCAGCCATTCCATCCCCCCACATGATGCGGACCTTCCCCCCAAGGCCCGCAGCACCGCCGAGTGGCCCGCCCCGCCAGGGACGCCTGGATCCCCCCGGAGGGTCGCTCATGTACGGCCAGAGGCTCCACGCCTCCCGTCCATGGTGAGACGTTCACCAGGAGGAGCCAGCGTTGCGCCCATCCCCCCGCCACTGTCGGCAGCCCGCACGCAGCCCCGCCGGTCCCCGCCACCTCCAGTCAGCAGGCCAAGCGCCGCGTCGCGGTCCCCGTGTCCTCACCGCCCTGCTCCTGCTGGCCGGCCTGGTCGGCGCCCTGACCGTGTCGGCCCGGGCGTTCCCGCCGCCCGGTGCCCAGGGCTCCTCGGGGCTGACCCCCACCGCGGCCTGGCTCGGCGCCTACGTCCAGCCGACCGGCTCCCACACCAGGGCGGCCCAGCAGCAGGCCGTGCTCGAGCTGGAGGGCCGCATCGGCCGGCGGCTGGCCATCGACCACACCTACGTGCCGTTCGGCAGCCAGCTCGGCTGGCGTCCCGCCTGGGACGTGGAGATGGGGCGCATCCCGCTGATCACCATCGGCAACGGCGCCAGCACGGCCGAGATCGCCCAGGGCCGCCACGACGTCTACCTGCGGCAGCTGGCCGAGGGCGTGCGCGGACTGGGCAAGCCGGTCTACCTCCGCTACGCCCACCGCATGGACGAGCCCCGCAACAGCTCCTGGGTGGGCTCGCCGGAGCGCTTCGTCGCCGCCTGGCGCCACGTCCGCGAGATCTTCGCCGGCCTGCCGGCCTCGTTCGTGTGGGCGCCGACCGCGGCCGCGTTCGCCAGCGACTCCGCCGACCGGTTCTACCCGGGCGACGACCAGGTCGACTGGATCGCCGCCGACGGCTACAACGGTCCCGGTTGCCGGCCCCAGACCAATGGGCTGGAGCCGGTTGGCGATGGCCGGCAGGCCGGTGGCACAGACAGTGGGGTGGGGCCGGTTGGTGATGGCGGGCAGGCCGGTGGCACGGAGACCGGCTGGCGGGAACTGTCCGACATCTTCGGCGACTTCTACGTGTGGGGCAGCTCGCACGGCAAGCCGCTGATGATCGGCGAGACCGGCTCGGTCGAGGACGCCGCCGCCGCCGGGCGCAAGGCCGCCTGGTTCGACAACGCGGCAAGGGACCTGACCACCGAGATGCCAGGAGTCCAGGCCCTGATCTACTTCGACGCCACCAAGGCCTGCGACTACCGGGTCGCCTCCTCCGGCCGCTCGTTCGAGGGGTTCAAGCGGCTGGCCCTCGACCCGCACTTCCAGACCGGGCCGCTGCCACCGGCCAGCAGCAGCACCACCACCAGGCCCCCGACCAGCAGCACCCGCCCACCCCCGTCGACCACGCCGCCCACCTCGTCGCCGGGCAGTGGGCCCTCGCCGGGACCGGCCGGGTTCAACAGCGTGATGGCCCCCAACTCGGGCGCGCTGTGGGGCACCAGCAAGTTCGACCGCGCCTGGGAGGCGCAGATGGGGCGGAAGTTCGACATCGTCCACTTCTACCACCAGTGGACGCAGGACTTCCCGACCGCCGAGGAGCGCTCCCTGGCCGCCGAGGGACGGCTGCTGCTGATCAACTGGAAGTCCCCAGGCTCCTGGCCGGCGGTGGCCAACGGCAGCCAGGACGGCCAGATCACCGAGACCGCCACCCGGCTCAAGGCGTTCGGCCGCAAGCTGTTCCTGGCCTTCCACCACGAGCCGGAGAACGACATCGGCGCCGCCGGCCAGCCGGCCGACTACGCCCGCGCGTTCCGCCGCGTGGTCGACGTGTTCAACCGCGTCGGCGCCGACAACGTGCTGTTCGTCTGGAACATGATGGGGTACGTCGGCGGCTACGGGAGCATCTACCCGACCCTGTACCCGGGCGACCAGTACGTCGACTGGATCGCCTACGACCCCTACAACTGGTACGGCTGCAAGGCCGACCAGAAGGGCCGCTCGTTCGCCCAGATCACCAAGCCGTTCTACGACTGGACGGCCGCCCACACCCCCGGCAAGCCGCTGATGCTGGCCGAGTACGGCCTGCGCGAGCAGGCGGCGGGCATGCCGAGCAAGGCCGAGTGGTTCCGCGACGAGCTGACCCAGCTCAGGACCACCCGGACCCGGCTCAAGGCGCTGGTCTACTTCAACAACGACCACAAGTGCGACTGGCGCATCACCAGCTCCAGCGCCTCGGTGGCCGCCTACCGCGACATCGGCCGCGACGCCCACCTGAACCGGTTGCACTAGCACGGCGCTGACCTGTCGCTCGGGCACCCGACCGCCTATCCTGGTCGGGTGCCCGAGCGCAGTGGCGAGGTGAGCTCGACGGGGGTGGCGGCGCAGCCGGGTCCCCGGCGCTCCGGCCTGCCCGAGGGCTGGCCGGTGCTGCTGCTGTTCGGCGCCTTCCCGGTCTGGTGGGCACTCGGCCTCTCCTCGATCATCTGCATCCTGTTCGCCGTGCCGATGCTGGCCTGGCTGCTGGCCAGGGGCCGGGTCCGGGTGCCCAAGGGGTTCGGGCTGTGGCTGGCCTTCCTGTTCTGGATGCTGCTGTCGGCGACCCAGCTCGACGAGACCAGGCGCTGGTACGCCTTCTCCTATCGGGGCGCGCTGTACCTGTCGATGACGGTGATGTTCCTGTACGTCTACAACCTGCCGCGGTCGGCGATGCCGACCAGGCGGATCGTGCTTGCTCTGGCCCTGTTCTGGGCGACGGTGATCTGCTTCGGGTTCGCCGCCCTTGCCGCCCCCGACTTCAAGCTCACCACCCCCGTCCTCCTGCTGCTGCCCGAACAGCTCGCCAGCAGCGCCTACGCCCAGGACGTGTTCAGCCCCAAGCTCGCCCAGGTCCAGACCTTCATCGGCTACGCCCTGACCCGGCCGGCGGCCCCGTTCACCTACACCAACGAGTGGGGTGGGTCGGTCGGCCTGCTCACCCCGATGGCCCTGGCGGCGCTTGGCCTGGTCCGCTCCTACCTGACCCGCAACCTGATCCGGCTGCTGGTCGTCGCCTCGCTGGTCCCGATCGTGATATCGGCCAACCGCGGCCTGTGGGTCGGCCTCGGCGTCGGCCTGGTGTACGCGGCCCTCCGGGTGGCGCTGCGCGGCAATGCCAGGGCGCTGCTGGCCATCGTCGGCTTCCTCGCCCTGGTGGCCGCCCTGGTCGTTCTCACCCCGCTGGAGCGCTACGTCGACGACCGGCTGACCCACCAGCACAGCAACGAGCGCCGGGAGAGCCTCAGCGGGCAGGCGGTCAGGGGGGCGTTCGAGCGGCCGCTGCTCGGCTACGGCGGGCCGCGAGAGTCGACCGAAACGCCCAACGCTCCCGACATCGGCACCCACGGCCAGGTCTACCTGGTGATCTTCTCCCATGGGGTGCCCGGCCTGGCCTTCTTCCTCGGCTGGTGGCTGTGGGTGCTGTGGGTCTCCCACCGGGGCGCCACCGGGCCGCCCTTGTGGTGCCACGTCATGCTGCTGATCGGCGTGCTCGAGTTCCTCTACTACGACATGATGCCGACCCAGCTCCACCTGATGATGGTGGTGGCGGCGGTGGCCTGGCGGGAACGGGAGGCTCAAGCTTCCAACCCCGACCGCCGATCCGGAACCCGACCGGACCTGCTCAGGTCTTCTGCGTAGAGGCCTGTCGCTGGACCTGGCCAGCAACTATGCTCGGTCGGCCAAACGCGCCAGGAGACAACACCACATGACCACCGCGAACGGGGCCACCAAGCTGGCCAGGAGAGCGGCACGCTGGAGCGCCCAGGCCTACGCGCGCCCCACCGCCGGCCTCCGCCTGCTGCCGGACTACCTGATCATCGGCGCCCAGCGGGCCGGGACCACCTCGCTGCACCGCTACCTGGTCCAGCACCCAGGGGTCAGGACCATGCTGCGCACCAAGGGCGTGCACTTCTTCGACACCAACTACGGCCGCGGCATGGCCTGGTACGCCTCCCGCTTCCCGACCAGGCTCGCTGCCTGGTACGTGGCCAGGCGGCACGGGGTCGAGCTGCTCACCGGCGAGGCCAGCCCGTACTACCTGTTCCACCCCCACGTCCCCTACCGGGTCGCGGAGCAGCTGCCCCGGGTCAAGCTGATCGCGCTGCTGCGCGACCCGGTGGGTCGCGCCTACTCCCACTACCAGCACGAGGTCGCCCGCGGCTTCGAGACGCTGCCGTTCGAGGAGGCGATCAAGGCCGAGCCGGCGCGGCTGGCCGGCGAGACCCGGCGGATGGCGGCCGAGCCGCTCTACAACAGCTTCGCCCACCAGCACCATTCCTACCTGGCCAGGGGGCGCTACCACGAGCAGCTGGCCACCTGGTGGTCGCTGTTCCCCTCCGAGCAGCTGCTGGTGCTGTCGAGCGAGCGCTTCTTCAGCGAGCCCGACCGCACCTTCCGGCAGGTGCTCGACTTCCTCGGCCTGCCTGCCTTCACCCCGTCCGCCTACGACAAGCACAACGCCCACCACTACCGGCAGATGGGCGCCGAGGTCCGGGCGCGGCTGGTAGAGCACTACCGGGAGCCGAACCGGCGGCTGTACGAGACACTCGGCGAAGACCTCGGCTGGAGCGCCTAGTGCCAGACCGGCAGGCCGGGGGGCTCGGGGGGCTCAAGCCTAGCCCCCCGATGGATCGGGGGCTGGGGGGGCTCAAGGCCGGCCCCCCGGTGGAACCGGCGCCGTCCCCGGCCGACGGCGGCCCCGACGACGCCGCCCAGCGCGACCTGACCACCCTGGCCAGGGGCGGAGCCCTCAACCTGGCCGGCGCGGTCGCCACCGGGCTGCTCCATTTCGTGCTGCTGGTCATCATCACCAGGGGCCTGCGGGCCCAGGGCACCGGCGCCTTCTACGAGGCCGTGGCCCTGTTCCTGATCCTGTCCAGCGCGGCCACGCTCGGGGCCGATGTCGGGCTGTCGCGGATGGTGCCGCGCTACCGGGCGCTTGGCCGAGTCAACGACCTGCGACGGGGGCTGTCTGTCAGCCTCTGGCCGGTGCTGGCCGCCGGGGTCGTGCTCGGGGCCCTGACCTTCGTGTACGCCTCCGAGCTGGCCGACGTCTTCTCCCGCGGCGGCGAGACCGGGCAGCTGACCGACTTCATCCGCAGCTTCGCCGTGTTCATCCCGGTGTCGGCGCTGTCGCTGGCGGTGTTCGCCGCCACCCGGGGCTTCGCCACCATGCGGCCGACGGTGTACCTGGACAAGATCATCCGGCCGGCGCTGCAGCCGCTGCTGGTGCTGGCGGCCGTGCTGGCCGGGGCGGGCAGCACCGTGATCGCCCTGGCCTACCTCGGGCCCTACCTCCCGGCGCTGGTCGCGGGGCTGGCTTGGATGGGGCTGCTGCTGCGCCGGGCCGAGCGGCCGAGGGACGGCGCGCCACCTCCGCAGCCGCCCCGGCCGGCCGGCAGGCTGCTGCGGAACTTCTGGCGCTTCAGCGGCCCGCGTGGGCTGGCCGCCATCTTCCAGACCACCAGTCTGTGGCTGAACACGCTGCTGATCGGGGCGCTGCGCTCGACCAGAGAGGCCGGGGTGTACGCGGCCAGCACGCGCTACCTGGCCATGGCGGCCATGGCCGCGGTGGCCATCCGCCAGGTGCTCGCCCCCAAGCTGAGCGAGCTGCTGGCCCGCCGCAGCCAGGAGCGGGCCTCGTCGGCCTACCAGACGACAACCAGCTGGATGGTCGTCCTCAACTGGCCCATCTACCTGGCCCTGATCGCCTTCGGCCCGGCCCTGCTGCAGGTGTTCGGCCGCGACTTCGCCGGCGGCCAGGTCGTGCTGGTCGTCCTGTCGGCCACCATGCTGGTCGCCACCGCGGTCGGGCCGGTCGACGTGGTGCTGCTGATGGGCGGCCGCAGCTCCTGGAACCTGTTCAACACCCTGGTCTCCCTCGGCGCCAACCTGGCCCTCAGCTTCGCCCTCACCCCCCGGTACGGGCTGGCCGGGGCGGCGGTCGCGTTCGCGGTCGGCATCCTGCTCAACAACCTGCTCCCGCTGGTCCAGGTGTGGCGGTCGATGGGCCTGCACCCGTTCGGGCGGGGGACGGGCGTTGCCGCGGTGCTGTCGGCGGTCAGCTTCGGGCTGGTCGGGTTGGGCATGCGGGCCCTGCTCGGCCCGACCGTCGCCGGGTTCGTGGCCTACGCCGCCGCCGGCGTTGGCCTGTACGCGGTCCTGCTCTGGCGCTTCCGGGACCGCCTGGAGTGGGAGGCCCTCCGCGGCATCCTGCGCCGGCGGCCCGGCCGGTCCCGACCGGGCGGGCCGGGAGCCGGCGCCGCCGCTCCGAACCCCCCCGGCGCGGAGGCGTGATGGTCGGCCGGCTGGTCCTGGTCGGGGTGGTGGTCGCCGCCCTGGTCCTGGCGGTGGTCGCGTTCACCGCCTCCAGGCGCTCCGGCGGGGCCGCGGCCGGTCCGGGCGGGACCGGGAGCCGCCAGGGACCAAACGTGCTGGTGCTGGTGACCGACGACGCCAGGGCCGAGACCATCCAGGCGATGCCCAAGACGAGGCGCTGGCTGGGCCGGGCCGGGGTCACCTACACCCAGGGGTACGCCACCACCCCGAGCTGCTGCCCGTCGCGGGCGTCGATCCTGAGCGGCCGCTACGTCCATAACCACGGCGTGCTCCAGCAGCGGCTGGCCGACCGGCTGGACCAGCGGACCACCCTGCAGCGCTACCTCAGGGATGCCGGCTACCGCACGGCCATGGCCGGCAAGTACCTCAACCGATGGCCGCTGCGGCGCCCGCCCCCGTTCTTCGACCGCTGGGCGCTGGCCAACGGCGGCTACTACAACCAGGTGTGGCAGGTGGACGGCACGGTGCGCCGGGTCCCCACCTACTCGACCACCTTCATCGGCGACCAGGCCCTCGCCTACCTGGCCGAGTTCGAGCGCGACGACGCCCGGCCCTGGTTCGCCTACCTGGCCCCGTTCGCCCCCCACGACCCACGGGTGCCGGAGTCGAAGTACGCCAAGGCCACCTTCCCGCCGCTGGACCGGGTCGGGACCGCTGGCGGCCCCGACGTCGCCGGCAAGCCCCGCTACCTGCGCGACCGGCCGCCGGCGGCCGAGGCGACGGTGGAGGCGCTGCGGACCGGCCAGCTGCGCACCCTGCTGTCGGTCGACGACCTGGTCGACCGCGTGCTGGGCAGGCTCCAGCAGACCGGCGAGCTGGACGACACGCTGGTCTTCTTCCTCTCCGACAACGGCTACTCCTGGGGGGAGCACCGCCACGTTGGCAAGTTCGTCCCCTACACCGAATCGATCAAGGTCCCGTTCCTGGCCAGCTGGCCAGGACGGCTGCCGGCCGGCACGGTCGACGACCGCCTGGTCGCCACCATCGACATCAAGCCGACGGTGCTGGCCGCGGCCGGCATCCGGCCCGACCCCGACGACACCGTCGACGGCCGCTCCCTGCTCGACCGCGGGCGGCGCGAGCGGCTGCTGGCCGAGTACTGGCGCGACCCGGCCAACGCTCCAGGGATCCGCGACTGGGCGGCCCTGCGCACCGCCACCTGGCAGTACATCGAGAACTACGACCAGCCGGGCGGGCCCGGCGTCTACCGGGAGTTCTACGACCTGGCCGGCGACCCTGGCATGGAGCGAAATCTGCTCGCCGACGACGACCCGGCCAACGACCCGCCGGCGACGCTGGGCGCCGACCTGGCCGCGGCCCGCGCCTGCAAGGGGGCGGGCTGCCCGTGAGCCCGACCCACCGGGAGGGCCGGCACACCCCCCCCGGACCCCCCCGGGCCGTCGACGGGCGCCGCCCTCCCGGAGCCGGGCGCCGGGGCGGCGCCCGTGAGCTGGAATGGCTGGCCGAGGTGCTGTGGGGGCCGAACCCCGGCGTCGAGGTGGTGGTCGGCGTCCCGTCGTCGCTCGGCTGGGGGGTCCTGCCCGACCTGCGACGCCCGCGGGTGCTGGTGCCGCTGACCTCGCGGCGGGCCGCCGCCGGGGCGGTCCGCCAGTACAGCGACGGCATGACCCAGCGGGCCCGGCTGGCCAAGGCCGCGGTCGGCCTCGGCCTGCGCAGCGGCGCCCTGCAGTGGTGGCTGCGCCGCCGCGGCCTGCTCGTCGGTGCCGTCGGGCCGCCGGAGGGGACCCTGCTCGGCGACCATGTGGCCGCGGCGCTCGGCCGGTCCGACCTGGCGGCCGCGATCGCCCTCGGCCCGGTGCGGCCCAACCGCAAGCCGGTCGTGCAGCTCATCGGCCGCGACGGCCAGCCGGTCGGCTACATGAAGGTCGGCTGGAACGACCTGACCCGCCGCCTGGTCCGCGCCGAGGCCGACATGCTGCGGCGGCTGGCCGGGGCCGGCCCGCGCAGCTTCACCGCCCCTGGCCTGCTCCACCAGGGCCAGTGGCAGGGGCTGGAGATCACCATCAGCTCGGCCCTGCCGCACCGGCTGTGGCGCCGCGGCCGCCGCTACGCCATGCCGCCGCCGGCCGTCTCCAGGGAGATCGCCGCCCTCGGCGGGGTCGAGGTGATGGCGCTGGGGGAGAGCCCGTGGTGGGCCGGCCTGCGCCGGCGGCTGGCCCCCATCCGGCAGGCCTTGGACGTCGGGCCCGCCGGGACGCACACGGACGGCCGGGACGCGGCCGCCCTCGACGCCACCATCGAGGCGCTCGAGGGGCAGGCGGCGACCCGGCTCGCCTTCGCCACCTGGCATGGCGACTGGGGCCCGTGGAACCTGCGCTCGACCCCTGACCGGCTGCTGGTATGGGACTGGGAACGCAGCGGCGACGGCGTGCCGCTCGGCTTCGACCTGCTCCATTTCGGCTACCAGACCGCCCTGCAGGGCCTCGGCCAGCCGCCGGCCGCGGCGGCGGCCACCGGCCGCGACCGGGCGGCGCCGCGGCTGGCCGAGCTGGGCCAGCAGACCGGGGTCGAGGAGCTGCTGCTCACCCTGTACCTCCTGGAGCGGCTCTGCCGGGCCGCCGAGGCCGAGGTCTCGGCGGTGACCGGCCGGCCGGACACGGTCGGCGCCGCCCTGCTCGAGGTGCTCGGGCGGCGCCTCCGACAACGGGGCACCGGATGAACGACCATCGGCTGGTGTTCGTCGGCGGGCTGCACCGCAGCGGCACCACCCCGCTGACCCGCTGCCTGGCCGCGCACCCGAACGTGAGCGGCTTCCACGGCACCGGCGTGGAGGAGGACGAGGGCCAGCATCTCCAGACCGTCTACCCTCCGGCCAGCGCCAACGGCGGGCCTGGCCGGTTCGCGCTGCGGCCCGCCTCCCACCTCACCGAGGCGTCGCCGCTGCTGACGCAGGACACGGCGACCCGGCTCCTGGAGCAGTGGCGGCCCCACTGGGACCTGGACAAGCCGGTCCTGGTCGAGAAGTCCCCGCCCAACCTGCTGATGGGCCGGTTCCTGCAGGCCGCCTTCCCCGAGGCCCGCTTCGTGATGGTGGTCAGGCACCCGGCGATCGTCAGCCTCTCCACCCGCAAGTGGGCACGGCTCCGTTCGGTCGGGGACCTGCTGGACCACTGGTTCGCCGCCCACCGGCTGTTCGAGCAGGACGCCGCCTTCCTGCGCCACCTGCTGGTGGTCAAGTACGAGCAGCTGGTGGGGGAGCCGAAGGAGACCCTGGCCGAGGTCGCCGCCTTCCTGGAGCTGGAGGGGGAGATCCCGGCCGGCGGGATCGACACCCGCCGCAGCGCCACCTACCAGCGGCAGTGGCAGGAGCTGTCGCAGGCCAGGGGATGGCGCCGCGAGCGCTTCCGGTCGCTGTGCCGCCGCCACGAGCTGGCCGCCAACCACTTCGGCTACAGCCTGCTCGACCTGGACCGCGCCGACCCGTTCCCGGTCGGCTCCCGCCGCATCCCCTGACCGCGCCTCCCGCCACCACCGATATGCTTGGCCCATGCTCGGTCGCGGTGAAGGAGTGTTCATGGGTGACGAAGGCCGGCAGGAGCCAGCACGCGTGCTGGTCGGGCAGCTCGGCTCACGGGTCGGCGACCAGGTGCGGGTGTGTGGCTGGGTGCAGACGCTCCGGCTGCAACGGCGCATGCAGTTCGTGGTCCTTCGTGACGAGACCGGCGCGGTGCAGCTCACCAACCGGCGCGAGCTGCGCCCCGGCCTCGACCAGCAGCTGGATGCCCTCACGATCGGGTCGGCGGTCGCCCTGACCGGCCGGGTCGTCGACGCGCCGCAGGTGAGGCTCGGCGGGATCGAGGTGCTGGTCGACTCGGTCGACCTGGTCTCGACCGCCGAGCAGCCGCTGCCGATCGCCGAGACCAGCAACATCGATCTCCGGCTGGACTGGCGGTTCCTGGATCTGCGGGCCCCCCGGCAGCACCTGACCTTCGCCGTCGGCGACCTGTTCGAGCAGAGCATGCGGTCCTTCCTGCGGGCGCGGCGGTTCACCGAGCTGCACACCCCCAAGCTGATGGGGGCGGCGTCGGAGTCGGGCGCCGAGGTGTTCCGGGTCGACTACTTCGGGTCGTCGGCCTACCTGGCCCAGTCGCCGCAGTTCTACAAGCAGATGGCGATCGCCGCCGGCTTCGACCGGGTGATGGAGGTCGGGCCGGTCTTCCGGGCCGAGCCCAGCTTCACCTCACGCCACTCGACCGAGTTCACCGGGCTGGACCTGGAGATGGCCTGGATCGACTCGGTCGACGACGTGATGCGCATGGAAGAGGAGCTGCTGGCCGCCGCGATCTTGGAGGTGCGCGACAGCCTCGGCCAGGAGATCGAGGAGATCTTCGGCGTCAGCCTCGCGGTCCCGTCGACACCGTTCCCCCGCCTGCCGCTGGCCGAGGCGCGCGAGCAGCTGTTCCAGGCCGGCTGGCAGCCCGGCGAGCGGGCCTCGGAAGACCTCGACGGCGAGGGCGAGCGCCTGCTCTCGAAGCTGGTCGCCGACAAGTTCGGGCACCAGTTCGTGTTCGTCACCGACTACCCGGTGTCGGTGCGGCCCTTCTACCACATGCGTCCCGACGGCGACCCGACGGTCACCAGCAGCTTCGACCTCATCTGGAACGGCCTGGAGGTCACCACCGGCGCCCAGCGGGAGCACCGCTACGACGTCCTGGTCGCCCAGGCCGCCGAGAAGGGCATCCCGCTGGAGCCCATCGGCCACTACGTGAACTGCTTCCGCTACGGCTGCCCCCCGCACGGCGGCCTCGGCATCGGCATCAGCCGCCTCCTGATGAAGCTCCTGGACCTCCCATCCATCCGCGAGGCCTCCCTGTTCTTCCGCGGCCCCAACCGCCTGACCCCGTAACCTGCCGGTGCTCCCTCCGCCTGGCCGGTGTCGGACCAGCACGCGAGAATGCCCGGGATGACCGCGCGGGCGAGGGGATGGCGGAACCGGCTGCTGTCGGTGGCGGCGGGGCGCTACGTCGGCGGCTGTCGTTCAGCCTCGCCGCCCTTGGCGCCTTGCTGGTCGACGGCCTGCTCACCGTGGTGCTGGCCGCGACCCGCTGGTACTGGGCGGCGCTGCTGCTGTGGGCGGCGATCTCCGGTCTTGGCATCTTCTTCAACATCAACACCATCAGCCTGCGCCAGCAGATCGTCCCCAACCACCTGCTCGGCCGGGTGATGAGCATCGCCGGCGTGCTCGCCTGGTCGGCCATCCCCGTCGGTGCCCTGGCCGGCGGCTGGGCCGTCGAGCGCACCGGCAGCGTCGCGCTGGTCTACGGCGTCGTCGGGGCCCTGGTCGCCCTGATCGCGCTCGCCTTCTCCTTCGGCCCGGTCGGCCACGCCGAACGCTACCTGCCGGCCGGCCGGCCGGCAGGAGCCCGCCGACACGCCGTGACACTGCATGGCAACCCCTCGCGCGGGCTGTCCGGGCCACCTTCTGCTCCCTCGGCGGCCTTCCGACGCCGTTGACCTCACGGGGTGCCGGAGAACTGGACGACGCCCTGGTGGCTCTCGGAGGCGACCTGGGTGAACTCGCCGCCGAAGGCGACGCGGCCGCTGGTGATGGCCGCCCCGAACGCGCCGAAGACGCCGTTGGCGCCGGGGTTCCAGCTCTCGAGGCCGCCGCCGGAGGCGCGCACGGCGGCCAGGTGGCCGCGGCTGGCGCCGCCGATGGTGGTGAAGTGGCCGCCGACGTACAGGATCGAGGAGGAGACCACGATCGCCTCCACGTCGCCGTTGGCGGCCACGTCCCACACCGGTGTGCCGCCGGCGGTGGGGCCGTAGGCCTGCACGTAGCCGCCGGTGCTGCGGCCGCCGGCGAACACCGTCCGCCCGGAGGCCGACACCGTGACCTCGCCGACGACGTCGGCGGTGGCACTGGGGCGCCACGCCCGCAGGGTGGCCACGCCGGTCGACACGGCCGCCGCGTTGCGGCGCGAGGAGCCGTTGACCAGGGCGAAGTCGCCGCCGAAGTAGAGGGTGTCGCCGTCGGCGGAGACGTCCATGGACAGCACCGTCGCGAAGTTGCCGGTGCCGTTCGACACGTTCGGCTTGAAGGTGGCGGACAGGTTCCCGCTGGTGGCGTTGAAGGCGGCCAGGCGTTGCCGGCCGGCCCCCTCGGCCGAGCTGAAGTCCCCGCCGACGTAGACGGTGGCGCCGCTGTTGGAGGTCGTGACCGACTTGACGCTGTCGTTGACATACGGGCTCCAGCCGAAGGCGCCGCCGCTGGAGGGGCTGAGGGCGGCGACCCGGGAGCGGACCGCCCCGCCCACCGCGGAGAAGTCGCCGCCCACATACACCCTGGTGCCGGCCGGGGACACCTTCAGGGCCCGGACGACGCCGTTGGCGTTGGGGTTCCAGGGCAGCAGCGTCCCGTCGGCGGCGTTGAAGGCGGCCAGCCGGTTGCGCGTCGACCCGTTGACGGTCGTGAAGCTGCCGCCGATGTAGGCCGTGCCGCCAAGGTAGGCGACGGCGTTCACGCGCCCGTTGGTCTGCGGGGTGCCGTTGTCCGGGTTGTCGCTGACCACCGCGGCCGCGGGCCGTGACCAGGCCACGGACACGGCGATGGCGGTCGCGACCGCCAGGAACAGCGCCAGCACCGGTAGCAGACGTGCGCGCAAGGTCATGGGTGATGCCCCCCTTTTGTCCTGCTTGGTATGTGCGCCGCGGAGCCTACCCACGCGGGCCCGCAGTCGGCCAATTCAATCGGTCGAACAGGACATCGAGCAGCTCCCCTGGGACGGCGACGTTGCCGTCGCTCCCGGTGCCCACGCGGACGCTCGGCTTGTGCCGGCCGTGGTAGTCGGACCCGCCGGTGGCGAGCAGGCCGCGGCGCTCGACCAGGCCGGCCAGCGAGCGGCGCAGCTCGGCGTCGTGCTGGGAGTGCCACACCTCGACGCCGTCGATCCCGGCCTCCAGCGCCTCGGCCAGCACCCGGTCGCGCTCCGGCGGCGCCAGCCGGCCCGGATGGGCCAGCACCGCGACCCCGCCGGCCTTGGCGGCGATGGCGACCGCGTCGGTCACCGGGACGCTCGGGGCCGGCACGTAGGCCGGCCTGCCCGAGGACAGGTAGCGGTCGAACGCCTCGGCAACGTCGGCGACGACCCCACGGGCGATCAGCGCCCGGGCGAAATGGGCCCGCGACAGCGCGCTGGCCCCGGCGATCTCGGCCGCCTCCTGGCAGCCGACCCCGGTGAGCCGCCGCAGCCGCTCGCCGATGGCCAGGTTGCGCTCCTGCCGGCCGCGCCTGGCCACCTCGACCGCCTCGGCCAGGTCCGGCTCCAGCAGCCCCTCCCCGTACAGGAGCACGTGCACGACCCGGCCGCCGACCGAGGTGGTGAGCTCACAGCCGGCCAGCACCCGGACCCCGAGACGCTGACCGGCCGCCCGTGCGTCGGCGACCGAGGCGACGGTGTCGTGATCGGTGACCGCAAGCACGTCCACCCCGGCCGCGGCGGCGGCCTCGACCAGCTCCCGCGGCCGGTCGCTGCCGTCGCTGGCCAGGGTGTGGGTGTGCAGGTCGACCAGCGCGGCTCCCCTCCCGCTGATCATGGTGCTAGCGGTCGGTGGGGGTGGTGAGCTGGTTGGCCTCCAGCCAGGCGAGCACCTGGTGGACCGAGTCGTCGACGCTCTCGGCCTCGGTGTGGAGCACGATCTCGGCGTCGAGGGGCGGCTCGTAGGGGTCGGAGATGCCGGTGAAGTTCTTGATCTCGCCGGACAGCGCCTTGGCGTACAGGCCCTTGACGTCGCGCTTGGCACAGGTCGAGACGGGCGCGGCCACGTGCACCTCGACGAAGCTGTCGACCGCGGTCCGCACCCGGTCGCGTGCCTCCCGGTAGGGGGAGATGGCCGCCACCAGCACGGCAACGCCGTGCTTGGACAGCTTGCCGGCGACGTAGCCGATGCGGGCGATGTTGGTGTCGCGGTCCTCCCGGCTGAAGCCGAGGCCCTGGCAGAGGTTGGTGCGGACCTCGTCGCCGTCGAGCAGCTCGACCCGGTGGCCGCGCTCGGCCAGGGTGGGCGCGAGCTTGGCCGCGACGGTCGACTTGCCCGCGCCGGACAGGCCGGTGAGCCAGAGCACGAAGCCGGTGTCGTTGGTCATTGGACGCTGTGCCTTTCCGATGGTGGTGGAGGGTGGACCGGGTGGTTGGGACAGGGGTTCAGGAACGGTAGGCCTCGATCAGCAGCTCGGCGACCTCGGCCCTGGAGAATTCGGACGGGGGCAGCTGGCCGGCGGCCAGCATCGACCGCACCTGGGTGCCGGACAGGGCGACGTGGTCCTGGGCGGGGTGCGGGCAGGTCTTGCCGGTGGCCATGGCCAGGCAGCGCCGGCAGTAGAAGGCGTTGTCGAAGCGGAGCGGGGTGATGCCCAGGTCGTCGGAGGGCAGCGAGGCGATCAGCTCCTGGGCCTCGAAGGTGCCGTAGTAGCTGCCGACGCCGGCGTGGTCGCGCCCGACGATGAAATGGGTGCAGCCGTAGTTCTTGCGCACCAGTGCGTGCAGCACCGCCTCGCGAGGGCCGGCGTAGCGCATGGGGGCGACCAGGGCCGCCAGCAGCACCCGCTCGGGTGGGAAGTAGCCGAGCACCGCCTCATAGGCCCGCATGCGGACCTCGGCGGGCACGTCGCCCTCCTTGGTCGGGCCGACCAGCGGGTGCAGCAGCAGCCCGTCGACCATCTCCAGGGCGCACTTCATCAGGTACTCGTGGGCCCGGTGGACCGGGTTGCGGGTCTGGAAGCCGACCACCGTGCGCCAGCCCCTGGCCTGGAACGCGGCCCGTGTCTCCAGCGGCTCAAGGGCGCGGGCGCCCACCGGCCCGTCCAGCGGCTCGACCACCGCCTGGATTGGGCCGGCGACGGCGCGGGAGGGCGAGCTGAGGACGCGGGCGACGCCGGGGTGGGCCGGGTCGGTGGTGCCGTAGACCAGCTCGGCCTCGCCGTCGCGGTCGCGCTCGAAGACCTCCTCGACCTCCAGCAGGCCCAGCAGCTCGCCCCGCTCCCCCCGGAGCGCCAGGCGGCCCGAGTCGACCCGGAGGCCGTCGGGGACGCCAAGGCAGACCGGGATCGGCCACAGGGTGCCGTCGGGCAGACGCATCGACTCGGTGACCGACTGGTGCTCCTTGGCGCCCAGGAAGCCGGTGAGCGGGCTGTAGGCGCCGGTGGCGAGCGCTCGCAGGTCGGCCGCCTCGGCGGCGGTCAGCGGCAGGGAAGGCAGCCGGCTCGACGCCAGGTCGGCCGCCTCGTCGGCGTCAAGGCGCCGGTCGACCAGCTGCCCACCGTGCGGCGGGCCGCCGCGCGGTCCGGTCACCATCCGCTCGCTGATCGTCACAGTGCTGGCTCCTTATTGGGTCGACGAGACTAGTGGTCCGACCCGACGCCGCCGGGGATCAGCTCCAGCTCCATCGATCGCTGCATCGCGTAGGTGGCGGCCTCGAGCTTGGAGTGCATCCCCAGCTTCTCCAGAATGTTCTGGATGTGGGTGCGGACGGTGTGCTGGCTGATGAACAGGTCACGGCCGATGCGGGCGTTGTCCCAGCCCCGGCTGAGCAGGGCGAGCACCTGACGCTCGCGGGGGGAGAGGCGCGACAGCGGCGAGTCGGCCGCCCGGTCCTTGGAGGCCATGCGCCTGGCCAGCTCGAGCAGCATGCTCCGGGGGACGGCCCCCTCGCCGTCCAGCACCGCCCCGGCCACCCGCAGCACCGTGCTGGCGCCGTAGGTCTTGCCGACGACGCCGGCGGCGCCGGCGCGGATGGCGGCCAGCAGCAGGTCGGCGTCGTGGTCGTCGCCGAGCACGATCATCCGCGCCCCGGGGGAGGCCTCGAGCATGCGCACGACCAGGTTCGGCGAGCCTTCCAGGCCGAGGGCGGCGTCGACCAGCACCAGGTCGGGGCGGAGGGTGGAGACGACGGTGAAGGCGTCGTCGGCCGACGAGCAGCGGCCGATCACCTGATGCGCGTCGTCGCGGGAGAACAGTGCCTCCAGCGCTTCGTTGAACAGCGGCTGCGAATCTGCCAGCACCACCCGTGCCATAGTGTCCCCATCATCCGAGGAGCTCTCGCGAGCCTTCCTGCTGTCTACTGTGGCCGATCCGCTCGTTCCCTCCCTACTACAGCCGCAGTAAGTCGTACTACGACACTCGACCCCCGTTGCAAATGCCTGAAGGGACGGTGTGCCGGGTATCGCGGGAGTCGCCCGAGTTTTCCGGCCCGTTCTGTCCAGATCGTGAAGCGGCTCATGCAGCCGTACCATCTCTAGTCAGTTCTTCAGATGGGCAGCTTGTCCCCTGCGCAGTACGTTGGCGGCCCGCAGGTAGCGACAGGGGGACTACTCAGTGGCTCATGCGTGTCGGCCGGCATGCACGCCGAAGCCCGCGCGTGCTCAGGGAGGCAGGCGACAGGATATGCCGAGCGATGTTGCCATGCTCGCGCACGAGCTGCGGCGGCGGATGGCGGCGGTACGGGTCGTCGGCGAGGCGATCGCCATGCTCCGCGGCCAGGGGCTCGACCCGGCCTCCATGATCGACCTGCTCCTCGGCGAGATCGACGACCTCGACGACCTGGCCGGCGAGCTGCTCGGCGACCCGGGTCGCGACCGTCCCTCCGACAGCGCCGTCGACGTGGTCGCGGCGGTGCGGTCGGCGGCCAGGACGGTGGGGGTCGCCCGCGGGGCGGCGGTGCGGGTCGAGGCCGACGTCCAGGTCGAGGTCCAGGCCAGCGCCACCATGCTCCGCCAGGCGGTCGAGAACCTGATCGACAACGCGGCCGTGCATGGTGGGCCGGACGGGGTCGAGGTCGGTGTGCGTGCCGACCCGGCGGCCGGCCAGGTCGAGGTGATCGTCGCCGACCGTGGCGTCGCCGAGGGCAGCGTCGGCGGGCACGGCATCGGGCTGTTCGTGGTCCGCCGGTTCCTCGAAGATGCCGGCGGGCGGTCATGGGTGGCGGAGCGCCAGGGTGGCGGCACCGTCGTCGGGCTCAGCCTGCCGCTGCGGCCCGGGGTCGCCACCGAGCCAGATCCGTTGGACACGGCCGTCAACACCTGATCGCGCTGCTCGGGGGGGAGGGAATGCGGCAACCGGTCCGGGTCGTGCTGGCCGACGACCACGACGCGTTCGTCGAGGGCCTCGGCATGGTGCTGTCGGCCGAGGACGACCTCGAGGTGGTCGCGCTGGCCGGCGACGGCGCCTCGGCGCTGCAGGCGGTGCTCGCCCACCAGCCCGACGTGCTGGTGGTCGACACCCAGATGCCGGGACCAGGGGTCACCGAGCTGCTCCGGCTGGTCGGCCAGGCCCGGCCGGGAACCCGGGTGCTGCTGCTGGCCGAGGACGCCCGGCGCCAGGCCGCAGGCCGTCCCGACCCGGGCGGCCCCGCCGGCCTGAGCCGGGCCGCCTCCGGCCGCGAGCTGGCCCAGGCCATCCGGATGGTGGCCGCCGGCCACCGGCTCGCCTTCACCGGCTCCACCGGAACCCTGGCCGCGATGGCGGCGTCCGCCCGGCCACCCTCGGCCGGCCGGCCCCAGGCCACACCAGCGCGGGACGATCACGCCGAGCTGCTGCTGCGCAGCCTGTCGGACCGGGAGCGCCAGGTCCTGGCCCTGCTGGCCCGTGGCTATTCCAACCGGCGCATCGCCGAGGCCTGCTATCTGTCGCTCAACACCGTCCGCACCCACGTGCAGAACGTGCTGGTCAAGCTGGGCGTACACTCCAAGCTCGAGGCGGCCGCGCTGGCCGTGCGCCGGGGGCTGGTCACGATCGGGGACCGCTAGCCGGCGCCTTCCATGTAGCCGGGAGGTTGTCGACGCTTGGGTGCCGGTCGGATCGACCGTCGCAATTTCGTCAAGGCCGGTCTCGGGGCCGTGGTCGCCGGACTGCTGACCTGGCGCCTCTGGCCGTGGGCCCGGCGTGAGGCCCAGCCGACACGGCCACCCGCACCCGCGCCGGTCGCGCCGCCGGCCGGCCTGGCCGCCGTCGGCGAGCTGCCGACGGACCGGACCAGGACCTGGCTGGGGCCCGCCTTCTGGGCCAACCGGCTCCAGGACTGGCGGCTGCACCAGGGGCGGCTGGAGTGCGTCGCCGGCACCGGCCCGATGCGCACCCGGACCGTCGCCGTCCTCACCAGGGAGCTGGTCGCCGGCGACCAGCCGGCCAGGATCGGGGTCCGCACCGGGACCCTGGCCGCCGGGAAGGGCTTCTCCGGCTTCCTGGTCGGGACGGGCGCCGGCCGTCTCGACCATCGGGCGGCAGCCCTCGTCCAGGGGGCGTCGGGGGAGGGTGGCGGCATCCTGTGCACCTTCGGCCACGACGGGGCGGTCGGCTTCCGCGACCACACCGACGAGGCCAGGCAGTTCGCCTACGACCTCATCCCCGGCACCGTCCGGTCCGGCCAGCCCCGGCCCCGGACCACCGACGAGGACGTCGAGCTGGTGCTGGAGATCAGCCCGCAGGGTCGCGGGCGCTTCCGGCTGACCCTGCAAGCCACCGGCCAGGATGGCCGCCGGCTGGCCGGCGCCCGGCTGGACGGCGTGTCCGGCGCCGCCCTTGCCGGCGGGCTCGCGCTGGTCTCCTCGGCGAGGGAGAAGCACGGTGGCGCCAGGCACTGGTTCGCCGGCCTCGGGACCGCCGGACCCAAGGTGGCCGAGCGGCCGGAGCGGGCCGAGGGCCCCGTCCTCGGCACCCTCTACACCCTCAACGGGTCGGTGCTGAAGCTGACCGCCCAGCTCCTGCCCGTTGGCGATGCCGACCCGCGCGAGCTGCGGCTGGAGCTGCGCCGGCCCGGTGGGGCATGGGAGGCCGGCCCGGTGGCGCCGGTCGGGACGGGGTTCGCGGCCGCGTTCCGGCTGACCGGCTGGGACGGCGGCGCCGACCGGGAGTACCGGGTCGTCTGGGGGGCTGGCACCGCGCAGGAGCAGCGCTTCGAGGGGAGGATCGCGGCCGACCCGGTGGATGCCGACGAGCTGCGGGTCGGGGTGCTCGACTGCACCATCCACAGCTACCGGCCGCTCAACGTGGCCAGCGACCTCCATGACGGGATGGCCGGGTCGCGGCCGCTCGGCCTGTACACCGAGCGCAACCTGTACTTCCCCTACCGGCAGCTGGTCGACGACCTGCGCCGACGCCGGCCCCACCTGCTGGCCGCCGTCGGCGACCAGTACTACGAGCAGCGGCCGACCACCAAGGAGCAGGGCCCCGCGCCGACCCTGGACGTGCTGTACCGCTGGTACCTGTGGCTGTGGGCGTTCCGCGACCTGACCCGCTCGGTGCCAACGGTGGTGCTGGTCGACGACCACGACGTCTACCATCCCAACCTGTGGGGCAACGCCGGCGCCCCGTCTCCCGGCGGCGACTACCGCAACGGCGGCTACGCCCACCCGGCCGCCTGGGTCAACCTGGTCCAGCGGATCCAGACCAGCCACAACCCCGACCCGCACGACCCGGCCCCGGTGGCCCAGGGCATCGGCGTCTACTACGGCGCCTTCCGCTACGGCGGGGTCGGCTTCGCGCTGGTCGAGGACCGCAAGTTCAAGACCGGCGACAAGGACAACCGGGACCCGGCCGGCAACCGCTACGACCTGGCCATCCTCGGGGACCGCCAGCAGCGGTTCCTGGCCGCCTGGGCCGGCGCCGACCCCGGCGTCCCCAAGGTCTGCTTCTCCCAGACCCTGTGGGGCTGCCTGCAGACCGACGAGCGCGGCCGGGCCCAGTTCGACTCCGACGCCGACGCGGCCGTCGGGGCCCGCCGGACCGCCCTGGAGCTGGTCAAGCGGGCCGGGGCGCTGCTGGTCTCTGGCGACCAGCATCTGGCCAGCCTGGTCCGGCACGGCCTCGACGGCTTCGACGACGGGCCGGTCCAGTTCGTCGCCCCGGCCGCCGGGACCGCCTGGCAGCGCTGGTTCGAGCCGGCCGGCGGCCTGCCCAACCCCGGCCCAACCCCCGACACCGGCGACTTCACCGACGCCTACGGCAACCACATGCGGGTCCTGGCCGTCGCCAACCCCCGGCTCACCAAGGCCGCCTTCCGGGCCGCCCGGCGCGGCCGCAACTCCGAGCTCGGCGACCGCGACCGCAAGCGCGAGGGCTACGGCCTCGTCCGGGTCGACAAGGCCGGCCGCCAGTTCGTGATCGAGTGCTGGCCCTGGGACGCGGGCGAGGACGGCCGGCAGTTCGCCGGCTGGCCCTACCGGCTGCCGTTCCCCTAGAGCAGCTGTCATGCATCCGGCGTCGCATTCACCTGCGCTGAGGCTTTGGCATGCCCGTGGCAGGCGCGTCGGGCATGCTCGACCGGCGCGCTACGGGTAGCCGAAGGCGGCGGCGACCTCGGCGGTCAGCTCGCGGATGCGGGCCACCTCCTCGGGGGCCAGCCGCTCCCGCCACACCTGCAGGTTGGCCCGGCTGTCGAGGCGGCGGGCGGCCGTCTTCGACACCCCGCCGGCCGACATCGACCAGCGCATCGCGCCACCGCCCACCCCGCCCGAGGTCGCCTCCACGATCGCCCGCTCGGCCGCCGGTCCGAACGGCAGGCCGAGCCGGTCGTAGAGCGCGGCGAACGCCGGCACCGGGTCGGCCGACAGGTCCTCGTGCCTGACCACCTCCAGGCCCGGGATCTCCCTGCGGTAGGCGGCCACCGTCGCGTAGATCACCCGCCACAGCAGGCTGGCCTGGCCGATCCCATCGCCGTCGTCGGCGCCGGCCGCCTCCAGCTCGGGCACGAACCGGGCCAGGCGGTCGCGGACGAGGGCCGGCTGGGCCAGCAGCTCACCAAGCCGCGGCCGCCAGCCGAGCCGGCGCCAGCTGGAGACGGTGGCCACCGGGTCGCGGACGGTGACCACCACCCGGCAGCCGACCCGGCGGTGCAGCCACGGGGCGGCGAACACCGCGTAGGGGTCGTCGAGCAGGGCCCGTCGCCCGCGCAGCCGGCCCAGCCCGAAGCCGGCGGCGTACTTGACCGTGCGCAGCAGGTCATAGGGGGCGTGGTTGCGGCGCAGCTCGGCCAGCGGGTGGAAGCGCAGGCGCACCGTGTCCCGGAACGCCGGCAGCCAGACCCGCTCGTTCTCCTCGCTGATGTACTGGAAGGCGTGCTCGACCTCGGCCCGCAGCACCCCGGGCGAGCCCCCCGGCGGGTGCTGGGGGTTCAGCGGCTCGTTGACGTACACCAGCCGGCCGCTCGCCTCCAGCATCTTGCCGACCCAGCTCGTCGCCGTGCGCGGCATGCCGGTGACCAGCAGCGGGCTTCGACCCCCCCGCCGGCCGCTCACCTGCGCGACTTGACCTCCTCGATCACCTTGGCGGCCATGTGCGACGGCAGCTCCTCGTAGTGGGAGAAGCGGCGCGCGAACGAGCCCTTGCCCCTGGTCATCGAGCGCAGGTCGATGGCGTAGCGGACCACCTCGGCCTCAGGAGCGGTCGCCCGGACCAGCGTCCGCCCGGTGCCGACCGGGTCGGTGCCGACCACCCGGCCGCGGCGGGACGACAGGTCGCCGAGGATGTCGCCAACGTACTCGTCGGGGATGAGCACCTCCAGCTCGAGGACGGGCTCCAGGAGCACCATCTCGGCCTGGGCGGCGGCCTCCTTGAGGGCCAGGTTGCCGGCGATCTGGAAGGCCATGTCGGAGGAGTCGACCGAGTGGAACTTGCCGTCGTAGAGGGTGACCCGGATGTCGACCACCGGGAAGCCGGCGACCAGGCCGTCCTCCATCGCCTTGCGCACGCCCTTCTCGACCGACGGGATGAACTGGTTGGGGACCGAGCCGCCGTAGATCTTGTCGACGTACTCGAAGCCGCTCCCGCGGGGCAGCGGCTCGACCTCGATGTTGCAGATGGCGTACTGGCCGTGGCCGCCCGACTGCTTCACGTGCCGGCCGATCGCCTTGACCGGCGCCTTGAAGGTCTCCTTGTAGGGCAGCAGCAGCGGGACCGAGGTGACCTCGACGCCGTACTTGCGCTTGAGCCGCTCAAGGGTGACCTCGATGTGGTTCTCGCCCATGCCCCACAGGACCGTCTGGTGGGTCTCGGCGTTGCGCTCCACCCGCAGGGTCAGGTCCTCGGCCTCGGTCCTGGCCAGGCCGGAGGAGAGCTTCTCCTCGTCCCCGCGCGACCTGGGCGCGATCGCGATCGGCAGCAGCGGGTCGGGCATGGCCGGGGCCGGCAGCACCACCGGGTGGTCCTTGGCGGCGAGGGTGTCGCCGGTGGCGGTGTCGGCGAGCTTGGCCACCGCGCCGATGTCGCCGGCAACCACCCGCTCGGCGGGCTCCTGGGCCTTGCCGCGGACGGTCAGCAGGTGGCCGACCCGTTCGTCCTTGCGCCTGGTGGCGTTGAGCACGGTGCTGTCGGGCAGGAACGTTCCCGAGACCACCCGGAACAGGTTCATGCGGCCGACGTAGGGGTCGGAGATGGTCTTGAACACGTAGGCGGCCAGCGGGCCGTCCGGGTCGGCGCTGCGGCCCTCGACGGCCGGACGCTCGGCGGGGGACGGGAACGCCTGGGTGCAGACCTCCAGCAGCTCGGTGACGCCGATGTTGCGGATGGCCGCCCCGGCCAGCACCGGGAACAGCCGACCGGCGGCCACCGCCTGCTCCAGGTCGGGGATCAGGTCCGTCGGAGCGATCTCGTCCCCGCCGAGGTAGCGGTCCATCAGCTCCTCGTCCTCGGACTCCTGGATGACCGCCTCGATCAGCTGCTCGCGCAGGTTCTGGGCGGCGTCGGTGAGGTCGGCCGGGACGTCGCCCTCGGTGCGCCCGCCGCCGTCGTAGGTGTACGCGCGGCCCGACAGCAGGCCGACGAGGCCGCGGAGGTCGTGCTCCTCGCCGATGGGCAGGTACAGCGGCGGGCAGGCCTTGCCGAAGGCCGCCTGGATGGCGTCCAGGGCGCGGGAGAAGGAGGCCCGGTCGCGGTCCAGCTTGCTGATGAAGAAGGCCCGCGGCAGGCCGAGCTCCTCGGCCATCGTCCAGACCACCTCGGTCTGGGTCTCGACCCCCTCCACGGCGCTGACCACGAACAGCACCGCGTCGGCGGCGGGCAGGGCCGACCGGACGTCGCCCACGAAGTCGGCGTAGCCGGGGGCGTCGAGCAGGTTGACCTTGAAGCCGTCGTGCTCGACCGGGGCGACGGCCAGGGAGACCGAGATCTGCTTGCGGGTCTCCTCCGGCTCGAAGTCGGTCACGGTGGTGCCGTCCTCGACCCGGCCGATGCGGTTGGTGGCCCCGGTGGCATGGCACACAGCCTCGACGAGCGAGGTCTTGCCGGCGCCCCCGTGACCAACGATGAGGATGTTGCGGACGCGGTCGGTGGGGTAGCTCTTCACAGGCAGCCAGCCTCCCTCGTTTCGCCGGTGTCGCCCCGGGAGCGGCGATGCTACCACCGCATATTGCCGTAACCGGTCGTCGTTGAGCCGGGTCTACAAGGAGTGCTAGCCTCCCCAACGTCAGCATGGGCGCTCCGCAGAGCGCCCCCCGTCACGTCAGGTCATCCCGTGCTCTCGTCCAAGGCCCGCGACACCTTCCGTCACGTCACCGAGCCGGCTGGCCACGCCCTGGCCAAGGCCGGCATCACCGCCAACAGCCTGACCGCGGTCGGGCTGGCCGGCAGCCTCGGCGCCGGCGCTCTCATCGCCACCGGCCAGCCCGTGGTCGGCGGGGCGGTCAGCCTGCTCTCCGGGCTTCCCGACATGCTCGACGGCGCGGTCGCCAAAGCCTCCGGCCGGATGTCGCGCCGGGGCGCGTTCCTGGACTCGGTCGTGGACCGGCTGTCGGACGCGGCCGTGCTCGCCGGCGTCATCTGGTACGCCGTGGTCCGGGACCTTGGCGGCATGGCCATGCTGGCCGGCCTGGTGCTGAGCCTTTCGCTGATCGTGTCCTACATCAAGGCGCGGGCCGAGTCGCTGGGGTTCGCCTGCAACGTCGGCATCGCCGAGCGTCCCGAGCGGGTCATCGTGCTCGGCATCGCCCTGCTGCTCGGGCACGCCGAAGCCGGGTTGTGGGTGCTGGTCGCCGGCACCGCCATCACCGTGGTCCAGCGCATCCTGGTCGTCTGGCAGCAATCCGACGTCGGGCCGGACATCGGCAGGTGACCTCCAACAGCCAGGCGGCGAGTCGCCGCTGGCTGGCCGCCTGGAAGCTGGTCCGGCGACTCCCCGAGCCGGTGGCGTTCGCGCTCGGGGGGATCGGGGGGCGGGTCTCCCACCGGCTGGACCGTGGGCGCCGGGAGGCCCTGCGGGCCAACCTGGCGCAGGTGCTGGGGCCGGGGGTCGGGTCGCGGGAGCTGCAGCGGGTGGTCCGGCGCGGCTTCGCCACCTACGGACGCTACTGGGTTGAGGCGTTCCGGCTCGAGGACCTGACGGCCGCGCAGATCCGCGACCGGTTGCGCATCGTGGGGCGCGAGCACATCGACGCCGCCCTGGCCACGGGCAGGGGAGCGATCTTCGCCAGCCCCCACATCGGCAACTGGGACGCCGGCGGGGCCTGGCTGGCCGCCAGCGGCTACCCGGCCACCGCGGTCGTCGAGCGGTTGCGGCCGGCCGAGCTGTACGAGCGCTTCGCCGCCTACCGCAGGGCCCTGGGTCTGGAGCTGCTGCCACTGGACGACGGGACCGAGACGCTGCGCGGGGTGGCGCGGGCGCTGCGCGCCGGCCGCCTGGCCTGCCTGGTGTGCGACCGCGACCTGACCGGCGGCGGTCTGGAGGTCCGGCTGTTCGGGGCGCCGGCGGTGATGCCCGGCGGGCCGGCCTCGATCGCCCTCAAGACCGGCGCCACCCTGCTGCCCTGCGCCGTCTACCACGACCGCCGGCCCGGCCGTTGGCGGGCGGTGGTCCACCCGCCGCTGCAGCCGGAGCCGTCCGGCGACCCCCGCAAGGACGTGCTCGCCCTGACCCAGCGCCTGGCCGGCGAGTTCGAGCTCATGATCGCCGAGGCTCCCGAGCAGTGGCACGTCCTCAGCCGCTACTTCCGGAACACGGCGTGAAGGTCGGCCTGGTCTGCCCGTACGAGTGGACCGTGCCAGGCGGGGTCGGCAACCACGTGCGCGCCCTCGCCGGCGAGCTGCGCCGTCACGGCCACCAGGTCGACGTGCTCGCCCCGGCCGAGCGGCCGGTGCTCGAGCCCGGGTTCGTCGGCCTCGGCGGGTCGCTGGCCGTGCCCTACAACGGCTCGGTGGCCCGCATCGCCATCGGGCCACGCACCCTCGTCAGGGTCCGCCGGGCGCTGGCCAGAGGCGGCTACGACCTGCTCCACGTCCACGAGCCGCTGTCCCCCAGCGTCGGCCTGCTGGCCGTGGCCAACACCAGCGTCCCGACGGTCGGGACCTTCCACGCCAACCTCGACCGGTCCCTCGCCCTGCGGGCCGCCAGCCCGCTGCTGCGCCGGGTCTACCACCGCCTGGCAGCCAGGATCGCGGTCAGCGCCTCGGCCCGCGACACCTGGCAGGGCCAGTTCGGCGGGACCATGGCGGTGGTCCCCAACGGGGTTGCGCCCGAGTTCTTCGCCGGCCCGCAACCCCTGCGTGGCTGGAACGCCGCCGGCCCGACGGTGCTGTTCGTTGGCCGGCTCGAGCCCCGCAAGGGCCTTGCCTACCTGGTCAGGGCGTTCCTGCGGCTCAAGCCGCGGTTCCCGGCTGCTCGCCTGCTGGTGGTCGGGCGCGACCGGGGGCACCAGCAGGACAAAGCCATGGCCATGGTCCCGCCCCGGCTCCGGCCCGACCTGGTCTTCGTCGGCTCGGTTCCCCAGGCCGACCTGCCCTCCTACTACGCCTCGGCCGACGTGTTCTGCGCGCCGTCGCTCGGCGGGGAGTCGTTCGGGATCGTCCTGGCCGAGGCGATGGCGGTCGGCCTGCCGGTGGTCTGCTCCGACATCGGCGGCTACCGGGACGTGGTGCGCGACGGCAGCGAGGGGCTGCTGGTGCCGCCCCGCGACCCGGAGGCGCTGGCCGGGGCCCTGGCCGGCCTGCTCGACAACCCGGCCCGCCGGGCCGCGATGGGCGAGGCGGCCGCCGTGGCCGCCCGCCGCTACGCCTGGGAGGTCGTGGCCGGCGAGGTGGCCGAGGTCTACCGGGCCGCCATGGCCGCCGGCCCCGGCCGGCTCCGCTGAGCCCGGTCTGGAGGTGGCACGGTTCGCGCCGCTGCGCTTCGGTACACTGCGCCGCGGAAGCGGGCGAGTCGAGGAGGCGGCGTGGACGTGGCGGCGGCCCTGTGGGGCGGGATCATCGGGGCGATCGTGGCGGCGACGGTGTATGCCGGCTTCCTCGGGCTGCGGCTGACGCGGCTGGACCTGCTCCGGTTCGAGGGAGGCATGCTGCAGCGGGAGCGCAGCAGCATGGTCTACATCTACGGGGTGCTGCTCCAGATCGTGGTCGGCGCCCTGCTCGCCCTGGCCTACCGGCAGGTGTTCCAGCAGCTCGACTCGGCCAGCTACGTCGGCTGGGGGGCGCTGCTCGGGCTCGGCCAGGGGGTCCTGGCCGTGCTGCTGCTGCCGGTGCTCGGCGCGCTCAACCGCAACGTGCGGGCCGGTGACGAGCCCAGCCCCGGCCTGTTCGGGCGCGCCTACGGCACCTTCACCCCCCTCGCCCTGCTGGTCGCCTCGGTGGTCTTCGGCACCTGGGTCGGCATCGTCCTCCTTCCTTGAGCACGCTCGTTCTCCTGCGGGAGCAGATCGCCGCCAACCGGCGCGCCTACCAGGTCTGCGTCGCCGTCGTGGTCGCCGCCCTGGCCCTGTTCGGCCTGCTGGTCACCCTGGTCCTCGGCCTCGGGGTGGGCGGCCTCGGCGCCGGGCTGGGGCTGGCCGTGCTGGTCGTCGGGTTCGCCCCCGGGGTGGGGGAGCGCACCGCCCTGCGCGAGGCCGGCGCGCAGGAGGCCGAACCGGACCGCTGGCCCCGCTACCACAACCTGGTCGAAGGGCTTTCCCAGGTGGCCGGGCTGCCCATGCCCCGGCTCTACGTCGCCGACAGCGACGCCGCCAACGCCTTCTCGGTCGGGCGGGACCCGGAGCGAGCTGCCCTGGTGGTCACCCGGGGGCTGTTCACCAGCCTGAACCGGGTCGAGCTGGAGGGCGTGCTGGCCCACGAGCTCAGCCACATCTGGAGCTGGGGGACGCGGCTGGCCACCCTCGGCGTCGCCCTCGGGCGCGTGCCCGGCGTGCTGCGGCTGGTCGCCCCGACCCGGCGCGAGTTCGACGCCGACGAGGGCGGCGCCCGCCTCACCCGTTACCCGCCCGGCCTGGTCAGCGCCCTGAAGAAGCTGGCAGGGGGCGAGCAGCCGCCGAGCGGGCCCGGCATGCGCCACCTGTGGATCATGGCTCCCGAGGACTCCACCCACCCGCCGGTCGCCGACCGGATCGCCGCCCTGCGACAACTGTAGCCGCGCCGGTCAGGGCGGCCCGCAGCGGTTCGGAGGCACGGGCCAGGATCGGGCCGAGGACGGCCACGATGAGCACGTAGGCGGTGGCCAGGGGCCCGAGGGCGGGCTCGCGGCCGGCGGTGACGGCCAGGCCGGCGATCACGATCGAGAACTCCCCGCGGGCGACCAGCGCGGTGCCGGCCCGCCAGCGGCCTCGCGGGCCGACGCCGATCCGGCGGGCCGCCCACCAGCCGGTGACGATCTTGGTGACCACCGTGACCACGGCGAGAACGGCGGCGGCCAGGGCGACCGGTCGCATCGAGCGCGGGTCGGTCTGGAGCCCGAAGAACACGAAGAACACGGCCGCGAACAGGTCGCGCAGGGGGGCGAGCAGGTCGTGGGCGGCCTCGGCGGCCTGGCCGGACAGGGCGATGCCGACCAGGAACGCCCCGACCGCGGTCGACACCTGGAGCTGCTGGGCGAGCCCGGCCACCACCAGGGTGAGGCCGAGGATGACCAGCAGCAGGACCTCGTCGTTGGGGCTGAACACCAGGCGGCTCAGGGTCTCGCCGTAGCGCACCGCGACCAGCAGCACCAGCGCCACGGTCAGCAGGGCAACCGTGACGGGCACCGCGCTGGCCAGCAGGCCGCCGCCGACCAGCAGCCCGGTGACCAGCGGCAGGTAGGCGGCCATGGCCAGGTCCTCGACCACCAGGATCGACAGCACCACCGGGGTCTCGCGGTTGCCCAGCCGGCCCAGGTCGGCCAGGACCTTGGCCGCGATCCCCGAGGAGGTGACGTAGGTCACCCCGCCCAGCACCACCGCCGCCAGCGGCGACCAGCCGAGCAGCAGCCCGGCGGCCAGGCCGGGGGGGAAGTTGAGGGCCAGGTCGACCACGCCGGCCGGGGCGGCGGCGCGGAGGCTGCCCAGCAGCTCGCTGGCCGAGTACTCCAGGCCCAGCAGGAGCAGCAGCAGGATCACGCCGACCTCGGCGCCGACCTCGATGAACTCCTGGGCGGTGACCAGCGGCAGCAGCCCGCCCTCACCGAACGCCAGCCCGGCCAGCAGGTACAGCGGGATGGCGGACAGGCCGAGCCGGCCGGCCAGGCGGCCGAGGATGCCGAGCCCGAGGATCACGCCGCCGAGCTCCAGCAGGACGGCCGCCCCGTGCACGCCGGTCAGCTCCCCAGCAGGTCCGACAGCGCCTTGACGCCCGGCGCGGTGCCGACCACCACCAGCGTGTCGCCGGCGGCCAGGCCCTCCTGCGGGCTGGGCGCCGGGATGGCGCGGTCGCCGCGGAGGATGGCCACGATCGACACCCCGGTGCGGCTGCGGGCCTGGGTGTCGCCGATAGTTGCGCCGTCGTACCGCGAGCCCGGGCGGATCTCCAGCCAGTCGATCGCCAGCCCCTCGACCCGCTGCAGGCGGGTCAGGTGCTCGACCAGCCTGGCG
>DASYSE010000084.1:0-2551 GCA_036003705.1 Actinomycetes bacterium | reverse complement strand
GACGAGGAGCCGATCCTCTCCGAGCGCGACCAGAAGAACCCCCGCCTGGCCGACGTCCCGGCCGACCGGCGGGTCCCCTACAGCGGCTGAGGCTTACCTTCCGCGGCCGGCGGCGCTACCGTGGGCAGATACGAGCCTGCTTTGCGCCGAGGAGCCCGCGATGAACCGCCACCACAGCAACACGGCCAAGTCGGGGCCGCCGCCCGACCGGCCGCCCCGCGGGGCGCCGCCGCCCCCGCCAAGGTGGCGCAGCTGGCTGCCGTTCCTCGGCCTGCTCATCACCCTGGCCCTGCTGCTGATCCCCGGCCGCATGCAGCAGGGCCAGGTCATCAACCTCGACTACTCGCCGGGGCTGAAGGACAAGATCGCCGCCGACCAGGTCCAGTCGGTGGAGATCGGCTCCGACGGGCACATCCAGGGCAAGCTCAAGGACGGGACCCGGTTCACCTCGAGTTACCCGACCAACCTGCAGGACCCCGAGTTCACCAAGCTGCTGGACGACCACAACGTCCGGGTCAAGGCCGTGGGGGCACAGACGACGTTCGGCTCGATCCTGCTGAGCCTGCTGCCGCTGCTGCTGTTCATCGCCTTCTTCATCTACCTCGGCCGGTCGACCCGCCGGCAGCTGGCCGGGATGGGCGGGATCGGGGGGATCGGTCGGGCCCGTTCACGGGTGTTCGACGCCGAGCGGCCCGACACCACCTTCGCCGACGTGGCCGGGTACGAGGGCGCCAAGCGGGAGGTCACCGAGGTGGTCGACTTCCTCAAGAACCCCGACCGCTACCGCCGCGCCGGCGCCGTCGGCCCCAAGGGCGTCCTCATGGTCGGCCCCCCCGGCACCGGCAAGACCCTGCTCGCCCGCGCCGTCGCCGGGGAGGCCCAGGTCCCGTTCATCTCCGTCACCGGCAGCTCGTTCGTGGAGCTGTTCGTCGGGGTGGGCGCCGCAAGAGTGCGGGACCTGTTCGAGGAGGCCCGCAAGCGCGCCCCCTCGATCGTGTTCATCGACGAGATCGACGCCATCGGCCAACGCCGCGGCGGCCAATTCGTCTCCAACGACGAACGCGACCAGACCCTCAACCAGCTGCTGGCCGAGCTGGACGGCTTCGACCCGGCCACCGGGGTGGTGGTGATGGCGGCCACCAACCGCCCCGAGGTCCTGGACCCGGCCCTGCTGCGACCCGGCCGCTTCGACCGCCAGGTGGTCATCCCCCTGCCCACCCAGAAGGAACGCCGGGCCATCCTCCAGGTGCACGCCAAGGGCAAGCCCCTCGGCCCCGACGTCGACCTGGACGTGGTGGCCCGCGGCACCCCCGGGTTCTCCGGCGCCGACCTGGCCAACCTGGTCAACGAGGCGGCGATCTTCGCGGTGCGGGCCGGGCGATCCCAGATCCAGGCGGTGGACTTCTCCGAGGCAAGAGACCGGATCCTGCTGGGCCGCCGCGACTCCAGCAACGCGTTGTTGCCGGATGAGAAGCGCGCGGTGGCGGTGCACGAGGGCGGCCATGCGCTGGTGGCGGCGTTGAGCGAGCATGGCGATCCGGTGGCCAAGGTGACCATCCTGCCCGCCGGCCAGGCGCTGGGCGTCACCGAACAGCTGCCGATCGACGAGCGGCACCTGTACACCGAGGGCTACCTCAAGGACTCCCTCGCGATCCGCATGGGCGGCAGGGTGGCCGAGCAGCTGGTGTTCGGCGAGGCCTCCACCGGGGCGTCCAATGATCTGGCCGGCGCCACCGACCTGGCCACGCGGATGGTGCGGGAGTTCGGCATGAGCGCCGCGCTTGGGCCGGTTGGGTTCGCCTCGGGCAGCCCGATGTACCTGGGCACCGAGGAGGTCCGCTCCCGCCCCTATGCGGAGGCGACCCAGCGGGTGGTCGACGAGGAGGTCGCCAAGCTGCTCCGCCAGGCCGAACGACGCGCCACCGGGCTGCTCACCGACCACCGCGACGCCCTGGACCGCCTGACCGAGGTGCTGCTGGAGCGGGAGACCATCGACGGCACCGACGTCGACGAGATCCTGGGTCGGGTCCCCGGCCAGCGCCAACCGGTCGGCGCCACCGGCCACAGCGCCGCCGCCACGGCCGAGGAGGCCGGCGCCGGCTCCCACGGCTGACCGGAGGGTGCCGGCCGCCCTGCGTACCGTCCACCCGGCGCTGGCCCGCCGGCTGGCCGTCACGCGCCAGCGGCTGGCCGGCCAGTGCCCCCCGGCCGGCGCGGCGGGGATCATTGAGGTCGCCGGCGACCTCGGCTACCTGCAGCTCGATCCCATCAGCGTGGTCGCCCGCAGCCACCGGCTGGTCCTCTGGAGCCGCCTGGGCGGCTACCGGCTCGGCGAGCTGGACCGGCTGCTGTGGGAGGAGCGGCGCCTGTTCGAGTACTGGACGCACGGGGCCTCGATCGTCCCCACCGACGACTACCAGCTCCACCACCTGCTGATGCGCCGCTACCCCTCGGACCGCAACGCCTACAACCGGCGGGTGCGGGCGTGGCTGGCCGACAACCAGGCGCTGCGCCGCTCGATCCTGCGCCAGCTGCGAGCTCACGGACCGCT
>DASYSE010000083.1:0-61395 GCA_036003705.1 Actinomycetes bacterium | reverse complement strand
CGCTCGGGCGCCCTCGACGTCATCGTGATCGACTCGGTGGCCGCCCTGGTCCCCCGGGCCGAGATCGAGGGCGAGATGGGCGACTCCCACGTCGGCCTCCAGGCCCGCCTCATGAGCCAGGCCCTCCGCAAGCTCTCCGGGTCGATCTCCAAGTCCAAGACCACCGCCATCTTCATCAACCAGCTCCGCGAGAAGATCGGGATCCTCTTTGGCTCGCCCGAGACCACCTCCGGGGGCAGGGCGCTCAAGTTCTACGCCTCGATCCGCCTGGACGTGCGGCGGATCGAGGCGCTGAAGGACGGGGCCGAGGTGGTCGGCAACCGGACCAGGGCCAAGGTGGTGAAGAACAAGCTCGCCCCGCCCTTCCGCTCCGCGGAGTTCGACGTCATCTACGGCCAGGGAATCTCCAAGGAGGGGAGTCTGCTGGACGTCGGGGTGGACGTTGGCCTCGTCAAGAAGTCGGGGGCCTGGTTCACCTACGACGGCGACCAGTTGGGCCAGGGTCGGGAGAACGCCCGCAACTTCCTCCGCGACAACCCCGAGCTTGCCCGCGAGATCGAGGAGAAGGTCAAGGCCCAGCTCGGCATCGGCCTGCCGCCGGCCGCCCCCGAGCCCGTCCCCGATCTGGAGCCGGGCAAGGACAAGCCCAAGGGCCAGGACAAGCTCTGACCGGTGGTGGTCGGGCGGCGGGGCGGGGTTGGGGCGAGGCGGGTGCAGCCGGGGGGAGCGGCACCGCTGGACGCCGAACGAGCGGCATCGGCCGAGGCCGCTCACGCCGCCGCGCTGCGGATGCTCACCACCCGGGCGCGCACCCGGGCCGAGCTGGAGCGGCGGCTGGGGGAGCGGGGCTTCGCGGCCGCCGCGGTCGCCGAGACGCTCGACCGACTGGAACGGGTCGGCCTGGTCGACGACCAGGCGCTGGCCGATACGGTGGCCGAGGGGCGGGCCGAACGAGGACTGGACGCCCCGGCGATCGCCGCCGAGCTGCGCGACCGGGGTGTCGACCCGACCCTGGCCGACCAGGCCGCGCAGGCGGCGGTCCCGGCGGAGGACCGGGTCGAACGCTGCCGCCAGGTCGCCGAGGCCCGGCTCGCCCAGCTCGGAGGGTTGCCCCCCGCCACCCAACTCCGACGGCTCGCCGCCTACCTCGCCCGCCGCGGCTATCCCGCCGACCTCGCCGAGTCCGTCGCCTGGGACCTTGTCGATCTCGACTGAGGCGATTGGGGGCCACCTGAGCCGCGGTTGGGCCGGTCGCCGGGACCTTGTCGGTCTCGACTGAGGCGATCAGGGGCCACCTGGGTCGCGGGCGGGCGGTGGGCCGTGAACTTGTCGGTCTTGACTGAGACGATCGCTTGGACCGGCTGCTTCCGGCTTGATACCCCTCCTGACCTGCTCTTCCTTGACCGAGCGTGCGGTCCGGCCTACCCTGGAATGGCCCGGCGACGCCGAGCCCAACCTATGATTACGTAACCTTGGTGCACCGACTGTTCACCGGACCTTCCTGCTTGGGGAGAAGAGCGCCGTCTCGATCTCCCCACCCGAACGTTCCGTCGGACCTGACCTTCGGACCGTAATCGCAGGGTCTCTGCAGCGCCGGGCGGCCGCTCGGCGCTGTTGCCGTCTCTGGGCAAGACGGTCTCGGCAGCGTCGCCGGGTGGCTTTCGCCGGCCGGACTCCCCGGCCGGATGGGGGTGCAAAGGAGGCCACCGTGGAGGCCGTCGTCAGCTTCGTTGGAGCGCTCGCCGGGATCGTGCTCGGCTTTCTCATTGGAACGTCGTACCAGCGCAAACAGTCAGCAACCGTGCTCGGCTCGACAGAGCAGCAGGCCAGGGCGGTGCTGGAGGACGCCCGGCGGCAGGCCGAGACCACCCGGCGGGAGGCCGCCGTCGAAGCGCGTGACGAGGCTCTGCGGCTGCGGCAGGGTGTCGAGGCAGACGCCACCAAGCTTCGAGCTGAGGTCGAGGTCGAGAGCCGGACCCGCCTCGCCGAGCTCCAGCGGCGGGAAGAGCGGTTTGCCAGCCGGGAAGAGGGACTCGAGGCCAAGGCGACCCTGCTCGACCGGCGCGAGGCCACCCTGCACGACCGCGAGCGGTCGGTGGAGGCGGCCAGGGCCGAGCTCGAGTCCGCGTCCGAGGAGCACCGGCACCGGCTCGAGCAGGTCGCGGCCATGACCGCCGCCGAGGCCAAGGCGATGCTGGTCAAGCAGATCGAGGAGGATGCCAAGCGCGATGCCATGGGCCTGGTCCGCGACCTCGAGCAGCAGGCCAGGGAGGAGGCCGACCGCCGCTCGCGCAAGATCGTCACCCTGGCCATCCAGCGGGTCGCCTCCGAGCAGACCTCGGAGTCGACGGTCTCGGTGCTGCCGCTCCCCTCCGATGACATGAAAGGCCGCATCATCGGCCGCGAGGGCCGCAACATCCGCGCGTTCGAGGCGGTCACCGGCGTCAACCTGATCATCGATGACACCCCGGAAGCGGTGCTGCTGTCCTGCTTCGACCCCGTCAGGCGGGAGGTCGGCCGCCTCACGCTCGAGAAGCTCGTCTCCGACGGCCGCATCCATCCGGCCCGCATCGAGGAGACCTACGACCGGGCCAAGCAGGAGGTCGAGGGCGAGGTGCGCCGGGCCGGCGAGGACGCCTGCCTCGAGGTCGGCATCACCGACCTGCACCCGGAGCTGGTCCGCGTGCTCGGGCGGCTCAAGTACCGCACCTCCTACGGCCAGAACGTGCTCCGCCACCTGATCGAGACCGCCCACCTGGCCGGCATCATGGCGTCCGAGCTGGGCATGGACGTGCCGCTGGCCAAGCGCTGCGGCTTCCTGCACGACATCGGCAAGGCGCTCACCCACGAGGTCGAGGGTTCCCACGCGATCATCGGGGCCGAGCTGGCCCGCCGGCTCAAGGAGCGGCCCGAGGTCGTCCACGCCATCGAGGCCCACCACGGCGAGGTCGAGCAGCGCACCGTCGAGGCGGTGCTCACCCAGGCCGCCGATGCCATCTCGGGTGGCCGCCCCGGGGCGCGGAGGGAGACGCTGGAGTCCTACGTCAAGCGGCTGGAGCGCCTCGAGGAGATCGCCGGAAGCTACCCGGGGGTCGACAAGGTGTTCGCCATGCAGGCTGGCCGCGAGGTCCGCATCATGGTCAAGCCGGAGGACGTCGACGACGTCGCCGCCCAGGTGCTGGCCCGCGACATGGCCAAGCGGGTCGAGCAGGAGCTCCAGTACCCGGGGCAGATCAAGATCACCGTTGTGCGGGAGATCCGCAGCATCGAGTACGCCAAATGAGCCGGAAGGGGCCGGCGGGACCCCAGGGGGGTGCCCCGGTGAGGTGGCCATCCGGACCGGCGGAGTACCATCCGGCGCGATGAGCGAGCGCTACCTGATCCGCACCTTCGGGTGCCAGATGAACGAGCACGACTCCGAGCGGCTGGCCGGGCTGCTCGAGGCCGAGGGGCTGGAGCGGGCCGCCGGGCTTGACGACGCCGATCTGGTCGTGCTCAACACCTGTGCGGTCCGCGAGAACGCCGACAACAAGCTCTACGGCACGCTCGGGCACCTGGCGACCACCAAGGCCAGGCGCGGGCTCACCATCGCCGTCGGCGGCTGCCTTGCCCAGAAGGACCAGGGCAGGGTGCTGGAGCGGGCGCCATGGGTCGATGTGGTCTTCGGGACCCACAATCTGCACAGCCTTCCGGTGCTCTTGCGCCGGGCCCGCGAGCAGGGCGCCGCCCAGGCCGAGTTCTTCGACGAGATGCAGCGGTTCCCCTCGGCCCTGCCGGCCAGGCGGGCCAGCGACTGGTCGGCCTGGGTGGCCATCAGCGTCGGTTGCAACAACACCTGCACCTTCTGCATCGTCCCCAAGCTGCGGGGCAAGGAGCGAAGCCGCCGGGCCGGCGACGTGCTCGCCGAGGTCCAGGCACTCGCCGACTCCGGGGTGATCGAGGTCAGCCTGCTCGGGCAGAACGTCAACTCCTACGGGACCGACCTGCCGGGGCACCGGCAGCTCTTCGGGGACCTGCTCCGCGCCCTCGACAGGGTCGAGGGGCTGGAGCGGCTGCGCTTCACCAGCCCCAACCCCAAGGACTTCCGCGACGACGTGGTCGAGGCCATGGCCGCCTGCCGGCCGCTGTGCGAGCACGTCCACTTCCCGCTGCAGTCCGGCTCCGACCGGGTGCTGCGGCTGATGCGCCGCGGCTACCGCCGGCGCCGCTACCTCGAGATCCTCGGCAATCTGCGGGCGGCCATCCCCGGCGTGGCCTTCTCCACCGACATCATCGTCGGCTTCCCCGGCGAGACCGAGGCCGACTTCGCCGACACCCTCGACGTGGTCGAGCAAGCGCGGTTCGACTCGGCCTTCACCTTCCAGTATTCCCCCCGCCCCGGCACCGAAGCCGCCTCCATGCCCCACCAGGTCCCCGCCGACGTGGTCAAGGACCGGTTCCAGCGGCTCCTCCAGCTGCAGGAACGTCTCAGCCTGGAAGCCAACCGCTCCCTGCTCGGCAGCCAGGTCGAGCTCCTGGTCGAGCACTCCACCTCCAAGACCAACCCCACCCGCATGTCCGGTCGCACCCGCGGCAATAAGCTCTGCCATTTCCCGCCGGCGGGTCCTGTCGGTGACGGGGTGAGGCCGGGGGACCTGGTGACGGTGCGGGTGGAGCAGGCTGCGCCCCATCACCTGGTTGGGGGCCCGGTGCTGGTCCACCGGCCGCGGCGGCTGGCCGGCGTGGCGTGCGGGGCCGCCCCGACGCCACGCCCGTTGCCGGCCGGCGCGGTGCCGTTGCCGCTGGTCGGCTGACGGATCCGCCCATGCCGCCGACTGCGGCCGCCTTCCTGCCGCACCCGCCCCTGCTCGTCCCCGCGCTGGCCGGAGCAGCCGCGCCTGAGCTGGATCCGTTGCGCCATGCGTGCCGGCTGGCCCTGGAGGCCGTCATCGCCGCCGCCGGCACCACCGTCCTGATCGGCGACGGCCCCGTCTGGGGCGTCCCCAACGCCGCCGCCACCGGGTCGTTCCGACCCTACGGGGCCGACCTCGAGGTCGTCCTGCCCGCCCTGCTCGACCTCGACCTCACCGACCTCCCAGAGCCCGCCCGGCTCGCCGACCTGCCCCTGTCCCTGGCCGTGGCCGCCTACCTCCTGGCTGGCCTGGACACCCCCCCGGCCCGCCTGCTCGCAGCCACCGCCCCAGCCTCCCTGGGCCCGGGCGCGGCAGCCACCATCGGCCGACACCTGGCCGCCGCCGCCCAGCGCCGCCGCGCGACCGCCGGAACACCCACCCTGGGCGGGGACAGCCCGGTTGGTGTGGGCGGGGACGGCTCGGTTGGTGTGGGTGGGGCCGGGCCGGTTGGTGTGGGTGGGGACGGCACGGTTGGTCTGGTGGTGCTGGGGGACCTGTCCGCATGCCGGACCGACCTGGCTCCGGGAGGCTTCCGCCCGGAAGCGGCCGCGTTCGACGCCTCGGTCGCCGCGGCGTTCCGGACCGGCGCGCTGGACCGGCTGCTCGACCTGGACCCGGACCGGGCCGCCGACCTTATGGCCGCCGGCCGGGTCCCTCTCCAGGTCCTTGCCGGCGCCCTCCAGAGCGCGCCGGCCATGTGCGGCCAGGTCCTGTACGAGGACGCCCCCTACGGCGTCGGCTACCTGGTCGCCCTCCTGACCGCGTCATGACCGACCCGCTTGACCCGAGGCCGGGGCCGGTCCTGGCGGTGATGGGGCCGACGGCGGCAGGGAAGACCGAGCTTGCCCTCGAGCTCGCCGGGCGGCTCGGGGCGGAGGTGGTGAGCGCCGACGCGATGCTGGTGTACCGGGGTATGGACATCGGAACGGCCAAGCCGACCCTCGAGCAGCGGGAACGGGTACCGCATCACCTGGTCGACCTGGTCGACCCGGGCGAGGAGTTCTCGGTGGCGCGCTTCCAGCCGCTGGCTCGGACCGCGATCGCCGACGTGCTCGACCGGGGGCGGCTCCCACTGCTGGTCGGCGGGTCCGGCCTGTACTACCACGCGGTCGTCGACGAATTCGTCTTCCCACCGACCGACACGGCCGTCCGGTCACGGCTGGAGGCCGAGGTGGCCGAGGTCGGCCTCCGCGAGCTGTACCGGCGGCTGGCCGTGGCCGACCCGCCGGCGGCCGGCCGCATCCAGCCGGGCAACCTGCGCCGGGTGGTCAGGGCCCTGGAGGTGATCGAGCTGACCGGCCGGCCGTTCTCGTCGTTCCGGTCGGCGATGGACGCCCCGAACTCCCGATACCGGCTGACCGTGCTCGGCCTGGACCCGGGCCCGGCAATGCTCCGGGCCAGGGTGGCCGAACGGGTGGCGGCGATGGCCGGGGCCGGGCTGGTCGACGAGGTCCGGCGGCTGGCCGACCGGCCCCTGTCGCGGACGGCCAGGCAGGCGCTTGGCTACAAGGAGCTGCTCGACGCCATGGACCAGGGTTCGCCGATCTCCGAGGCGATCGAGGCGGTGATCAAGCGGACCCGCGCCTACGCTCGCCGCCAGCTGGCCTGGTTCCGCAGGGACCCGCGGGTGCGATGGAGTACCCTTCCTCCCGGGCCGGAGCGCGCGGGCTGGGCCCTGGAGGCGTTCACCAAGGACTGAGCGTGGAGTTCGTCAAGGCGCACGGGACGGGCAACGACTTCGTGGTGGTCGAGGACCTGACCGACCGCTACCGGCTCACCCCTGAGCTGGTCAGGGCGGTCTGCGACCGCCATTTCGGGATCGGGGCGGACGGCCTGATCCGCATCGCCCCCGGCACCGACGCGCCGTTCTTCATGGACTACCGCAACGCCGACGGCTCGGTGGCCGAGATGTGCGGCAACGGGGTCCGGGTGGTCGGCAAGTACCTGGGCGACCGCGGGCACGTCGGCGGCTCCTTCGACCTCGAGACCCGGGCCGGGATCAAGCACCTCGAGCTGCATGCCGACGACCACGGCTGCATCGACCGGGTCACCGTCGACATGGGCGCCCCCAGCGTCGAGGAGGAGCGCACGATCGACCTGAACGGCCAGTCGGTCACCGCCACCTGCCTGTCCATGGGCAACCCGCACGCCGTGGTGTTCGTCCAGGACGTGGACACCGCCCCGGTGACCACCCTCGGCCCGAGGCTCGAGACCCACCCGGCCTTCCTCCCCGCCAAGACCAACGTCGAGTTCGCCCAGGTCGTGGACCGGGCCACCGTGCGCCAGCGGACCTGGGAGCGCGGCGTAGGGGAGACACTGGCCTGCGGCACCGGCGCCTGCGCGGTGGCGGTGGCCGCCCAGGTTCGCGGCTTCGCCGGCCGCCCGGTCGTGATCGAGCTGCGCGGCGGCCGGCTCGAGCTGGACTGGGCCCCCGGTGGCACTGTCCGCATGACCGGCCCAGCCCGGGAGGTCGCCCACGGCACCATCATGCCGGACCTTCTCTCGGCGCCGGCGCCCGCGGACAGGTGACCAGGACGTCGCTGAACCGACTTCGCCGAGAAGTGGCATAGACTGCCGCAAAACGGTGCAGGAGGAGCAGTGCTCCATGTACGACGTCATGGTGTTCGACCACCGTCTCGCCGAGCATCGGCCACTCGACTCCAAGTCGGAGCTGGCCCGTCTCCTGTTCGGCTACACCACCGGCAACGGTCAACGATTCCCGGCCCAGCCGGACCTGGTCCGGTTCGTCATGCGTCCCGGTCAGGACAGCGACGACCAGATTCACCTGACCGGTCAGGAAGCCATCACTCGCGCCGAGGGCGGCGAGGTCATCCGCTTCGTCTACCGGGCCGAGGGCCGGCGCACCGAGGGCTCCCTTGCGCGCATCGGCAGCGGGGATCTGAGGGTCCGATGAACGGAAGGTCATACGGCGCCGGACGGTAGGCTGCTCACTCAGACAGACCGGACCGCCGGCTCTGCCGACCCTTGACGCGAGGAGGAATGCCCAGCTCATGCACACCGCTCGTCGCATCGCGGCCATCCCGCCGTACCTGTTCGCCGAGATCGACCGGAAGGTCGCCGAGCGCAAGGCGGCTGGTGTCGACGTCATCTCGTTCGGCATCGGCGATCCCGACCTGCCGACCCCGGACTTCGTGATCGAGGAGCTGGGCAGGGCCGCCAGGGACCCCTCGACCCACCGGTATCCGAGCTACTTCGGGCTGCCATCCTTCCGGCGGGCGATCGCCGGCTTCTACCGGCGCCGCTTCGGGGTCGAGCTGGACCCGGACACCCAGGTCCTGCCGCTGCTGGGGTCCAAGGAGGGAATCGCCCACCTGCCGTGGGCGTTCGTGGACCCGGGCGACCAGGTGCTGGTGACCGAGCCCGGCTATCCGGTCTACGAGGTCGGGACCATCCTGGCCGGCGGGGAGCCGGTGCACATACCGCTCACCGCCGAGGAGGGCTGGTTCCCGGACTTCGCCTCCGTCGACCGGTCGGTTGCGCCGCGGGCCAAGCTGCTGTGGCTGTGCTACCCCTCCAACCCGACCGGCGCGGTCGCCACCCTCGACCAGCTTCGGGAAGCGGTCCGGTTCGCGACCGAGCGTGACCTGCTGCTCGCCTACGACAACGCCTACTCGGAGATCACCTACGACGGCTTCGTCGCCCCGTCGGTGCTGCAGGCGCCGGGGGCGATGGAGGTCGCCATCGAGTTCGGGTCGCTGTCCAAGATCTTCAACAGGACCGGCTGGCGGATCGGCTGGGCGGTGGGCAGCCCGCCGGCCATCGAGGCGCTCGGCCGGGTCAAGACCAACATCGACTCCGGCATCTTCAACGCCGTGCAGCGGGCCGGGGTGGCCGCCCTGGAGAGCGGCATGCCGCACCTGCCCGGCCTGCTGGACACCTACCGGCGCCGTCGCGACCGGATCATGGAGGTGTTCTGGGAGGCCGGCTGGAAGGCCGACGCCCCCAAGGGTGCCCTCTACGTCTGGCTGCCGACCCCGCCGGGGGAGTCCAGCGTCGACTTCACCGCCCGGCTGCTCGACGAAGCCGGCGTGGTGGTCGCCCCGGGCACAGGCTACGGCCCGAGCGGCGAAGGCTACATCCGGCTGTCGCTGACCATCCCCGACAGCAGGCTCGAGGAAGGCTGCGAGCGGGTCCGCAAGGCCCTGGTCGGTCGGTAGCGGGCGCGTCGCCAGGTGGCCGGCATGGGAAATACCGGGACGGATGGCGAACGACCCGCTACGGTGGAAGGAATGAGCGAGAAGACATTGCCCGGCGCCCGCCAGCTCGACGGCGCGCCCATGACCAACCCGGCCGCCAAGCCCGACGAGATCAAGCTCGTCGAGCTGCGCAAGCTCCGACTCGAGCGGGTGATCCTCGTCGGCGTGGCCGTCGCCGGGTCGGTAGAGGCGGCCGAGCGCTCGGTCGACGAGCTGCGCCGGCTGGCCGAGACGGCCGGGGCCGAGGTGCTGGACGCCATGGTGCAGCGCCGGGCCAAGCCGGACGCCGGCACCTTCATCGGCAAGGGCAAGGCCCGGGAGCTGGCCGCGACCGTGCAGGCTCTTGGCGCCGACACCGTGATCATGGACGACGAGCTCTCCCCGGGGCAGCTCCGCCACCTGGAGGAGCTGGTCGACGCCAAGGTGATCGACCGGACCGTGCTGATCCTCGACATCTTCGCCCAGCACGCCACCAGCAGAGAGGGCAAGGCGCAGGTCGAGCTCGCTCAGCTCAGCTACATGCTGCCCCGGCTCCGCGGCTGGGGCGAGAGCCTGACCCGGGTCGGCAGCGGCATGGGCTCCGGCGGGCCGATCGGCACCCGTGGGCCCGGCGAGACCAAGATGGAGGTCGACCGGCGCCGCATCCGCCGCCGGATCACCAAGCTCCGCCGCGACCTGGTCGACATGGCTCGGACCCGCGACGTCAAGCGCCGTGGCCGCGAGCGCGCCGGCGTGCCCGGTGTCGCCCTCGTCGGCTACACCAACGCCGGCAAGTCGACCCTGCTGAACCGGCTGTCCGGGGCCGGGGTGCTGGTCGAGGACAAGCTGTTCTCGACCCTCGACCCGACCACCCGGCGGCTCGACCTTCCCGGCGGGCGGGCGGCGACCTTCACCGACACGGTGGGATTCATCGCCAAGCTGCCCCATGACCTCGTCGAGGCGTTCAAGTCGACCCTGGAGGAGGTCGCGAGGGCCGACCTGGTCGTCCACCTGGTGGACGCCGCCCAGTCCGACCCCGGCGGGCAGATGGCCGCCGTCCGGGCCGTGCTTGGCGAGGTCGGCGCCTCCGATGTTCCCGAGCTGCCGGTGCTGAACAAGGCCGACCTGCTCGACGAGGTCACCCGGGCTCGGCTGGCACGCCAGTTCCCCGGGGTCCCGATGCTCGCGGCCGCCACCGGCGAGGGGGTCCAGGAGCTGCTGGCCGCCATCGCCACCCGGCTGCCCCATCCCGAGGTCGACCTGGCGGTGCTGCTTCCCTACGACCGCGGCGACCTGGTCGACCGGGCACACCGCGAGGCCGAGATCCTCAAGGTCGAGCACGTCGGCGCCGGCACCCGGGTCCGCCTGCGCGCCCCCGCCGCCCTCGCCCACGCCCTCGACCCCTTCCGCATGGACGACTCCGCGCAGCCAGCCCCCGGACGGCCGGGGGCACGTACCGGCGCCCCCGCCTCCGGGCCGGCCTAGCGCACCGGGCAACGGGATCGGGGTTCGAGCGGATGTTCGTGGCCGCCGTTGGCGGCGGCGCAAGCCCCAGGCGGCGGCGCAAGCCCCCGGCGGCGGCGCAAGCCCCCGGCTGCACCGCTGGCTCGGCACCGCATGCGGCGCCGGACACCTGGCCGCCGTTCTAGATGAAGAAGCCGCTGATGTCCACGATCACGTGGACGCTGCCCTGGGTCGAGGCGTTGTGCAGCCCGACGCTGGCCTGGTACGCGCCGTCGGCCGGGGTGGCCGCGCCGACGATCGCGTAGTTGGCCACCGTCTGGCCGGTCGTCCAGTTCACATTGGAGACCAGCGGGATCACGTTGCTGTTGCCCGGGAAGGCGCGCAGGTTGCCGCCGGACTTGCCGCCGGTGACGGTGAGGTTGCAGGCGATTGCCCTGGCGTCGGCGGGCACCTCGTTGGGGAAGCCGTCGGCGAAGTAGTCAGGGTCCCCGAAGTCGAAGACGAAGAACTCGCCGATGGCGCCCTGCGGTGGGAACGGGCCGTTACCGTCGAACCGGGTGTCCAGGTAGCGCTGCGGTGAGATCGTATGGAACGAGAGCGGGCCGCTGACCGTCTGCACGGCGGCGGCGCGTTGCCCACCCGTCCGCACCACCTGGCGGCGGGCCGGGATCTCCGGGCCCGAGCCACCTGGCACGGCCGCACCTGCCACGGCCGCACCTGCCACCTCGGCACCCGCCTGACCGACCACGGCGCCGGCGGCGACCATCGCGCCCGCCGTGCCGACTCCAGCTGCCCGCAGGAACCGCCGCCTGTTCAGACCCAGGTCGTCCGCCGCTCGTCCCTTGCTGTGCCGACCGGTGGGCATAGGGGGACCTCCTCGTTCGCAACCCCCCCGTGCAGGAACGACCCGGACTCAACCTCTTCGGCCGCGAATCGACAAGCGTGCGAGAACATCGGTTTGGTCACAACCCGGCGTGCACCCCTCCCTCACGCCATCGGCTCACCACACGCACCTGATGGATCAGAAGCGTGGCACGGGTCCCCCGCGATCGAGACCCAGGGTCGTCAGCGAAGGCGGCGGAGGACGGCGACCACCTTGCCGAGGATCTGGGCCTGGTCGCCGTCGATCGGCTCGAACGCGGGGTTGTCGGGCAGGAGCTGGACGTGGCCGCCCCGGCGCGAGAAATGCTTGACCGTGGCCTCGGACTCGAGGTTGGGCAGCAGGGCGGCGACCATGTCGCCGTTGTCGGCGGAGTCCTGGCGGCGCACGACCACGTAGTCGCGGTCGAGCACGCCCGCGCCGACCATCGAGTCCCCCCGAACCTGGAGCATCATCAACTGGCCCTGGCCCACCAGCTCGCGCGGGAGCGGCAGCAGCTCCTCGACCACGTCGTCGGGCAGGGTACCGGTACCGGCGGCGACCGGGGCGCTCATCAGCGGCACGTAGGTTGGTAGCGGCCGCGGCATGGCCGCCACCGGGTCGTCGAAGTGCACCTCGATGGCACGTGGCTTGGTCGGGTCGCGGCGGATGAATCCTTTGCGCTGGAGCGCCTCCAGCTGGGAGTGGACACTCGATGTCGAGGTCAGCCCGACCGCCTCGCCGATCTCGCGGATGGACGGGGGATACCCGCGGTCCGCGACCGCGTCGCGGATCACCTCCAGGATGCGCCGCTGCCTGGTGGTGAGCTGCTCCGCCATCGCTGTACCCCCTGACGTCCGGGACCCGCTGCCGCCTGATGGGCCGGACTCTAGCAGCGGAATTGGCTCGAGGCAAACACCAGTTCGATCTTGTGGATGCGGTTGACACCGAACAGGTGTTCGGGCAAGATCGGATCCGATCCGAACAGGTGTTCCCATTCCATGAGAGGCCGATCGTCAGGGGAGGTCCATCGGATGCGCGCCCGGATGCTCGCCATCGTGCTGGTCGTCGCCGGGTTCATGCTGGTCGCTCCTGGCCTGGCCAGGGGCGACGGACCCGATCGGCCGGCGCCAAGGGTGACCTACGTGGTCGAGTCCGGCGACACTCTCTGGTCGATCGCCCGGCGGGTCGCGCCGGACCGCGACCCCCGACCCGTCGTCGACGGTCTGATCGAGGCCAACGACCTCCGCGCTGGGCTCCAAGCCGGTCAGGAGCTCTCGATCCCCGTCCCCGAGCGCTAGGGCCGGGCGGCGAGCCCCACGACCGACTTCTCCCGGTCATGGGTCCCGCCCCGAAGGGTCAGGTCGCGCCGGCGTTGGAGCGAGGTTTGGGCGGGGTGGTCTTGCGCAGCGAGCCGAGACTCTCCAGCTCGCGCTCGAAGTCCGCCGGGTCCTGGAAATCCTTGTAGACGCTGGCGAAGCGCATGTAGGCGACAGGGTCCAGCTCCCGGAGGGCGTTGAGGAGCTCGATGCCGACCTCTTGGCTCTCGACCTCGCGCTGCCCTCTGGCCCGGACCGCCTCTTCGATGTCACTGGCGATGCGTAGGATGTCGGTCCGGGAGATCGGCCGGTTCTTGCAGGCCTTCTCGAGGCCCGACACGAGCTTGCCGAGCTCGAACTGCTCTCTGGAACCGTCTCGCTTGAGGACCAGCAGTGGCGCCTCCTCGACCCGCTCGAAGGTGGTGAAGCGCCGGCCGCAGACCGCGCAGGCGCGTCGGCGACGAATCGTCCCCCCGTCCTCGGACGGTCGGGAGTCGACCACGCGGTCCTCGTCGGACCCGCAGAAGGGGCAACGCACGGCTATCCTCCCTGGGCCGGCCGGTGCCGGCCACCACAACATATAGTGGTATAATCGGTCCCACGAGGCAAGTTTTCCACAACATCTTGTGTCGAGGGTGCTTGACCCGAGTGCCAGATCAGTGCTTAATCACATCGCTGTAGTTCTTCGATCTGTCCGTTCGTCGTCCCGCTCGGCGCTGCTGACCCGGTTCCGCAGCACCGCTCAGCGCCAGCTTCCAGGGGACGGAGGTGCGCGGCCCCGGCCGACACGGGGGCCGCAGGAGGTCAACATCGTGGCCAAGACCCGGGATGCCCTTTCCGTCGAGCACGGCCCCGCCCGCCGGGGCCTCCAGGTCCGCCGCCTGTTCACGACCAAGGGAACCCACCCCTACGACGAGCTCACCTGGGAGCGCAGGGACGCGGTCATCACCAACTGGCGCGATGGCACCACCGCCTTCGAGCAGCGCGACCTCGAGGTCCCGGCCAGCTGGTCGCAGAACGCCACCAACATCGTCGCCCAGAAGTACTTCCGCGGCCCTCTCGGCACCCCCCAGCGCGAGCACTCGGTCCGCCAGATGGTGGACCGGGTCGCCAGCACCATCACCCGCTGGGGCACCAAGGACCGCTACTTCGCCACCGACTCCGACGCCGAGGCGTTCCAGTCCGAGCTGACCCACCTGCTGGTCAACCAGAAGGCCGCCTTCAACTCCCCGGTCTGGTTCAACGTCGGGGTCGAGCCGGAGCCGCAGTGCTCGGCCTGCCAGCCCTACGACGCGCTGGTCAGCACTCCAACCGGCATGGTGCCGATCGGCGAGCTGGTCGAGCGCCAGGCGGTCGGGACCGTCGTCTATGACGCTCACGGCGAGACCCGGGTGCGGGCGGTCAAGGCCAACGGCGACAAGCGTGTGTTCCGGGTGCGGCTCCGCAACGGCTCGTTCGTCGAGGCGACCACCGATCATCTGGTGTACGCGGTGCCCGAGCGGCGCAACCAAGGCGAGTGGCTCCGCGTCGACCAGCTCCGGCCCGGCATGCGGCTGCATCTGTATCCGCACCACGCCTCCACTGACGACACGGTCGGCCGACTCGCGACCTCCCTCGAACGGCAGGCCGAGGAGGGCGGCGGTACGGCGACGCTCGTGCGCTCCGAGCCGACCACTGGCGAGGCCTCGGAGGCCGCGCTCGCCGGATGGCTCCAAGCCGATGGGTTCGTGGGCCAATACCAGAGTGGCACCAACACCTCGCTCACCATTGAGTTCCAGACGGTGACCGAGGAGGAGTACGACTGGGTGCAGCGGCACCTGCAGGTGGTCTTCTCCGGTGTTCACCAGCACGTCCGGACGTTCAAGACCCTGGATGCGACACTCTCCGGACGGCGCATCCGGCTCTACGGCGAGGTGCTCCGGCCCTTCGTCGAGTCGTGGGGCCTGCTCGCCCGTCGACACGAGCTTCGGGTGCCAACGAGGCTCTGGAACAACTCTAACCAGGCCGTCGCTGCCTATCTGCGCAGCGTCTTTCAAGCCGACGGGTACGTCACGGTGCGCGGCGGCAGCGGGCTCGTGGCCGTCGCCGTAATCAGCGAGCGGTGGACCGAGGACCTGCAGCTGTTGCTGCTCCGCCTTGGCATCTACTCGCGTCGGCTCCATAAGGTAGAGGTCCGCCCCGACCGCTCGGACCTCTTCGAGGTGAGGATCGGCATGCGTTCCGAGCGCGCGACCTTTCGGTCGAAGGTGGGCTTTCTGTCTGCCAAGAAGGTTTCCACCCTGGACGCCTCGCTCAGTCTGGACGGCAAGGCCTGCCCCTCGCTCCGCGAGGAGGAGATCGTCGCGATCGAGGACCGGGGCATGCAGCCCGTCTTCGACATCCAGACCGACAGCGGCGAATACTTGTCGAACAACATCCGCGTCCACAACTGCTTCATCCTGGCGGTTGAGGACACCATGCCGTCGATCCTCAACTGGTACGTCGAGGAGGGCATGATCTTCAAGGGCGGGTCGGGGTCGGGCATCAACCTCTCGACCATCCGCTCGTCCAAGGAGCAGCTCGGCCACGGCGGGGAGGCCTCCGGACCGGTGTCGTTCATGCGCGGGGCCGACGCCTCGGCCGGCACGATCAAATCCGGCGGCAAGACCCGTAGGGCAGCCAAGATGGTCGTCCTCAATGTCGACCACCCCGACGTCCGCGACTTCATCTGGTGCAAGGCCCGCGAGGAGCACAAGGCCCGGGTGCTGCGGGACGCCGGGTTCGACATGGACCTGGACGGCCGCGACTCCATCAGCATCCAGTACCAGAACGCCAACAACTCGGTCCGGGTCAACGACGACTTCATGCGCGCCTACGAGGCCGACAGGTCCTTCGACCTCAAGGCCGTGCTGGACGGCCGCACGATGGAGTCGCTGCGCGCCCGCGACCTGATGCGCGAGCTCGCCCAGGCCGCCTGGGAGTGCGCCGACCCCGGCATGCAGTACGACACCACCATCAACGACTGGCACACCACGCCGGAGTCGGGTCGAATTAACGCGTCCAACCCGTGCTGCTTCGTTGGTGACGCGCTGGTCGACACCGACGAGGGCCTCGTGCGATTCGAGCTCCTGGCAAAGCGCTCACAGACAGGGGAGGCGCTGCCAGCAGCCCGCTCGCTTGACCATGAGAGCGGTCAGATCGTCAGTCGGCCGATGACCAGAGCGTGGGCCGTTGGCGAGGCATACAAGCTCGTCGAGATCCAGACGGCGGCAGGGCTCAGCCTCCGGTGCACGCCCGAGCACCGTTTCTTGACCGTCGACGCCGGCTGGGTCGAGGCGCAACAGCTGAGGCCTGGAGACGCGGTGGTCGGTTCGGAACTGGGCGGTCGCCGTCGAGTAGATCGAGTCGCCACGGTATCCAGCGTGCAACTCGACAGTCCGGTCATGGTGTACGACCTGGAGGTTGACGGCACCCACAACTTCGTTGTGAGCGACGGCAGTGGCCCGTCCGGCGTGGTTGTGCACAACTCCGAGTACATGCACCTGGACAATTCGGCATGCAATCTGGCGAGCCTCAACCTGCTGAAGTTCCTGGGCAGCGACGGGAACTTCGACGCCGCCGCCTTCCGGCATGCGGTCGAGATCGTGTTCCTGGCCCAGGAGATCATCGTCGGGAACTCCTCCTACCCGACCGAGCGGATCACCAAGAACGCCAGAGATTTCCGGCAGCTCGGGCTGGGGTACGCCAACCTGGGGGCGCTGCTGATGGCGCTCGGGAAGGCGTACGACTCCGACGGGGGGCGGGCCTGGGCCGGGTCGATCACCGCGCTCATGACCGGGCACGCCTACCGGACCAGCGCCCGCATCGCCCAGGTGACCGGGCCGTTCGCCGGCTACCCGAAGAACCGCGAGCCGATGCTGCGGGTGATGGGCAAGCACCGGGCCGCGGTCGACCGGATCGACTCGGGGCTGGTCCAGTCAGACCTGCTCGAGGCCGCACGCACCGCCTGGGACGAGGCAATTGAATTTGGTCAAGAACACGGCTTTAGAAATGCGCAGGCTAGTGTTTTGGCCCCTACGGGGACTATAGGCCTTTTGATGGATTGCGATACAACCGGAATTGAACCCGATTTAGCACTCGTAAAGACCAAGAAGCTGGTCGGCGGCGGGTCGATGTCGATCGTCAACCAGACGGTGCCGCGGGCGCTGCGGACGCTGGGGTACGCCGACGAGCATGTGCAGGCGATCGCCGAGTACGTGGCCGAGAACAACTCGGTGCAGGGCGCGCCGGCTCTGCGGGCCGAGCACTACGACGTGTTCGACTGCGCCATGGGCGACTCGCCGATCCACTACATGGGCCACATCCGCATGATGGCCGCGGCCCAGCCGTTCCTTTCGGGCGCAATTAGCAAGACGGTTAATATGCCCGAGCAGGTCACGGTCGAGGACGTGGAGCACGCCTACGTCGAAGGGTGGAAGCTCGGGCTCAAGGCCCTGGCGATCTACCGGGACAACTGCAAGGTCGGGCAGCCGCTGTCGGCCGACCGGAAGGTGACCACCGACACCGGTGCGGTTATCGAGGTCGAGCAGGCGCCGGTGCGCCGACGCCTGCCCAAGCAGCGGCCGTCCAGGACCACCTCGTTCCGGGTCGGGGACATCGAGGGCTACCTGACCGCCGGGTCCTACCCGGACGACGGGCTGGGGGAGATCTTCTTCAAGGTCTCCAAGCAGGGCTCGACCATGTCGGGCGTGATGGACGCGTTCGCCATCGCCATCAGCCTCGGCCTCCAGTACGGCGTGCCGCTGGAGGCCTACGTGGCCAAGTTTGTCAACATGATCTTCGAGCCCAACGGCATGACCGACGACAAGGACGTCCGCATCGCCCAGAGCCTGGTCGACTACCTGGCCCGACGGCTGGCCATCGACTACCTGGACGTGGAGACCAGGCAGGCGCTGGGGATCAAGACCACCGCCGAGCGCACCGCCGAGGTCAACGGCACCACCGAGTCGACCCCAGCACCAGCCGCCGAGCCGCCTGCCGCGGCAACGGTCGAGCTCCAGCAGCCTCCGCGGGCGGCCACGGGCTCCACCCAGGCCGATTCCGCCTCGGTGTCGAGGGCCCCGGCGTTCACCCCGGGCACGGCCGCGGTCGACGCGCCCTACTGCTCGACCTGTGGGGTCCGGATGCGCCCGGCAGGCTCGTGCTTCGTCTGCGAGTCGTGCGGCACCACCAGCGGGTGCAGCTGAAACCAGGCGCCGCCTGGGCGGTAGTCGTCTGGTCAGAAGCGGGGTGCCGATGCTTGTCGGCACCCCGCTCGGCTCCTACCGCCAACCCTGAGCAGGGCGGATATCCGCTCCACGGCGTTGGAGGCTTGCCCACGATGACCTCCCGCCCCGTACCCGGGAACAACGCAAGCAGGACGCACTGAACCGGCTCGAGCGTGACATCGACGCATGGGTGGCCACAGCCGACGAAGCAAGCGGGTCCCCGGAGTGGAGCGTCCTAAATTGGTGCACAGGGAGCGAGGGCCCATGGCCGAACCGAACCGATCCCAGGAGCCGAAGACCGAGCAGGAGATCCGGGAGGCCTGGGTGGAGGAGCCGCCCCGGCTGACCGGGAGGATCCAGGTGGTCGACTACGACCCGGGGTGGCCGCGGTTGTTCGTTCGGGAGGCGGAGCGGATCAGGGCGGTGCTGGGGGAGCGGGTGATGCGGCTCGAGCATGTCGGCTCCACCTCGGTGCCGGGGCTGGCGGCCAAGCCGATCATCGACATCGTGCTGGTGGTGCCCGACTCAGGCGACGAGCCGGCCTACCTTCCGGACCTGGGGGCGGCCGGCTACCTGCTGGTCATCCGGGAACCGGACTGGTGGCAGCACCGCGTCCTCAAGGGGCCGGACACCAACGTCAACCTGCACGTCTACTCGCCCGACTGCCCGGAGATCGAGCGTTACCTGATCTTCTTGGACCGGTTGCGCAGCGACCCGGTCGATCGGGAGCACTACCAGCGGGTCAAGCGCGAGCTGGCCCAGCGCGACTGGACATATGTGCAGCAGTACGCCGACGCCAAAACGGAGGTGGTCGAGGAGATCGTCCTCCGGGCGCGATCCCTGGCCGGCGGGGACTGAAGAGGTGGTCGAGGAGATCGTCCTCCGGGCGCGATCCCTGGCCGGCGGGGACTGAACCGGTGCTGGGTTCCTCCAGCCCTCCGCGTCGAGTTCACAACTCCTTCACGCCCGGGCGGCAGCATCGGTGATGACCGAAGCAACGCCGTCGACAAGGAGGATGCGATGCGACGGACGATGGTGATCGGGTTGGCCATCCTGGCCATCCTGGCGGTGGTTGGGATCGGGGTCGGCGCCTTCAACGCCGGGGTCGACGAAGGGATCTCCCGGGAGCTGGCCCAGCGCGGTGACGCCGATCAGGTGGTGCGGGTCGTCGGGCACGGCTACGGGTACGGCTACGGCCGCGGGTTCGGCTTCCCGTTCGGGCTGATCCTGTTCCCGCTGTTCGTGATCGGGATCGTGCTGCTGGTCCGGGGCGCGTTCTGGCGCGGGCGCTGGGGCGGCCCCCGCTGGGGGCCGGGCGGCTACGGCCCCGGCGGCCCTGGAGGCGCTGGCGGCTACGGCCCTCCCGGTCCGTGGGGCCAGGGCGGCCCATGGGGCCAGGGTGGTGGAGCCATGTTCGACGAGTGGCACCGCCGGCAGCACGAGCAGCCCGCCGAGCCGGCCGGCGGCGAAGAGCAGCCGGCCAGCGGCGGGGAGCAACCGCCGCGCTCCTGAGGGACAAGGTGGGCGGGGCGGAGGCTTGCCTCCGCCCCGCCGCCTCGTCAGGCTGCGGGCAAGCTCGGAGGTCGACGGTGAAGAGAATCCTTGTGGTGGAGGACGAGGCCAAGATCGCCCGGCTGGTGCGCGACTATCTCGAGCACGCCGGGTTCGAGGTCGTGGTGGCCGGCGACGGCGAGGTCGCCCTGGCCGAGGCCAGGCGGGCCCGGCCCGACCTGGTCGTACTCGACCTGGGGCTGCCCGGGCGCGACGGGCTGGATGTCGCCCGCAGCCTGCGCCGGACCTCCAACGTGCCCATCGTCATGCTGACCGCGCGCGGCGACGAGACCGACCGCATCGTCGGCCTGGAGCTGGGCGCCGACGACTACGTGGTGAAGCCGTTCAGCCCCAAGGAGCTGGTGGCAAGGGTCAGGGCGGTGCTGCGGCGGACCGAGGCGGTCGGGGGCGGCGGGCCGGAGGTGCTGCGGGTGGCCGATATCGAGGTGGACCTGCCACGCATGCGGGTGGCCGTCGGCGGGCGGCCCGTCGAGCTCACCCCGACCGAGTTCCAGCTGCTGGCGGCGATGGTGCGCCAGCCCGGCCGTGTGTTCACCCGTGGCCAGCTGCTGGACGCGGTCCACGGTGTCGCCTTCGAGTCCTACGAGCGGGCGGTCGACGCGCATGTGAAGAACCTCCGCAAGAAGATCGAGCCGACCCCAGGCCGGCCTCGCTACCTGCTCACCGTCCACGGCGTCGGCTACCGGTTCGCCGATGCCTGACGGCGGCTCGGCCGGGGGCGGTTCCGGTCCGTTTCCGCCCGGGGGGCAGGGGCGGGACGGCGGCCCGGCCGGGGGCGGCGGTTCCGGTCCGTTTCCGCCCGAGGGGCAGGGGCGGGACGGCGGCCCGGCCGGGGGCGGCGGTTCCGGTCCGTTTCCGCCGGGGGGGCAGGGGCGGGACGGCGGCCTGACCGGGGGCGGGCACGGTCCGTACCCGCACCGGTGGGGGAGGGCGAGGCGTCGGCCACCGTGGTGGCCGGAGGGCGAGCCGTTCCCTCCGCCGTGGGCGGGTGGGCCGCGCCGGGGGTTTTCCCGGCGGGTCGGGGTGCTGTTCGCGCTGTTCTTCGGGCTGACCTTCCTGGCCAGCGGGATCGCCTGGAGGTGGCTGTCGGGGGGCGACTTCGGGCCGGGAGACCGGCGCGGGCCCGGCGTCCCCTTCCCACTCCTGATCCTCGGGCTGCTGGCGGTGGCGTTCCTGGCCGGGCGGGCGGTGCGGCGCATGGCGGCGCCGATCGGCGACGTGATGGAGGCCGCCGACCGAGTCGCCGGGGGCGACTACGCAACCAGGGTCCAGGCACGCGGCCCCGGCGAGGTTAGCCGCCTGGGCCACTCGTTCAACCAGATGACCGAGCGTCTGCAGGCCAACGAGGCGCAGCGTCGCGCCCTGCTCTCCGACGTCGCCCACGAGCTGCGGACCCCCCTGTCGGTGATCCGCGGCAGCGTCGAGGGGATGCTCGACGGCGTCTACCCGGCCGACGAGGCGCATCTGGGACCGGTCCTGGAGGAGACGGCGGTGATGGCGCGGCTGCTGGACGACCTTCAGACACTGTCGACGGCCGAGGCCGGCGTGCTCCGGCTCCACCGTGAGCACGTCGACCCGGCCGCGCTGGCGCAGGACGCGGCGGCCGCGTTCCGGGCAAGGGCGGACCGAGGCGGGGTGCGGCTCGACTGCCGCAGCGGCGACCGCATGCCCGAGCTCGACGTCGACCCGGTGCGGATCGGCGAGGTGCTGGCCAACCTCCTCACCAACGCCATCCGGCACACACCTCCGGGAGGGTCGGTCGCCGTGACGGTGGGACCGGCACCGGGTGGGATCGCCTTCGCCGTCTCCGACACCGGCCCCGGCATCGACGCCCGCGACCTGCCATACGTGTTCGACCGGTTCGTGAAGTCGGCCGACTCGGGCGGCGCCGGGCTCGGGCTGGCCATCGCCAGGAGCCTGGTCGAGGCCCACGGCGGCCGGATCACCGCCGAGAGCACGCCGGGTCACGGGACCACCATGCGCTTCGTGCTTCCGGCTGGGGAAAGATCCAGCGGTTCGTCGGGGTAACGGCATACCCTTGTCTGGCGCCCTTCGGGCGTGCAGCATTGAAGGTGACGCAACGGGCATCCCGACCGAAGCCGACGGGTTGGTGGTCTGGTGACGAACGGCGAGCTGGGCGCGACCGGCCAGAAGGTCTACGACTTCATCCGGGACTCGCATGCGGCCACCGGGCTGGTTCCGACGGTCCGCGAGATCCGCGAGGCGATCGGTGTGCGCTCCATCGGGACGGTCGGCTACTGGCTGGACAAGCTCGAGGCGCTCAGCCTGATCCGCCGCGACGCCGGCAAGAACCGGTCGATCCAGCTCCGGGGCGAGTCCCCGACGGTCCCGGTGCCGCTGGTCGGCGAGATCCGCGCCGGCGCGCCGATCGTCGCCGAGGAGCGGATCGACGGCAACTTCCTGCTGCCCCGCCAGCTGGTCGGCGAGGGCACCCTGTTCATGCTGCGGGTCCGCGGCGACTCGATGATCGACGCCCAGATCGCCGAGAACGACTACGTGGTCGTCCGCGAGCAGCGGGACGCCCAGAACGGCGACATCGTCGCCGCCCTGGTCCCCGGCACCGAGGACGGAGCCACCGTCAAGCGCTTCTCGCGCAACGGCGACCGGATCCGGCTGCTGCCCGCCAACAAGCAGTACAAGCCGATCCCGTTCGGCAGCGACGGCCGGATCCTCGGCAAGGTGGTGACGGTGCTGCGGCGAGTCTGAGGGGCGGAGGGGAAGGAGCGGCGCGCGTGATCGCCCCGCCCGGTTCAGGTCACGCGGACCAGCACCACGGTGATGTTGTCGGGGCCGCCGGCGGCGTTGGCGGCGTCGATCAGGCCCCGGCAGGCTTCGTGCCCGTCCTCGTGCTCGGCCAGCAGCGTGGCGATCCGGTCGTCGCGCACCGTCTCGGTGAGGCCATCCGAGCAGAGCAGCACCTGGTCGCCCGGCTCCAGCTCGAGAGGTTCCGGGGTGTCGACCATGATGCCGGGGTCCAGGCCGACCGCCCTGGTCAGGATGCTGCGCTCGGGATGGACGGCGGCCTGCTCCGGGGTGAGGCGGCCCCGGCGGACCAGCTCGCCGACCAACGTGTGGTCGGTGGTGAGCTGGTTCAGCGTCCCATCGTGCAGCAGGTAGGCGCGGCTGTCGCCCACGTGGGCGAGCTGCAGGAAGCGGCCGCCGGCGACGGCGGCGGCGGTCACGGTGGTGCCCATGCCCCACAGGCCCGGATCGCCCGCGGCCCGCTCCAGGATGGCCGAGTTCGCCTCCCGGATGGCGGCGGCCAGCGCCCGCGCCGCCTCGGCGACCCCGGCGAAGTCGCGGCCGTCGAGGGCGGCCAGCGGCTCCACCGCCGTTGCCGAGGCGACCTCGCCGCCCTGGTGGCCACCGAGCCCGTCGGCCACTGCGAACACGGTCCGGCCGCAGAAGTAGCTGTCCTCGTTGCCGGACCGGGCCAGCCCGACGTCGGTCCCCGCAAAGCTGCTCAGGCGCATGTCGCGTTCCTCCATCCGTCCGGGGAAGGTTCTCATGCGACGGCGGTATCGTGGTGCCCGACAACCGCGATCGCCATCGAGGAGGACCCGTGAGCACTGCGGCGGAGCTCGACCCGGCCCCCAAGCTCGACGCCTACGCCCATCCGGAGCGCCTGGTCACGACGGCCTGGCTGGCCGAGCACCTGGACGACCCCAACCTGGTCGTCGCCGAGTCGGACGAGGATGTCCTGCTGTACGAGACCGGACACATCCCAGGTGCGGTCAAGATCGACTGGCACCTGGACCTGAACGACCCGGTGGAGCGCGACTACGTCAGCGGCGAGGGCTTCGCCCGGCTGATGGAGGCCAAGGGCATCCGGCGCGACACCACCATCGTGTTCTACGGCGACAAGTCCAACTGGTGGGCGGCGTACGCGCTGTGGGTGGCGACCCTGTTCGGCCACCAGGACGTGCGGCTGCTGGACGGCGGCCGGCAGAAGTGGGTCGAGGAGGGTCGCCAGCTCACCACCGAGGTGCCGCGGCGCGACACCGCCGACTACCCAGTGGTGGAGCGGGACGACGCGGTCATCCGCGCCTTCCGGGAGCAGGTCCTTGAGCACATCCGGGGCGACGGGCGGCTGGTCGACGTGCGCTCGCCCGGCGAGTACTCGGGCGAGCTGCTGGCCATGCCCGACTACCCGCAGGAGGGGGCGCTGCGCGGCGGGCACATCCCCGGCGCGGCCAACGTGCCCTGGAAGCGGGCGGCCAACGACGACGGCACCTTCAAGTCGGCCGACCAGCTGCGAGCGATCTACGAGGGCGAGCTCGGCCTCGGCAAGGACGACGACATCGTCGCCTACTGCCGCATCGGCGAGCGCTCCAGCCACACCTGGTTCGTGCTCAGCCAGCTCCTCGGGTTCCAGCGGGTGCGCAACTACGACGGCTCCTGGGTCGAGTGGGGCAACTCGGTGCGGGTGCCGATCGAGCGGTCGAGCGAGCCCGGCCCCGACCCCCGTCTCAAGGCGGTCGGGTAGCGTGCCGGCCGAGTATCGGCGCCGCATCTCGAGCGCGTTGGAGAGGAACGAGGCGGTGAACATGCGCGCCGCGCATGCCCGGGCGGTGCGCTAGCGCCATGGCCATGCCGGCCCGGCTCCAGGAGATCGTCGAGGAGTTCGCCGACCTCCCGGTCGAGCTGCGCCTGGAGGCGCTGCTCGACTACTCGCGCCGGGTGCCGCCGCTGCCGGAGCGCCTGGCCGGCCACCGGGACGCGATGGAGCAGGTGCCCGAGTGCCAGACGCCGTTCTTCCTGGCCACCGAGCTGGGCGACGGCGACCGGGTGACCATCCACTTCGACGCCCCGCCGGAGGCGCCGACCACCCGCGGGTTCGCCGGCATCCTGTCCGAGGGCCTCAACGGCGCCGCCGCGGCCGAGGTGCTGGCCGTGCCCAACGGCTTCTACACCGCCCTCGGCCTGGACCGGGTGATCTCGCCGCTGCGCCTGCGGGGCATCGCGGCCATCCTCGGCCGGCTCAAGCGCCAGGTCGTCGTCCAGGTCGAGGCGGAGAAGGGCCAGGCCCGGCGGCGGTAGGCGTCCCTGGCCGCCTCCAGGACCTCGCCCGCGTCGTCCACCGACCACTCCCCCCTCAGTGACTCAGGTGACCAGGACCAGCTTGCCGAGCTTGCCGCCGGCCGTGAAGCGATCGTAGGCCTCCTGGGCCTGGTCGAGAGGGAAGGTGGCGGCCACCGGGACGCGGAGGCGGCCGTCGGCCACCAGCGGCAGGACCTGGTGCTCGACCCGGCGGGCGGCGTCGGCCTTCTGTTCCAGCGGGCGCGGGCGCAGGGTCGAGGCCAGCAGCCGAGCCTGCCTGGCCATCAGCTGGTGCAGGTCGACCTCCACGGTCGCGCCGGCGGCGACCCCGATGACCATGAGGCGCCCGCCGGTGGCCAGCGCGTCCAGGCTGGCGGGGAAGTTCGGCGCCCCGACCAGCTCCAGGACCACGTCGAAGGGGCCGTGGTCGGCGGCCTGGCCGGGCTCGACCACCACGGCCGCGCCGAGGTCGGCCACCGCCCGGTGGTGGTCGCGGTTCCGGACGCTGGCCACCACCCGGGCCCCGGCGGCGGCGGCGAGCTGGACCGCGGCCGTGCCGACCCCGCCGGCGGCGCCCTGGACCAGCAACCGGTCGCCGAGGCCGAGGCCGCACTGGGTGAACAGGGCGTCGTGGGCGGTGGTGACCACCTCCGGGAACCCGCCGGCCTCGGGCCAGCCGAGCCCGTCGGGGACCGGCATCGCCAGCCGCTCGTGGACCACGGCCAGCTCGGCCTGGCCGCCGCCGCCGACCACGGCCATGATCCGGTCACCCGGCCCGAAACGGTGGACATCGGGCCCGACGGCCGCCACCTCGCCGGCCAGCTCCAGCCCGGGGATGTCGGCCGGGCTGCCCGGCGGGGCCGGATAGCCGCCCCTGGCCTGGAGCAGGTCGGCGCGGTTGAGGCCGGCGGCCGCGACCCGCACCAGCAGCTCGCCCCGACCCGGCTCGGGGTCGGGACGCTCGGCCGCCACCAGCCGGCCGTCGGAGATGGTGACCGCCCGCATCGGTGGGTCAGGTCCGGGGCAGGGGATCGGGGCCGTACAGGATCCGCATCCAGATGGTGAACCGTGGCTCCGGGGCGGCCGAGCGATCGTCGTCGGAGGCCCCGACCCGGCCGAAGGTGGCGTCCACGAAGCCTTTGACCAGGCCGCGGGAGACACCCTCGAGGTGGAACGGCCGTTCGCGCAGCAGCCGCTCGGCCGCCTCCAGGATCTCCTGCTCGGAGTCCTGGCGCCGCCGCCGCCGGCCCCCTTCCAGCTGGACACTGCCCACCATCGGGCCAATCTAACAAAGCCCGCTGTTGACGCCGTGTCACAAACGGTTGGCCGGCTGGCAGGGGGTGTCGCCCATGCCTTGCGCCGTTGGCGTTCAAGGGTGATCGTTGTCGCATGCCTCCCATACCCGCCGCCGACTCCCCCCAGCTCTTCGTGCTCGACGAGCCGGCGGGGGAGGCGGCCGCTGCGGCCGAGGGTGGTGGCGCGGCTCGGCGCCAAGGACCCCAGGGGCGCCCGAGCCGGCGGCGCGGGTCCAGGCGGCCGGTGCCGGTGCTGCTCGCCGTCGACGGCAACGGGCTGGCCCACCGCGCCTTCCACGCGGTCGGCGGCGCCGAGGCGCCGCCGGGCGAGGCCAGGCAGCGGGTCCTCGGCATGCTGGCCCGTATCGGCGCCGCCACCCGGCCGAGCGCCTGCGTCGTCGGGTTCGACGACCCGGCACGCTCGCTGCGGCGCGACCGCCATCCCGGGTACAAGGCGGCCCGCCCGCCCAAGGAGGACGCCCTCGTCGGGCTGCTCGAGGAGCTGCCCGGCCTGCTGGAGCTGCTCGGGCTGTGCGTGGCCGTCCCAGAAGGCCTCGAGGCCGACGACGTGCTCGGCTCGGCGGCCGCCCTGGCAGGGCGGCGCGGGGTCGCGGCCGCCCTGGCCACCGGCGACCAGGACGCGTTCGCGCTGGTCGCCCCCACCGTGCAGGTCTTCTACCTGGTCACCGGCGGGCGCATGGAGCAGGTCTCGCCGAGCTGGCTGCGGGCCCGCTACGGGGTTGGCCCGGCCGCCTACTCCGCCTTCGCGGCCCTGCGGGGCGACGCCAGCGACTGCCTTCCAGGGGTGCGGGGCATCGGCGCCATCACCGCCGCCCGGCTGCTGGCCGCCTACGGGACCGTGGAGGCGGCCATGGCCGACCCGGCCGGGGTGACCCGGCTGCTGGGCGCCTGGGTGGCCGAGGCGCTGGTCACCCAGCGGGCCACCTACGAGCTCAACCGGGAGCTGATGGCCATCCGCGACGACGTCGCCCTCGACGTCGCCACCTGCACCCGGCGCCTGGACGCGCGGGCGGTGGCCTCGGTGCTGGAGGAGCATGGCGCCGACGAGCTCACCGGACGCTTCCTCGGCGCCTTCAGCCAGCTCGGCCGGGCCGCCTGGCGCCGATCCGCCGACGGCTAGAACACCGGTCGAGTCTCCGGGTTCGAGGGAGCTGGGTGGCCGCCGTTGGCGGCGCGCAGCTCCAGGGCTGCACGGATGGTTCGACGCTGCAGGCGGCGCCGGATACCTGGCCGCTGTTCTCGACCGGTGTGTCCAGGCTGGGCGTGCGCAACCGGGCCAGTGGGGCCACCATGGGTCGAGCGACCAGCGACCGACTGTAAGGACGCGCATGACCACCGTCACCCCGCCGACCCCCACCACCCTCGCCGGCCTTCGGGCCTCCGGCCACCGCTACAAGGCCGTCAAGCACGAGATCCGCGACAACCTGCTGGCCCGACTGGCCGGCGACGGTGACCGCTTCCCCGGCATCGTCGGCTTCGACGACACCGTCCTGCCCGAGCTGGAGCGGGCCCTGCTCGCCGGGCACGATGTCGTGCTGCTCGGCGAGCGCGGGCAGGGCAAGACCCGGCTGATCCGCTCCATGGTCCACCTGCTCGACGAGTGGACCCCGGCGGTCGCCGGCTGCGAGATCAACGACCACCCCTACGTGCCGACCTGCACCGCCTGCCGCCGCCGGCTCGACGAGCTGGGCGAGGAGCTGCCGGTCGCCTGGCGCCACCGCTCCGAGCGCTACGGCGAGAAGCTGGCCACCCCGGACACCAGCGTCGGCGACCTGATCGGCGACATCGACCCGACCAAGGTGGCCGAGGGCCGCACCCTCGGCGACCCCGAGACCGTCCACTACGGCCTGGTGCCCCGCACCAACCGGGGCATCTTCAGCGTCAACGAGCTGCCCGACCTGGCCGAGCGGATCCAGGTGGCGCTGCTCAACGTGCTGGAGGAGCGCGACATCCAGGTCCGCGGCTACCAGCTCCGGTTGCCCCTGGATCTCCTCCTGATCGCCAGCGCCAACCCCGAGGACTACACCAACCGGGGGCGCATCATCACCCCGCTCAAGGACCGCTTCGGGGCCGAGGTCCGGACCCACTACCCGCTGCGCCTCGACGACGAGCTGACCCTGATCCGCCAGGAGGCCGTGCTCTCCTGGGACGAGACACCGCTCGGCCGGCCGCTGGTCCCCGGACATCTCCTGGAGATCATCGCCCGCTTCACCCGCGCCGTGCGCGAGTCCCCCCAGATCGACGCCCGCTCCGGCGTCTCGGCACGGTTCGCCATCGCCGCCGCCGAGACCGTGGCCGCCTCGGCCGTGCGGCGGGCCGTGGTCACCGGCGAGGAGCTGCCGGTGGCAAGGGTGGTCGACCTGCAGGCGGTGGTCCCGGTCTCGCTCGGCAAGGTCGAGTTCGACCAGCTCGAGGAGGGGAGGGAGCTGGAGCTGCTCAAGCACCTGCTGCGCCGGGCGGTCGCCGAGACCTGGCGGGCCCGGCTGGCCGGGTCCGACCTGTCCGGGCTGTTGCACCGGTTCGACGACGGGGCGACGGTCGAGAGCGGCGACCTGGTACCCGCGCCCGAGCTGCTGGCCCGTGTCGGGCCGGTCCACGGGCTGGCCCAGCTGCTGCGCCGGCTCGGCGACGACCACAGGGCCGAGGCGCCCGGCCTGGCCGCCGCCGCCCTGGAGTTCGCCATGGAGGGCCTGCATCTGGCCAAGCGCCTGGCCAAGGAGGAGCTACCCGGCCGATCGGTCTACGGCGGATGAACCGTCGGGGGCTGCACCCGTCGACCGGTGGGCGGTGGATGAACCGTCGGCGCTGCACCCGTCGACCGGTGGGCGGCGGATGAACCGTCGGCGCTGCACCCGTCAGCCGGTGGGCGGGGGATGAGCTACCGGTACGGCGCCTGGCGCGGCGGTCCCGACCCGCTGGAGCCGCCGTTCGACGTGGCCAAGGCGCTTGACCGGCTAGGGGAGCGGGTGCTGGCCGGCGACCGGGCCGCCGACGCCCTGCGCAACCTGCTGCGCCAGGGCATGCCGGGGATCAGGGGTCTGCGCGACCTGCTCCGGCAGGTCCGCGAGCGGCGCCGAGGGTTGCGCGAACGGGGCCAGCTCGACGGCACCCTCGAGCGGGTCAGGGAGCTGCTCGACCAGGCCGTCGACCAGGAACGGCGGGCGCTGTTCCCCGACCCGTCGGACGCGGCCAGGCTGGCCGAGGCCGAGCTGGACCAGCTCCCGGCGGACACCGCGGGGGCGGTGCGCCAGCTCGCCGACCACCGGTGGCGTTCGCCGGAGGCGGCGGCGACCTACGAGCAGATCCGCGACCTGCTCCGCCGGGAGGTGCTCGACTCCCAGTTCCGGGGCATGCGCGACGCGCTGGCCGGGGCCAGCCCCGAGGAGCTGCAGCGCATCCGCGACATGATGGCCGACCTCAACGCGATGCTCGAGGCCGACGCCCGCGGCGAGGACACCCAGCGACAGTTCGACGAGTTCATGGACCGCTACGGCGACATGTTCCCCGAGAACCCGCACAGCCTCGAGGAGCTGGTCGACGCGCTGGCCCGCCGGGCGGCCGCGGCCAGCCGCCTGGCGGCCTCGCTCACCCCCGAGCAGCGGGCCGAGCTGGCCGGCCTGGCCCAGCAGGTCCTCGGCGACCTCGGGCTCCAGTACGAGATGGACCGGCTGGGCCGGTCCTTGCGGTCGCGCCGGCCCGACCTGCGCTGGGACCAGGAGGCGGCCATGGGCGGGGAGCAGCCGCTCGGGCTGGGCGACGCCACCACCGCGCTGGAGGAGCTGGCCGACCTCGAGTCGCTGGAGGCCTCGCTCGGCCAGCGCTACCCGGGCGCGTCCCTCGACGACGTCGACCTGGAGGCGGTGGAGCGCGCGCTGGGCCGGGCCGCGGTCGAGGACGTCGAGACCCTTCGCCGGCTGGAACGGGAGCTGGCCGAGGAGGGCTACCTGGTCCGCGACCAGGGCGAGCTGAAGCTGACCCCCAAGGCGATCCGGCGCATCGGCGCGGTCGCGCTGCGCCGGATCTTCTCCAGCCTGGACGAGGGCCGCCGCGGCGACCACGACATCGCCGGTCTCGGCCTCGCCGGGGAGCCTACCGGCGCCTCGCGCCCCTGGGTCTTCGGCGATGAAGAACCACTGGACGTGGTCCGCACCGTCCGCAACGCCGTCCTGCGCGGCGCCGGCGAATCGGGGCGATCCGCCGGGCGCCCGACTCGGGCCGAGATGTTGGGAGGGTTCGGGGAGAAGGACTCCCCCCCGAATGAACCGAGCCTGCCTCGAGGCGGCGTCCGCCTGACTCCTGAGGACTTCGAGGTCGAGGAGACCGAGCGGAGGACGTCCGCGGCTGTCTGCCTGCTGGTCGACCAGTCGTACTCGATGCTGCTCCGGGAGACCTGGGCGATGGCCAAGGCGACGGCGCTGGCCCTGCACAGCCTGGTGTCGACCCGCTACCCGCAGGACGCCCTGGAGATCATCGGGTTCTCGCTGCTGGCCAGGACCGTGCGGCCGGCCGACCTGCCCGACCTGGACACGGCCATGGAGCAGGGGACCAACCTGCACCACGCCCTGGTGCTGGCCGGGCGCCACCTGGACCGGCATCCCGAGGCCGAGCCGGTGGTCCTGGTCATCACCGACGGCGAGCCGACCGCGCACCTGGAGCCCGACGGCGACCCCCGGTTCGACTACCCGCCCGACCCGCGCACGGTCGAGCTGACCCTGACCGAGGTGACCCGGCTGACCAGGCGGCGCGCCACCATCAACGTGTTCATGCTCGACCAGGACCCGCGCCTGGTCGGCTTCGTCGACCTGATCGCGCGGCTCAACGGCGGGCGGGTGTTCGCCCCATCCGCCGACCGGCTCGGCGACTACGTGGTCAGCGACTACCTCCGGGCCCGCCGCGGCCGCTGAGCCACCGTCCGGCGCATGATCGGCCGCAGCGGGGAGCGGCGGCCGACCTCCTCGAAGCCGGCCTCGACGAACATCGTCATCGAGCCGACGAACATCTCGTTGGCGTGCTTCCTGGCGCCATCGGTTTCCTTGGGATAGCCCTCGACCGCCTCGGCGCCGTTGGCGGCGGCGAACTCGACCGCCGCCTCCAGCAGGGCGGCGGCGACCCCGCCGCGCCGCTGGTCCCGCCGCACATAGAAGCAGACAGTCGCCCAGCAGGCAGGTTGATCGTCGATTGGCCGGATGACGGGGGAGCGGAGGATCCTCGGGTAGGACTCCCTCGGGGCGATGGCGCACCAGCCGACCGGGGTCTGGTCGCGGTAGGCGAGCAGGCCGGGCGGCGGGCCCTGCTCGACCACCTGCTGGAAGGCGGCCTTCGCGCCCTTGCCCCAGAGCTGCTCGAACTCGCGGCCGCGCACCCGGTAGTACATGCACCAGCAGCCCTTGGGGTCGCCTGGCCGGTCGAACAGGGTAGCCAGGTCGTCCCAGCGGTCGCGGGTCAGCGGGTGCACCTCCAGCGCCAGCTCGCCCAAGCTCCCCTCCCTCGCCTTGGACCTGGCGAGCCTACCAGGGTCATCACCGCCATAGCAGCTTCACCGGTGACAGCTGGTCAGCGGTCGGTGGGGATGCGGTCCTCGGCCTCGCGCAGCTCCTTGGCCGCCCTGGCCGCCCGCTCGCGGGCCGCCAGGGCGGCCTCGATGGCCGCCGTCGCGGTGGCACGGGCCCTGCCTGCCTCCCGCTCGGCCTGGTCGGCCATCCGGCCCAGCCGCTCGGCCTGGCGGGTGGCGAGCACGGCCTGGTCGGCGGCGCGCCGTGCCCGCTTCCGGGCGTCGTCCCGGGCGGCGACCGCGGCCGTCCGTCGGGCCCGCGCCGCCGCCAGGTCATCCTCCTTGGCGGCGGCTGTGCCACGGTCCTCCCGGTCGGCCGCGCCAGCCTTGGTTCGTTGCCTGCGGCCCCGGCCCGGACCGGTCCCGGCGCCCCGCCGCCGCGGGTTGCGGGCGGCCCCGGCCGCCTCCTGGCCGGCCTCGGCATCGTCGGCCGACAGGGCGCCGAAGCCGGAAGGGTCGAGGTCGTGGGTGAGGCGGCCCCGGCGGACCAGGTCGGCGGCGGCCGGGTCGGCGGCGGCGGCGTGCAGGGTGGCGGCGACCCGGTCGCGGGTCGCGTCGGTGGCCGGGTGACCGGCCTGGCGCAGCACCTCCAGCGAGGCCCCGACCAGCCTGGTCACGGCCTCCCGCTCGGCCCGCGCCGCCTCCCGCAGCTTTGCGGCGCCCCCGCCGGCCAGGGCGGCCTGATGGGCGGCGCGCAGCCGCTCACCGGCGGCCAGGAGCTGCTCCAGCTCGCCGGCGCGGCCATGGGCCAGCTGATTGACCGCCCAGGCCGACAGCGGCGGGCGCCGCAGCGCCTTGACCTCGGCCGCCGCCGCGGGGTCGCCCTCGCGCCGGAGCCGGCGGGCCAGCTCGTCCCGGGCGGCAACGAACTCCTCAGGGGCCAGCCCGAACAGGCCGTCCACCGCTTGCTCCCCGGCCAGCTCGCTCACCTCCCTCGTCGACACCAGCTTGCCGCCTCCGAGCCCGCCTGGGTAGAATGACATCGTTGTAATTCTCCCCGGCGGATGGTGCGCCGGTTCGCCGGGGATGAGCTGGGCCCCGGGCCGCGAGGGGAAGCGTGGTCCGGGGCCCTGGCCATTCTCGGGCGAAAGGCCGATGCCGTGGACGCTCCCGAGCTGCCGGTCCGCCGGCTCCATCCCGATCTGCCGCTGCCAGCCTACGCGCATCCGGGCGATGCCGGGGCCGACCTGCGCGCCGCCGAGGAGGTGGTGCTCCCGCCGGGGGGACGTGCGGTGCTCGGCACCGGGATGGCGCTCGCCGTGCCCGAGGGCTACGCCGCCTTCGTCCACCCCCGCTCCGGGCTGGCCGCCAGGCACGGGATCACCGTGGTCAACGCCCCCGGCACGGTCGACGCCGGCTACCGGGGTGAGGTCAGGGTGGTGCTGCTCAACACCGACCCGGCCGAGCCGTTCACGGTCCGCCGCGGCGACCGCATCGCCCAGCTGGTCGTGCAGCCGGTGGCCCGCGTCCGTTTCCTCGACGTCGACGAGCTCCCCGCCACCCCAAGGGGCGCTGGCGGCTTCGGCTCGACCGGCCGCTAAGCTCTTGGGGGATGTGGGGCAGCGAGCTCCCCCCACATGGATCGGGGAGCGCTGGTTGTCGAGGCGGATCAGAGGGAAGCACTAGCGTGAAATGAACGACCAACGGCGGGATCCATGGGGGGAGCGGCTGGCCACCGAGGGTGCGGCCGCCGGAGGTGACCAGTCTTCGCTGCGGCGCCTGCTCGGCGACGCCGTCGGGGTGGTCAAGGGCCGGCTCGGCGAGGTCAGCAAGGCCGGCATCCGGCCGCTGCTGGACGAGGCGGCGGCCCAGGTCCGGCCGGCCACCCTGGGGGAGCTGCGCACCCGCTACCCGGGCCGGTCCGACGACGAGATCGCCAAGCGGCTGATCGACAGGGCTGCCCGCACCGCCGCCGGCCTCGCCATGCTCGTCGGCGGGGTCGTGGCCGCCCAGGAGGCGGTGGCCGCGGCCTCCGTGGCCGCACCGCCGGCGGCCGGCACGGCGCTCGGCAGCATCGGCGTCACCGCCCTTGCCGAGGTGCTCGCCCTGTTCGTGCTCGAGGCCAAGCTCCGGGCCGACCTGGCGGCGCTCGCCGGCCAGCACGCCCTCAGCCCCCGCGAGCTGGTCGCCAACGTCCTCGGCGACGTCCAGGCGGCCGGCGGGTGGCGCGGCGTCCGCGGTCGCTCCCTGCGCCGCGCCCTGCCCGACGCCGCCGCCCGCCGCGCCGCCGCCCGGATCGCCGCCATGATCCCGGCCCGGTTCGCGCGGATCATCATCCCCGAGGTCGTCGCCCCCCTGATCGGCTCGGCGGTGGCCGCCCGGCTGGCCGCCAGGCAGGTCAGGGCCGGCGGTGAGCAGGACTGGGGCCGGCTCCGGACGATGCCGAGGACCACCGCCCACTGGGGCGAGCCGACCACTCCCAACGGCCGCCCGCCAAGCGGATGGAACCCCTCCGGCTGGGGCCAGCCGCCAGAGCCCGGCGGCGAACCGCGCTCGCTCCCACCGCCTCCCGAGCGGTGAGCCACCCCCGACCCGAGCGCGAACGGCCGCTCGGGGTACCGGTGGCGCTGGTCCGGGTGGCCGCCGTCGCCTACGCGTCCGTGCTGACCGTGATCACCCTGCTGCCGACCCGGTGGCGCTCCGACCTGGCCCGCTACCGCCACAACTGGCGGCCGCAGCTGGTGCCGGTCTGGAACATGGCGGTCAACCTGCGGGACGGCGACCGGCGGCTGGCCACCCTTGCCGGAGCGGTGGCCAACGTCGCCCTGTTCGTCCCCCTCGGGTTCCTGCTGCCGCTGCTGCTGCCCCGCCTCGACCGGCTGTGGCGGACCGTGGCCGCCGGGCTGGCGCTGTCGACGCTGATCGAGCTGTCCCAGGTCGCGTTCCCCGGCGTCCGCCGGGCCGACGTCAACGACGTGCTGACGAACACCCTGGGCACGGCGGTCGGCTACCTCGCCTACCGGCTGGTGGCCCGGGCCTCGACCGGCCGGCGGGACGCCCGCGTCTAGGCAACCGGTTCAGGTATCCGGATTCGAGGGATTTGCGGGCAGCGCGTTGGCGGCGCGCAAGCTCCAGGCTGCACGGATAGCTCGACGCCGCAGGCGGCCCCGGACACATGACCGCTGTTCTAGGCAACCGGTTCGCGGCGCAGGACCAGCACGGCCGCGTCGTCGTCCAGGTGGCCGCCGGAGTGGCTGAGCACCTGCTTGAGGACGACCTCGGCCACGGCGGCGGCGCTGGCCGACACCGCGGGCGAGGCGGCCTCCAGCCCCTCGGTGCCGAATTGCTGGCCATCGGGGTTGCGGGCCTCGACCACGCCGTCGGTGTAGAGCACCAGGCAGCGGCCCGGCGGCAGGGTGAAGCGGGCCGTCCGGTAGGCGGCGTCGGGGAACAGGCCGATCGGCAGCGAGCCGGCGAACGCCAGGGTGCGCGGAGTCGGGCCGCTGAGCACCGGCGGCGGGTGGCCGGCGCTGGACCAGCGCACCGCGCCGGTCGCGGGGTCCAGCATCAGCAGCAGCAGGGTGGCGTATTCGTCCTCGGCGAACTCCTTTTGGACCCGGCGGTTGAACGCGGTCAGCACCCGACCCGGCGGCCGGCCGTCCTCGAGCAGGCTGCGCAGCTCGTAGCGGAGGCGGCCGGTGTGCCTGGCCGCCGCGACGCCCTTGCCGCAGACGTCGCCGATGACGGCCCCGACCCGCCCGTCCTCCAGCGCGAACAGGTCGTAGAAGTCCCCGCCGACCTGGGCGACCTCGCTGGCCGAGCGGTACAGGGCGCCGGCGTCCAGGCCGGGAATGGTCGGGAAGGATGCCGGCAGAACCGCCGCCTGCAGCGAGATGACCGCCTCGCGGAGCACGCTGACCAGCCGGGCCCGCTCGATGGTGACGCTCAGGTAGCTCGTCAGGGTCTCGACGAAGGCCAGCTCGGGACGGCTGAAGCGGTGCCGGCGGCCGGTGTAGTTGATGAACAGGACGCCCAGCGGACGGCTCGGGCCGCCCAGCCGCACCGCCACGTAGGAGCGGATGCCGAAGCGCTCGATGTAGGGCCGTTCGGGCCCGCTGACCTGATCGGCCCGGGTGTGCACGGCCGGCCGGCCGGTGCGGATGACCTCGCCGACCTCGGGCCACTCGGCAGGCACGATGCGCATGCCGAGCACGGCCTCGTCGTCCATGCCGACATGGGCCTGGCCGATCAGCTGGTCGCCGCGCTCGTCGAGCAGGAACAGGTTGGCCATGTCGGACCCGAGCAGCCTCGCTGCCTCGCCGGTGACCAGGTACAGCAGCGCGTCGAGGTCCTCGACGGAGGCGATCGCGGCGGCCAGGTCGACCAGGCTGCGCAGCCGGGCCGAGGTGACCCTGGCCCGGGACAGGTCCCTGACGCGCTCGGCCGCGATCGCCTCGGCCCTCGCCCTCGCCGTCACCTCGGCGGTGGTCTCCCTGGCCATGATCAGCACCCGGGTCGGGCGGCCGCGCGGCTGGGGCAGGCGCGAGTAGGTCATCGAGAAGTAGCGGGTCTCGCCCGGCCGCCACCACTCCATCGGCGCGTCGACGACCGAGACCGCCTCGCCCGTCTGCGCCACCTGCCGCAGCAGCTCCAGGAAGCCGGCCGGCCCGGCTTCGGGGAACACCTCGGGCACCCGCGCCCCCACCATCCGGACCTCAGGCCGGAGGGCCTTGGCGACGTCGTTGGCCAGCTCGACGACCATCTCGGGGGCCCTGGCCACGGCGACCGCCATCGGGCTCATGTCGATCAGGGCGGTGACCAGGTCGCGCTCCTCGCGCAGCTCGCGCAGGATCGCCTCCTCCCGCCCGACGTCGCGGAAGCTCACCCAGGCGCCGGTCTCGCCGCCCTCCAGCTCGACCGGCCCGCCGGCGCAGCGGACCCGCCGCGCGGTCCCGTCCTCACCGGCGAACACGCACTCGAGGTCGTCGAAGCGCTCACCGGCCAGGGCGCGGCCGGCCGGCCAGCGCTCGGCGGGGATGGGCTGGCCGTCGGCGTCGCGCAGGTCGAACCGGTGCTCGAAGTCCCGCAGCGTGCCGGGCACCTGGTCGGGGCCGGCGAAGCCCCACAGCCGGATGGCGGCGGCGTTGGCGTAGCACAGGCGACCCGAGGCCCGAACCACCACCACCCCGTCGGCCAGCTGGCCGAGGACCTTGCTGAGGGTCACACCGGAGGCCTCGTCGAAGGGGGCCGAGCCGGGCGGGGGCAGGTTGGCACGCTCTTCCACGGCCGAAGTCTGACTGACCGCCCGGCTCCGGGCCAGTCGCTCGCCGCTAGCGCTCGATCGGCACGCCGACCAGGCTGCCCCACTCGGTCCAGGAGCCGTCGTAGTTGCGGACCTGGGGGTAGCCGAGCAGCTCGTGGAGCACGAACCAGGTGTGGGCGCTGCGCTCCCCGATCCGGCAGTAGGCGACCACGTCCTTGTCGGCGGCCACACCTCGCGCCCCGTACAGCTCGGCCAGCTGGTCGTCGTCGAGGAACTTGCCGGTGGAGCCGTCGACCGCCTTGGCCCACGGGATGTTGACCGCACCGGGGATGTGGCCCGGCCGCTGCGCGCTCTCCTGGGGCAGGTGGTCGGGGGCCAGCTTCTCCCCGCGGAACTCCTCGGGCGAGCGGACGTCGACCAGCGCGGCGCCCTCGCCGGTCCTGACGACCTCGAGGACCTGGTCGCGGAAGGCCCGGATCGAGGTGTCGGGCTCGCGGACCGGGTAGCCGCTGGTCGACTGCACGTCGGCCGGGCCGGTGGTGAGCTCGCGGCCCTCCAGCTCCCAGGCCTTGCGGCCACCGTCCAGCAGCTTGACCGCCTCGTGCCCGTAGACCTTGTAGTACCAGTAGGCGTAGGCCGCGAACCAGTTGTTGTTGCCGCCGTACAGGATGATGGCGGTGTCCGGGGTGATGCCAAGGGTGTCCTGGAGCTTGGCGAACTGCTCCGGCGCGATGAAGTCGCGGCGCAGCGGGTCCTGCAGGTCGGTGTTCCAGTTGACCGCCACCGCCCCACGGAGGTGACCGCGGGCGTAGGCGTCGGTGTCCTCGTCGACCTCGACGACGCGCAGGCTGGGGTCGTCCAGGTTGGCGGCCAGCCAGTCGGTGGAGACCAGCAGGTCAGTTCGGTTGGCCATGATGTACGGATGCCTCCTCGGGCAGCTCGTCGATGGTGAGGAAGCGGCCGCGGCGCGGCTCGGACCCTCTACAACGGGGCGAGCGGTGCCGCGACCCGCCGACACGGTGGGCGGCCGGCGGCCGAGTTGCCCGTGCCGAGGCCCATGGGCGCGCAGGCGCGCGTGGTCAGCGCGGCCGGGCCCTTGTGGACCCGCGCGGTCGTCTGCGCCTGCGCCATGGGTACGATCATGTGGTGCTACAGGCTGCCAGCGGAGCGGGCGCTCCGTCAATCAACCGTCACCCAAGGAGTTCCTATGGCCTTCACGCCAGAGAGCGACGACGCGCTGGTCGTGGTCGACGTGCAGCGCGACTTCTGCCCGGGGGGCAGCTTGGCGGTCCCCGACGGCGACCGGGTCGTTCCGGTCATCAACCGGCTCGCCCCCCGATTCCAGACCGTGGTCACCACCTACGACAGCCACCCGCCCGACCACTCCTCGTTCGCCGAGCGCGGCGGTCCATGGCCCCCCCACTGCGTCGAGGGCACGCCCGGCTGGGAGCTCCACCCCGACCTTCGGGTGGTCGCCGACCACCAGGTCTTCAAGGGCCGCGACCCGGAGGTGGACGGCTACACCGGCTGGAATCCCGAGCTGGCCGACTTCCTGGCCAAGCGGGGCGTGGCCCGGGTGGTGGTGGTGGGGCTCGCCCTCGACTACTGCGTGCAGGCCACCGCGCTGGACGCCAGGGCCGCCGGGTACCAGGTGCTGGTTCTCACCGACGCCACCAGGGCGGTGAACGTCAAGCCGGACGACGGCGAACGGGCCCTGGACGCCCTGCGCGCCGCCGGCGTCCACGAGGATCGGGCCGAGGGCTGACGGCAGGCACCGTTCGGTTTGCGAGCAGGGGGGTACCAGTCCAACACTGATGCGGACGAGGAGGCATGGTTGGCGTCGAAGGCGCGGCAGTTCCACGAGCACTGGGCGGATGAGATGGACGGCGCGGCCATGTACCGCGCCCTTGCCGAGCGCGCCGGCGGCGAGCAGCGGGAGATCTTCCTCGAGCTGGCCAGCGCCGAGGAGCGCCATGCCGCCCACTGGGCGGCCAAGCTGGTCGAGCTGGGCGAGCCGGAGCCGCGCCCGGAGCAGCACCGCCGGGGCGCCAGGGCGCGGCTGGTCACCTGGCTGGCCCGGATATTCGGGACCAGGGCGGTGCTGCCGATCGTGGAGCGGGCCGAGCTCGCCGACGCCGGCCACTACGACGGCGTCCCCGACGCCACCGTCGCCATGGCCACCGACGAGCGCATCCACGCCAGGGTCCTTGCCGGGCTGACCCCGTCCATGGCCCGCGCCGGCGGCATCATGCGCGGGGAGCGCTGGCACCACGGCGACGCGTCCGGCGCCCTGCGGGCGGCCATCTTCGGGGTCAACGACGGCCTGGTCTCCAACCTGGCCCTGGTGATGGGCGTGGCCGGCGGCCTGGCCGACCGCCGGCTGATCCTGGTCGCCGGCCTGGCCGGGCTGCTGGCCGGGTCGTTCTCGATGGGCGCGGGCGAGTACATCTCGGTGACCTCCCAGCGGGAGCTGTTCGAGCGCGAGATCGCCCTGGAGGCCGAGGAGATCGACGCCATGCCCGACGAGGAGGCCAACGAGCTGGCCCTCATCTACCGGGCCAAGGGCGTCGGCCGCGAGGAGGCCGAGGCGATCGCGGCCCGGATCATGCGCGACCGCACCACCGCGCTGGACACCATGGCCCGCGAGGAGCTCGGCCTCAACCCCGACGAGCTCGGCTCGCCCTGGGGCGTTGCCGCCTCCAGCTTCCTGTCGTTCGCGGTCGGGGCGATCGTCCCGGTGCTGCCCTGGCTGCTGGCCTCCGGAACGGCGGCATTCGCCGTCTCGGTGGCCCTGTCGGTGATCGCCCTGTTCCTGGTCGGCGCCGGCATCAGCCTGCTCACCGGCCGTTCGCTCCTCCAGTCCGGGGCCAGGCAGCTGCTGGTGGGCGGGCTGGCCGCCGCGGCGACCTTCGGCATCGGCCGCCTGATCGGTGTGAGCGTCAGTTGACCGAGACCCCGATGCTGAACGGCGAGCTGCGGCGGGTGCTGCTGCTCGGCCCCCCCGGTGCCGGCAAGGGCACGCTCGCCCCCCACCTGTCGGAGCTGCTCGGCGTGCCCCACGTGTCGTCGGGGCAGCTGCTGCGGGCCTCGGCCGAGCACGACGACCCGCACCGCATCGCCGAGCAGGTGCAGCGCGGCCATCCCGTGCCCGACCGGGTCGCGCTCCAGGTGGTCAGCGCCCAGCTCGGCCCCGGGTTCATCCTAGACGGCTTCCCGCGCAACGTCCGCCAGGCGGCCGAGCTGGACCGGCTGCTGGACGGCGACGGCCGCACCATCCAGCTGGTGCTCGAGCTGGTCGTGCCCGACGAGGTCGCCTCGGCCCGGCTGTCGCGGCTGGCCCGCATGGAGAGCCGCAGCGACGACAGCCCGGACACGGTGGCGGCGCGGCTGGTCACCTACCGTCGGGATGCCGGGCCGCTGCTGGCCCACTACGTCGGCCGGGTCCGCCGGGTCAGCGCCTCAGGCGACGTCGACGAGGTCTTCCAGCGGGCCGAGCGGGCGCTGGCCTCCCGGCCCCGCACCGCCCACGGCTGAGCAGGCGGGGCAGGGAGCGGGCGGACTACCGCCGGGGCGGCCGGATCCGTTCCAGCCCAAGCGCGCTCGCCCGGGCCACGGCTCGTTCGCGGCGGGCCCCGACCGTGACCAGTGCCAGGCCGAGGCCGAGCGCGGCGGTGGCGGCCAGCAGCAGGGAGGCGGTGCCGGAGGGACCGGTGAACGGGAGGTCGCACATGGCGGCGCCCTTGGCCATCACGTGGTCGGCGAAGCCGACCCTGGTGCCGTCGGCGCGGCTGACCGTCAGGCGGATGCTGAGCACCCGGTTCAGGCGGGCCGGCAGCTTGACCATGAACTCGCCCTCGGCCGAGGTGCGCACCGTCTCTCCGGCCAGGGTCGAGCCGTTGTCGCGGTTGACCAGGGTCAGCTGCATGGAGGCGTTCTTGGACAGGCCCTTGCCCATGGCCATGATGCTGGTGCAGGTCATGTCGTGCAGGCCGATATGCTGCTTCTGCTCGGCGGAGGCGGCGGCGGGCAGCGACAGCGCCGCCGCCAGTCCCAGGATCGCCACGATCCTGCACAGGCGCATGCTGGTCATCCTTTCTGGGGGTGGCTGACCGGGGGATCGGTCAGTGCTTGGACATCGACAAGGAGCTGGCGCGGATCGCCAGGTCGTCGACCAGCAGGCTGGACCCGCCGGTCAGGTCGGGGGCGAGGATCTCAACGGCCAGGGTGGCGCCGGGCCGGTGGGCGTCGTGGGAGACCTCCAGGCGCTGCCAGGTCCCGGCGTCGACCACCGCGCCGACCGTGTCGACCGCGTACCGCCTGCCGCCGACCACCTCGAACAGGTTGATCTGGACCAGGGTGCCGGCCCGGCTGGCCCGCACCCAGGCGGTGGCGGCGTAGCGCTTGCGCGCCTTCAAGCTGGTCACGTCGTCGTGCAGGGCGCCCGGCCAGCTGGCCGACCCGCGGCTCAGGCGCAGCGCCCAGCCGCCCTGCCGGCCCTTGCCGACCCGTTCCAGCCCGGCCTCGCCGACGGCCAGCCAGCCGGCCAGGCCGGCCTCGAACCCGGGGTCGGCAAGCAGGTTGCCGTCGTCGGCCGGCCGGGTGCTGGCCGAGCTGGTGACGGTGGCGGCGGCCCTGGTCGTGGTCGGGGCCGGCGGCAGCAGGTGGGGCAGGCGGGCCGCGCTCGACTCGGGCCGGTCGAGCAGCGAGCCGATCACGATGGCGGTGGTGAGCCCGATCGCCAGCAGGGCCAGGATCGACTCGACCAGCAGGTGGTCTCGGGCACGGGCGCGGACCCGCTCTGGCGGGGCAAGGTGGCGTGGGGGGGTTCGCTGCATGGCCGAAAGCTCGCAGCCGGCGCTAATGCCCCGGTAACGCCGGGGAGTTCCCGGGAATCGGCCCGAATCGGCCGACGGCAAGCCGTGGCGCTGTGTTCAGCGACGCGGCGCCCCGGTTCATCCGGGGGGGAGTCCTCCCCCCCGAACCCCCCCAACCGCACCGGCCGAAGCGTAGAAGGCACGGGCGGCGGCCAGCTGCGTCTCGGCCTCGGCGGCGCGGCCGGTGGCGGCCAGCAGGCGGGCGGCGGCCAGCCGGGCGTCGGCCTCGTCGGGCCGGGAGCCGATGGTGTCGTAGATGCCGGCGGCCCGCAGGGGGTCGCCGGCGACCAGCGCCCTGGTCGCCTCCAGCCACGGCGACGGTGGGATGCCGAGGCGGTCGAGGGCGTCGACGGGCTCGCCCAGCTCGACCAGGACCATGCCGAGGTCGGCTCCCAGGTCGGGGCCGAGCACGCTGCCGCCGAGCCCGGCCAGCAGCCGCTGGGAGACCTCCCTGGCGGCGGCGGGGCGGCCGGCGGCCAGCAGCGCCCTGGCCAGGAAGGCCCGTGTCGGGTGGAGGTCCTGGGGGTCCCCGGCCTCGAGGGCGAGGGCATGGGCCGCCTGCGCGTCCTCCAGGGCCGCTCCCAACCGGCCGCCGGCCAGGTGGATCCGGCCCCGCCACAGCCGGCACTCCCATGCCAGGTAGGAACGCTCGCCCTCGGCGACCATGGCGTCGACCACCGCGACGGCCTCGTCCCAGCGGCCGGTCCAGTAGCGCTCGGCCACCCGCTGCAACTCGATCGAGCGCCGCCAGCGCAACGAGCCGAAGCGTTCGGCCAGCAGCGCCCCGGCGGCCAGCGCGGCGAAGCAGCGCCGCAGGTCGCCGAGGGCGGCTGCCGCCCATGCGAGGTTGAGGTACCACAGCGTCCCGCTCGGCGTGCCCAGCTCGCCGAGCCGGGCGATGGCCGCCTCCAGGTCGTCCAGCCCCCCAGGGTCGCCGGCCTCGACCCTGGCCGTGCCGATCGCCCCGAGCGCATCGGCCTCGAGGTCCAGCAGCCCGAGCGCCCTGGCCATGGCCAGGACCTCCCGGCCGACAGCCCGGCCCTCGGCGTGTCGGCTGGCCATCATCAGGTGCATCATCGCGCCGCGCAGGACGGCCGCCTTGGTCGCCGAGGGGGGCGCACCGGCGACCAGCGCCAGGGCCCGGTCGTGGTGGGCCTCCCGGTCCTCGCCCTCCCCGCGCAGGAAGGCCAGCTCGCCCAGGAGCATCTCGGCCTCGGCGGCGGCCACCGGCGCGCCGGCGGCCAGCAGCGCCTCGCCGGCCGCGGTCAGCTCGCCGTGGCCGGCCATCTCGGCCCGGCAGCGGGCCCGGCCGAGCCGGAGCAGGAGCTGACCGCGTTCCGGGTCGCCGTCCCGGCAGAGCTCCAGCGCCTCGGCGTGGAACCGGGCCGCGGTCTCCCAGCCGCCGAGGGCCGCGGCACGGTCGCCGGCGTCACGCAGGGCGGTCAGGGCGCGGGCGGCCAGACCGGGCGGTTCGGCGCCGGCGGCGCGTGCGAACGACAGGGCGGCCCGGTAGTGGTGGGCGAGCAGCTCGGCCCGGCCCTCGGCCCGGTCGGGGGCCAGCCCCTCGATCCAGGTGGCGGCCCGGCGGTGCTTGTCGGCCCGCTCGGCCCGCAGCACCTGCCCGTAGGCGACCTCACGGACCAGGGTGTGCCGGAACGCGTACTCGACCTCGCCGGCGACCCGCGAGCTGGCCGCCCGCTGCACGAACTCCCGTGCCTCCAGCCGGGTCAGGCAGGCCTCCAGGCTGGTTCGCTGGTGGCCGCCGATCTCGGCCAGCGCTCCCAGCCAGCCGACCTGGCCGAGCACGGCGGCATCATGGAGCACGGCCTTGTCGCCGGCCGGCAGCGCGTCAAGACGGGCGGCGACGATGGCGTGGACGCCGGTGGGCAGGGGGTCCTGGGGGCTCATGCCCAGTCCCCTGGTCGATGGGGGTGCGCGGTGGACGGCGGCCACGCCGCCGCGGTCGCGCAGCATGCGCACGTACTCCTCGGCGAACAGCGGGTTGCCGCCGACCCGGCCGAGCAGGGCCGGGTCGACCTCGGCGGGCAGCCCATGGTGGGCTAGCAGGGTGGCCAGCAGGCCGGTGGTGTCGGTGTCGCCGAGCGGTTCCAGCCGGATGGTGGTCCCGCCGGCGCCCCAGCCCGGGCGGCGTTCCAGCAGCTCCGGCCGGGCCGTGGCCACCACCAGCACGGCGGCCGGGCCGGCGTCCCGGTCGACCAGGCCCTCCACGAAGTCGAGCAGGGCGTCGTCGGCCCGGTGCAGGTCTTCGAGGGCCACCACCAGCGGCCGGGCCGCGGCCAGGCCGTGCAGGAAGCGCCGCCAGGCCGCGAACTCCTCCTCGCGGTCGGCGGCGGTGGTGGGCTCGCGACCGATCCCGGGGCGGTCGCTGCCGACGCCGACCAGGCGGCGGAGGTGCCCGGCGACCCAGGCGGCGGTGATCGGGTCGGCGACCGCCCGTGCGGCGGCGGCCAGGCGCCGCCCGGCGAGCTCGGCACCGTCGTTCTCGAGGATGCCGGCCTCGTGCTTGACCGCCTCGGCGAGGGCCCCGAAGGAGGGGCCGTCGCCGTAGGGCAGGGCCCGTCCCTGGCGCCACGCGACCGGCTGCGGCGCGGCGGCCAGCCGGTCGGCCAGCTCGGCCAGCAGCCGGCTCTTGCCGATGCCGGCGGCGCCGACGACGGTGACCAGCTCACCGGCCCCGGCGCGGGCCCGGCCGGCGGCGGCGAGCAGCGCGGCCAGCTCGCGGTCGCGGGCGACCAGGGGTGGGAAGCGCCGGTTGGGGGTGACCGGGCCCACCCGGGCGGCAAGCGCCGGCCAGGCGGGGAGCGGCTCCCCGGCACCGGTCACCGTCGGCCGGACCGGCCCATAGGTGATCGCCCGCTCGGTGGCCTGCCTGGTCGCCTCCGACACCAGCACGGTCCCGGCCGGTACCGTCTCCTGCAGGCGGCTGGCGGCGCCCAGCAGGTCCCCGAGGACCCGCTGGCGACCGCGGCCACTCCCGCCGGGTCGCACCAGCGCCTCCCCGGTGGCGACCGCCGCCTGCACGCGCAGCGGCCTCCGATCCGCCGTGGGGCTGGGCGTGCCTCCCTCGGGCTCCCCGCCACCGGTCAGGGCTTCGCGGACGGCGAGGGCGGTGCGGACGGCCCGCTCGGGGTCGTCGTCGCGGGTCCGCGGGACGCCGAACAGGGCGACGGTGCGTCCGCCGACGGTCTCCTCGACGACCCCGCCGTGGGCCTCGACCTCGGCCCTGACCCGGGCCAGCTGGCCCGAGAGCAGCCGCCCGGCGTCCTCGGGGTCGGGGTCGACGAAATCCTCGCGGGCTTCGTCGACGTCGACCAGCAGGACGGTGACGAGCTTGCGCTCGGCGCCGCCCGGAGGGCCGGCTGGCGGGGAGGGGCCTGCCACTGGCCGCTCCTTGCGCGTGCTTCGTACGGTTCCTGCAAGCGCCCCCAGCCTAGTCGCTCCAGGAGCCTAGCCCCAACGGACGAGGAAACCGGGTGCGCCGCCAGGGGCGCAGCCGGTGACGTCGCCGACCATCACCACATCCACCCGTCCGGGCCTGACCACATCCACCCGTCGGGCCCGGCCAGGGTGTAGACGGCAACCGCAACGGCGGCCGTCGCCAGCCAGTGCTTCGAACGGAGGACGCCGTGCTGGACCCGGGCGGACAGGGTCACGAAGGCGACCAGCATGACGTGGAGGACGGCGGACACCGCCCGATGAACGGGAACGAGCATGAGATGCTCCCTTCTCGGTCGATCCTGTCGATACCCCAGCGCCTCCCTCGCCGGGCGAACCAGGTGGATCTATACGAATGATAGTGATCGTTATCTCTCATGCATAGGGTGCGAGTAGGGGAAACGGGTGACATTCCGGGTTTGTTCAGGTGAGGGCGAGCGGCGGGACGGTCAGCTCCAGCGGCACCGTGATCCCGCCGGTGGCGCTCTGGATGGTCGTGGTCAGCTTCCATCTGCCTGCCATTGACAGCAGCCGGCCCTGGCCCAGCCAGCGGCCGTCGCCTCCGTTCACCAGCTCGAGGCGGGCGGTGGCCAGGTCGGGGCGGGACGCCGGCGAACCGGTCAGCTCGACCCGGTCGACCGGCATGGTGGCGCCGGTGTCGAAGTCGGCGACGGTGGCCGTGAAGCGGTTGGGCCCGGCGGCGCCTGGCGTGACGGCCAGCGTCACCCGCACCGTTGTGCTCCAGTCGGTCCCGCTGGCTTCCAGGGCCGGCGGGGCCGCCGGGCCCGGCCGGGCACCGCCGCCCGGCGCGCCAGGGGCCAGCTGGCTGAGCAGCGCGGCCGCCAGCAGCACGCCCCCGGCGAGCCAGAGCTCGCCGCCGACGCTGCGTCGCAGCCGGGCGACGGCGCGCCGCCGGGTGCCGGCCTGCAGCAGCGGCAACAGCCGGTAGCGGTTGCAGGCCCCCAGCGCCAGCAGCCCGGCGAACAGGACCAGCTTGAGGTCGAGGGCCCGGCCGAACCCGGAGTCGACCAGGCGCCGCCAGCCGCCGAGCTCATCAAGCGTCCGGGCCAGCCCGGTGGCCACCACCACGGCCAGGCTGATCCCGGCGAGCTTGGAGAAGCGGAGCACCACCGCGCGGGGCGGCCCCTGCTCGGGCACCACCCGGTCCCGCAGGCCGGCCAGCAGCCACACCAGGCCACCGATCCACACGCCGACGGCCAGCAGGTGGGCCCACTGGGCGAGCAGGTTGAGCCAGCGCAGCGAGGACGGGCCGGCGGCATGGCCGGCGAGCGCGTGGACCGCCATCCCGCCACCGGCGGCCAGCCCGAGGGCCAGCAGCGGCCCGGCCGTGCCCGGCCGGGCCAGCAGCCACCAGGTGGCGGCGCCGGCGCCGGCCAGCATGGCCGCCCGCCAGAGCAGCCACCGTCCGGTGGCGGAGCCGAGCAGCTCGCCCAGCGGCACCCCGGCGCCGGCGCGGGCGGCCGCGGTCATGGCCACCAGTCCCGTCGCGGCGGCCAGCATGGCCAGCGCCAGCAGCAGCGCCGGGCGGCCGGGCAGGCGCCGGCCGAAGACCAGCAGGCCGGTGGCGGCCGCCCCGACCAGCAGGGTGAGTCCCCAGTAGAAGGCCCAGCGGCCGGCGACGGCGACCGCGGCCGGGGCCGGCCCGGTCCGGACCTCGGCCACCGCCTGGACCGGCGGCAGCTGGTGGGCGCCGGCCGCGCCGACCCCGAAGGCGAAGACCCCGTCGGTGGGGTGGCCGTCGGTGGCCGAGACGATCCGCCAGGTCACCGTGTAGCTGCCGGCCGGGAGCGCGGCCACCGGGACGCGCAGCTCCATGGGCCGGCCGGCGACCGGCTGGACGGCACCGCCGGCCACGACCCGTCCGGCGGTGTCGAGCACGCGGACGGTGGACAGGTCGTGGTCGGGCGGCTCGCTGAACCGCAGCGTCACCGCGGCCGGCGCCCGCTCCAGCGAGCTCCCGCCGGCCGGGTCGCTGGACTGCAGCAGCCCGTGGGCGGCCGCCGCCGGGCCGGTGGCCAGCAGCCACAGCCCGGCCACGGCCGCGAGCGCAGCCAGCCGCCCACGGAGACGCATGGACCGCTCACACCTTGCCGGCGGTCAGGGCGACGTCGGGACGGGGAGTGAGCGCGGCCGGGCGCCGTGCCCTTGCCAGCGCCAGCGCACCGACGACCAGCCCGATGGCGCCGACCAGCAGGCCGGCGATGGCCAGCAGCCGAGCCTGATCGGCGGCGTCTTCAGCCGCCCGCCGGGCGACGGTCGCCGCCTGCAGGGTCGTGGTCAGCCGGGTCGCCTCGCGGTCCAGCCGCTGGGCGAGCTGGCCGGTGCTTGGGTCCTTGAGCGCCGGGAAGGCGGTCTTGGCCGGGTCGTTCACGTTGCTGAAGGTGTTGGGCCCGCTGGGGATCACCAGGTTGATCTTCTGGGCGCCCAGCTTGCCGTGGAGGTGGACGGTGTAGGCGCCGGCCTGGGTCGGGACGAAGAACGACCGGTAGTCGCCCGGCGTCCCCCAGCCGTCGCCGAAGTGCGGCTCCAGCGGCAGCTCGATCTTGTCCAGCTTGGGGTCGGCCTTGGTGCCGTAGTAGGCGTGGGCCACGAGGCCGTCGAGCTGGCCGGCCAGGTCGACGGCCGGCTTGCCGTCCCGGCTGATCATCACCTGGAGGCTGTTGGGCTGGCCGGCGTAGGCCGGCTCGTCGCCGAAGCCGACCACGAAGCTGTACTTGCCGGCCTTCTTCTCGGCGTGGGCGGAGGCTGGCCCTGCGGCGACCGCGGCGAGCAGCACGGCCGTGCCGAGCACGAGCGCGATCCGCAGCAACCGGCTTGACAGGGTCGAGTGGATTGCCAGTCGACGCATGGTTGCCTCCTTTTCGCCGACATGAGCGTGTTTGGTGCATAATGAGAGAGATCGTTATCTCTCCACAATAGGTCGGTTTGCGAGTATGTAGGGGATGGCGAGGAGGGTACGATTGGCCCCATCGGCGGGGAACAGATTCATGGTGGCGAGCGGCGACCCTGTAGCAACGGACCTCGAGCGGTCGAGCGAGCGCTGGCTCGCCTGGCTGACCGGTGAGGTGGCCCGGCGGCAGCATCCACGACGGCCGGGCCTGCTCGTCCTATGGGACGTGCTCGAGGAGTGGTTCGCCGGAGACGACTTCGCCGGTTCCGCGGTGGCGGCCGCGGTGGCCGCGCCGCCCGACGGCCGCGGCCCGGCCGCCCATGCCGCCCTCGTCCGCCACCGGCTGGCCCTGCGCCAGCTCCTGGAGGACCTGGCCAGCGCGACCGGCGCCCGCGACCCGGTCGCCCTGGCCGGTCAGCTTCTCACCCTGGTCGAAGGCGCGATCGTGGGGGCCCTGATCGACCGTCACCCAGGCGCGGCCAGGCACGCCCGGGAGCTCACCGAGATCGCCCTCGACCAAGGGTCGGGCTAGTCAGGGTGCATCGAGCGGAAACCGGCCTGGGGCGGAACCGGGGTCGGGCGACCAGCCTCGGGCCATGCCGGGGCGCAGGTGGAACCGGGCCTCAGGCGGAGGAGGCGTCGACGGCGGCCCGCGCCAGTTCGCGGGCGCCGTGGGCGGCGGCTGGGTCGCGGTCGACGGCGGCGGCGGAGACGGCGCCGTCGATGAGGACCTGGAGCTGGGCGGCGAGGATGGCGGGGTCGTAGGCGCCGGACGCCTTGGCCAGGTCCTCCAGGAGCTGGCGCAGGGCCAGCCGGTGGTGGGCGATCCTGGCGTTGGCGGGGTGGTCGGGCTCGCTGCGCAGCTCGGTGGCGGCGTTGGCGATGAACGAGCCCCTGAAGCCGTCGCCGGCGAACCACTCCTCGAGCGCGTCCCACAGGCCGTCGAAGCGATCCTGGGGATCGTCGCCGCGGCGGTCGATGGCATCGGCCAGCCAATGCAGCCACTGCGTGCCCCACTGCTCGAGGGCGGCCGCGACCAGGGCGTCCTTGCCCCCGAACTGCCGGTACAAGGTCATCGGGGCCACCTCGGCCTGGCTGATGATGCGGTTGACCCCGACCACGCCGATGCCCTCCTGGTGGAACAGGGTGGTGGCGGTGCTCAGGATGCGATCACGAGGCCTGGCAGACACCATGCGGCTCGCCTACTCCTTGCCGGGTCGGGGGGAACGAGAGAAAGTTCTCTCTCTTCTTTGCTCGTGTCAAGTGAGCGCAAACAGCAGCTCCTTGGCCTGTTCGAGGGAGGCGGTCGCGCCGGCCTCGCGGAAGAAGGCGATGGCCCGGTCCAGCTCGGTCCGGCCCTGGGCCGGGCGGGGGAGGAGCAGCCGGCGGGCCGCGGCCAGGCGGGCGGCGGCCTCGTCGGGGCGGCTGCCGATCTCGGCGTAGATCTTGGCCGCCCGTGCCGGGTCGCCGCCGGCGAACGCCCGCGCCGCATCCAGCCAGCGGGACGGCAGCACCTCGTCGAGCGCCTCGACCGGGCGGCCCAGGTCGACCAGGCCGACCGCCAGGTCGATGCCCAGCTCAGGCTTGAGCAGCCTTCCGCCGAGCGTTGCCAGCAGCTCGTCGAGCAGCTTGCCGGCGTCGGCCGCCTGGTCGGCGGCCAGCAGCATCCTGGCCCCGAAAGCCAGCGCCGGGTCGAGGTTCAGGCGGTCGCCGGTGTCCCTGGCCAGCACGACCGCACGCCTGGAGTCCTCCACGGCCCCGTCGAGCTGGCCCCTGGCCAGCCGGATGCGCCCGCGCCAGAGGTGGCACATGGCCTTCATGTAGTGCTGGGCGCCGTCGTCCCCGTCGGGCGCCACCGCGTCGGCGATCTGCACCGTCTGGTCCCAGCGGCCGCTCCAGTAGTGCTCGGCCGCGCGTTCGATCTCCAGCCAGCGCAGCCGTAGGGCAGAGCCGAAGCGCTCGGCCGCCTCCCAGGCCGCCTCCCTGGCCGCGAAGCAGCGCCGCAGGTCGCCGAGGAGCGCGTAGCAGAAGGCCAGGTTGCCGTGCCAGGGGATGACGCTGGAGGACCCGTCGGCCTCGCACAGCGCGATGCAGCGTTCCAGGTCGGCGATGCCGCCAGGGTCTCCGAGGCTGACCCGGGCGGCCCCGACGGTGCCGAGGGCGGCCGCCTCGACGTCGCGGTCGCCCAGGCTCCTGGCCATGGCCAGGCCCTCGCGGGCCACCTGCAGGGCGTCGCCGTTCCGGTCGGCCACCAGCAGGTGCATCATGCCGTGGCTCAGCACGACCGCCTTGCTGTGGGACGCCGGCGCGTCGGTGACCAGGGCCAGCGCCCGGTCCAGGTGTGAGGACCGTTCCTGCCCCTTGGCGTAGGCGAGCTGGCCGAGCCGGGCCTCCGCCTCGGCCGCGCGTCCGCGGTCGCCCCTGGCCAGCAGCCGGTCCCTGGCACTGGCGAGCAGGTCCTCGCCGGTACCCTCGCCCAGGCAGTAGGCCTCGCCGGCGCGGAGCTCGAGGTCCGGCCGTTCCGGGTCGTCGGCCGGCCAGATGGCCAGGGCCTCGGTGTAGTAGCGGGCGGCGGTGACATGGGCGCCGAGGCCGGTGACCCGGTCGCCGGCGTCGCGCAGGGCCAGCCGGGCGCGCTCGGCCAGGTCGCCGGTGTCCTGGCCGGCCGCGTTGGCCAGCTCGAGGGCCCGGCCGTAGTGGTGGGCCAGCAGCTCCGACCGCTCGGCGGCCAGGGACTCCAGCCAGGCCGCGGCCCTGCGGTGCTTGCCGGCCCGCTCCAGCCGCGGGATCTGGCCGTAGGCGACCTCGCAGACCAGCACGTGGCGGAAGCCGTACTCGCGCTCGCCGGCCATCGAGGCCCGCCCGGCTCGGTACAGGAACTCCTTGTCCCGCAGGCGCTCCAGGCAGGCCTCGACCTCGGCCCGGTCTCGGCCGCTGACCGCGGCCAGGGCGCCCACCCAGCCGACCCGGCCGAGGACGGCGAGGTCCTGGAGGGCGGCCTTCTCCTCGGCGGGCAGGGCGTCCAGGCGGGCGGCGATGATGGCGTGGACGGTCTCGGGCAGGGGAAGCCCCTGCGAGGCCCGCGCCGCGCCGGGAGCCCCGGTGGCATTCCCCGGGGGCATCAGATGACGGTCGCGCACCATGCGCACGTACTCCTCGGCGAACAGGGGGTTGCCGCCGGCCGCGGCCAGCAGGGCCGGGCCGACGCTGGAGGGGAGCCGGTGGGAGGAGAGCAGGGTCTCCAGCAGGTGGCCGGTGTCGGCCTCCGACAGCGGCTCCAGCTCGATGGCCACCGCCGAGCCGTCGTCGCCGCCCCAGCCCGGCCGGCGCCGCAGCAGCTCCTGCCTGGCCGTCGCCACGACCAGCAGCGGGGCCGCCGGAGGGGTCCGGGGCCGCAGCGGCCGCCCGTGCCGGTCGAGGGTCGGATGACCGGTCGGCTCCAGCAGCTCCTGCACGAAGTCGAGCAGGGCGTCGTCGGCCCAGTGCAGGTCCTCCAGCACCAGCACCAGCGGCCGCCGGGCGGCCAGCCCGTACAGGAAGCGCCGCCAGGCGGTGAACGCCTCGTCGCGCCGGCCGGGCTGGACCGGGGCGCCGTCGCCCTCGCCGACCAGCCCCCGCAGGTGCCCGGTGACCCGGTCGATCGCGGCCGGGTTGTCGGCCATGGCGTGGGCGACCACCCTGGACAGGCGGCGGCCGACCCGGTCGGCGGTGTCGGTCTCGAGGATGCCGGCCTCCGCCTTGACAATCTCGGCGAGGGCCCAGTAGGTCACCCCACCGCCCGATGGCGAGGAGCGGCCCTCGTCCCAGGGCGAGGAACGGCCCTGGCGCCAGGTGACCAGGTCGCTGTCGGCGTCGAGCGCCCGCCCGAGCTCGGCAACCAGCCGGCTCTTGCCGATGCCTGGCGGGCCGAGCAGGGTGACCAGCCGTGGCCGACGCTCGGCCTTGGCCCGCCGGAACACCTCCAGCAGCAGGCCCAGCTCGCGGTCGCGGCCGACCAGGGGCACCGGTCCGGCGGCGAGCGCGTCCATCCCGGTCCGGTTGCGCGGCTCCAGCGCGCTCCACACGCTGACTGGCCGGCCCCGCCCGGCCAGGGCGATCAGGCTGGCCGGGCCGTAGCTGATCGACCGCTCGGTGGCGCGGCCGGTCGTCTCCGACACCAGCACGGTGCCGGTCGGGGCGGCCTGTTGCAGCCGGGCACAGGTCGCCACCGGGTCGCCCGCGACCCGGGTGCCGTCGGTGACCAGCGCCTCGCCGGTGGTGACGGCGACCCGCAGCTCGGCCCCGCCGGCGCCGGCGAGGGTGTCGCGGATGGCCAGGGCGGCCCGCACCGCCCGCTCCGGATCGTCCTCGCGGGTCTGGGGGACGCCGAACACCGCCATGGTGATGCCGCCGATGGCGTGCTCGACGGTGCCGCCGAAGCTCTCGATCTCCGCCCTGACCCGGTCGAGGTGGCGGTCGAGCATGCTGGAGACATCCTCGGGGTCGCGCTCCCCGGTCTCGCCGAGCGGCTCGTCCACCTCGGCGAACACCACCGAGACGAGCTTGCGCTCGACGCTGCCGCCCTCGGCGGCCGGGGCGTGACCGTTCTCGGCCACCGGGTGCCCGTCGTCGGGCTCGCGGTCGCCCGACCGGGCCGGGACCAGCAGGTCGAGCGCCGGGTCCTGGGCCAGGATGGCCTGCTCCAGCCGCTGCAGTCCGACGCTCGGCTCGATCCCCAGCTCGTCGACCAGGATCCGGCGGGCAGCCCGGTAGGCGGCCAGCGCGTCGGCCTGCCTGCCCGAGCGGTACAGGGCGAGCATGAGCTGGCCGTGCAGGTGCTCGCGCAGCGGGAACAGGCGCACCAGCGCCTCCAGCTCCGCCACCAGCTCGTGGTGGCGGCCAAGGGCCAGCTCGGCCTCGATCCGGGCTTCGGTCGAGGCCACCTGGAGCTCTTCGACGCCGACCAGCTCCGGCCAGGCGACGTCGGCCGATGCGGCGACGTCGGCGAGCGCCGGCCCCCGCCACAGGGCGAGGGCCTGGCGGAGCAGGTCGGCGGCACGTGCCGGGTCACCCTTGGCCAGCGCCTGCCTGCCCTCGCGGTCCAGGCGCTGGAACCGGTGCAGGTCGAGGCGCTCCGGGTCGACCTGGAGCAGGTAGCCGGGGTCCCGGGTGAGCAGCGTGCGGGGCGGGCCGGCGCCGTTGCCGGCCTCGATCGCCTTGCGGAGGGCGGCGACGTGGTTCTGGAGCGACTGCTTGACCGTCGGCGGCGGCTCCTCCCCCCAGACGGCGACGATCAGCTCCTCGGTGGACACCACCTGATTGGGATGGAGCAGGAGTTTGGCCAGCAGCATGCGGTGCTTGATGCTGCCGAGCCGCAACGGCCGCTCTCGCTGACGTGCCTCCAGCGGACCGAGAAGGTAGAAGTCGATCGTGCCTACCACCACGCCGACCTAAGGTTGAGTGCCTGGGTTGCCTGATTCCTCTGGGTGAGACTGTATGCGCCGAATAGGCGCGAGTGTATAGCGCACCTCACTGAATACCTAGTCGCGAGCTTGAGCGTAGATGGGTTGGCCGAGGGGTTCGGCTGGACCGACCTGCTCCAGCCGCTCCCTGATCGCGAACGGCAGCTCGGGCAGCGAGGCGTCCAGGTCGCGGACCCAGGCGGTGACGGCGCCGGCGGCGTGGTGGCTGGGCGGCGCCACCACCCAGCCACCACCGCCGCGCCACTCGACCCTGGCCAGCCCCCACGGGCGCTGGCTGGCCAGGCCGGTGGGGGCGAAGAGGAAGTGCCAGGTGTCGCCGCCGGCCCGCACCAGCGGACCGCCGGATCGCAGGGCTTCGGCGACCACCGACCAGCGGGCGGTGTCGCCGACCGAGCCGCGCACGATCATCGCGTCGAAGCTGATGCCGGTGGCCAGCCCGACGTTGGCCTCGGGGAAGCGACGCCACCACCAGGTGATGCGGATCGGGTCGGTGGTGGCGTCCGCGGCCCCGTGGGAGGGAAGCGGATGGGCGCCGACTCTGGCGCAGGCCGGCTCCCCGCACGAGCAGGCGACCTCTGTTGGCCGCCCCGTGCGCACGGCATAGTGGAGGGGGACGACCGGGATGCCGCGATGCGCGTAGGCCAGGGCGGCCAGATAGCGCGCGCCAGCTTGCCGGACCTGGGACATCGGCACCTCCACCAACCGCCAGCTCGAGGTGGCCAGCCTGCCCGGCCCCGCCAACGAGTCGCTCACGGCGTCGCTCGCCGCCGCGGGCGACCATCCGCCGGCCCGAGCCCGAGCCCCGGGCCCGAGCGCGAGCGCGAGCCCCGAGCCGAGCGCGAGCCCCGAGCCCCGAGCCCTGAGCGCGAGCCCCGAGCGCGAGCCCCGAGCCCCGAGCGCGAGCCCCGAGGCCCGAGGCCCGAGGCCCGAGCTCCTGGGACTGGGCCTTTACCCGGCCCGGCCTTGCTGCCTATGCTCGCGCTCGAGCAGCCTCTCCGAGCCGAGGATGGATCGCAATGAGCCAGGAAGCGATCGCGATCGAGCGCCAGCAGATCGAGCAGGAGATCAGCGGCCGCACTCTCTGCGACCTGCTCGCCGAGCACGCCGCCAGCCATGGCGACGCGCCGGCCATGTCCTGGAAGCGCGACGGGGTATGGCAGACGCTGTCCTGGCACGACTACCGCGAGCGGGTCGCCGAGGTCGCCATGGGGCTGGCCGGCCTCGGGGTCGGACCGGGCGACTTCGTGGCCATCATGGCCACCAACCGGCCGGAGCACGTGTTCGCCGACCAGGGCGCCGTCCACGCCGGGGCGACCCCGACGACCTTCTACTTCACCCTCGCCCCCGAGCAGGTCCGCTTCGTCGCCGGCCACTGCGAGGCCAAGGTGGCGGTCCTCGAGGACCGGGACACGCTCAAGCGCTGGCAGGAGCTCCGCGACGAGCTGCCCGCGCTGCGGCACCTGGTGCTGCTGGACGGCGCCCAGGAGGGCGACGGCGAGGGCGTGCTCGGCTGGGACGAGCTGGTCCGGCGCGGCCGGGAGGCGCTGTCCGCCGACCGGGCCGCCTTCGAGGAGCTTCGCGGCCGGGTCGGCCCTGAGGACAACGCCGCCCTGCTGTACACCTCCGGCACCACCGGCCCGCCCAAAGGCGTGCTGCTGACCCACCACAACGTGCTGTTCGAGTGCACCGCGGTGGACCGCATGACCGGGCTGCAGGCCGGCGGTAGCTCGGTCTCCTACCTGCCGCTGGCCCACATCGCCGAGCGGGTGCTGTCCATCTACGGCCCGCTGACCATGCGCACCCACATCTGGTTCTGCCCCGAGCCGACCCAGGCGGTCGAGTACGTCCGCGAGGCAAGGCCGACGCTGTTCTTCGGCGTGCCGAGGGTGTGGGAGAAGGTGCGGGCCGGCATCACCGCCAAGCTGGCCGCCGAGGAGAACGAGCGCAAGCGCAAGATCGCCCAGAGCGCGGTGGAGACCGGCCTAGAGGTCGTCCGCCGCCGGCAGCGGGGCCAGCCGGTGCCGCTCCAGCTGCTGGTCAAGCACGCCGCCCTGGAGCGGCTGGTGCTGGCCAAGGTCAGGGAGGCGATCGGGCTGGACCGCTGCATCGTCGCCTCCAGCGCGGCCTCCCCGCTGGCCGTCGACGTCGCCGAGTTCTTCGCCGCCATCGGCCTGCCCCTTGTCGAGGTGTACGGCATGACCGAGACCACCGCGGTGGCCACCGGCAACCGGCCCGGCAAGGTCAAGATCGGCAGCGTCGGGCCGGCGCTGGCCGGGGTCGAGGTGCGCCTGGCCGACGACGGCGAGGTGCTGGTCCGGGGGCCGATCAACACCCCCGGCTACTTCAAGCAGCCGGAGGCGACCGCCGCCCTGATCGACGGTGAGGGCTGGCTGCACACCGGCGACGTCGGCCAGCTCGACGGCGACGGCTACCTCAAGATCGTCGACCGCAAGAAAGAGCTGATCATCACCTCCAGCGGCAAGAACCTCTCCCCGGCCAACATCGAGGGGCTGCTCAAGGAGCATCCGCTGATCGGCCAGGCGCTGGTCTTCGGCGACAACCGGCCATACGTGGTGGCGCTGATCGTGCTCGACCACGAGGTCGCCCCCGCCTGGGCCGCCCGCAACGGGATCGCCACCGGCGACCTGGCCGCGCTGGCCGCCCACGAGCAGGTGCTCCGCGAGGTCCAGCTGGCCGTTGACGGCGCCAACCAGCGCCTGGCCAGGATCGAGCAGGTCAAGCGGTTCGAGGTCCTGCCGGTCGAGTGGACGGCCGAGAGCGAGGAGCTGACCCCGACCCTCAAGCTGCGCCGGCGCGTCATCCACGCCAAGTACGCCGAGCGCATCGATGCCCTGTACGAGGGTTGATGGCCCGGTCAGCGGCGTAACAGCCTGACCCGGCGTCGCTGCTGCACCGCGTTGGCCACGGCCATCAGGTCGTCGCCGTCGTCGCCGGCCGTCCCTGGCTCCGCACCGGATCGTTTCCCGGTGTCGGCCAGGTCGGCCCAGAGCACCGCCCACGCCGCCTCCGGCCGCACGGGCTCCGCGACCGCCGGTGGCGGAGACTGGGCAGGCGGTGGCGGGGACTGGGCGGGCGGCGTCCGCTCCGCGACCGCCGGCGGCGGGGACTGGCCGGGCGGTGGCTGGGAGCGGCTGGTCGGTCGGCGCAGACCTCCGGCGCCGAGCAGGCGCTCGGCCACCGACTGCAGCATCGGATCGACGAAGGCGACCCGGACGGCCGCCTCGCCGGTCGGCTCCCCGCCCGCGCCGGCGAACGAGCGGATGGCCGTTCGGACGGCCGCCTCGTCGTGCCCCCGCCCGGCCAGCGCCCTGGCCACCGCCTCGACCAGCGGGTCGCCGAACCCGGCCGGACGCCGTCCGTCGCGGCCCCCGGCGCCGGGGCCCGCGGCGCCGGGGGCCGCGGCGCCGGGGCCCGGCCGGCCCGGGCCACGTCCCCCCGCCGGCCGACGCGGCGGTTCCGGCGCCGTCCGGGGGTCCGGCGCCGTCCGGGGGTCCGGCGACGGCGGCTGTGGGCGTGGTTCGGCGCCACGGCGGGCGAGGCGTCGCTCGCGTTCCAGCTCGGCGTGGCGGCGCAGCCAGAACTGGACCGGAGCCGTCTCCGGGTCCAGGTCGCGCGCCTCCTCGACCCCATGCTCCTCATACAGGTGGCGGATGAGTGCCTCGGGGCTGTCGATGACCTCGTGGTCGGCGTCGGCGGACATGGCGGCCCCCTACAGTCGAACGTGTGTTCGAGTGTAGCAGGCCCGAACGGTCAGCTGAAGCTCGGTGGCGCGGGGCGCCGCCCGGCGGCGCCAGCGGGCGGCCAGCCACCGCGCACGGGCTACCTGATCGCGGCACGGCGCTCACCAGCCCCGCCGCGGCCGGCCCTCCAGCTGGCCGACCCGCTCCAGCATCCGCAGGCCGAGCTGCTCGCGCTCGTCGGGCGCGAGGTATCTGCTCAGGTGTTGGCCGATAAGCGTTTCGGCGTCGCGGGCGTGCTGGCGGAACAGCTGCATCAGCACCCCGACCTTGGCGTGGTAGGCCCGGTCGGCCGGGACCATGCCGCCAAGCTCGACCATGACCAGGTCGAGCAGGTGGTCCTGCTGGAGCTGGCGTTCGATCTCCGCGTCGTGGCGGCCGGTGTGGGCCCGGACCGCCGGGTAGAGCAGCTCCTCCTCGACCGCGACGTGGGTGGCCAGCGCCATCGCGACGGCGTTGACGGCCCGGTTGCTGGCGGCGTGGCTGCCCTCGGCGGCCTCGTAGGCCTCGAACTGCCGCTCGACCCGCTCGTGCAGGGCGACCAGCATCCGGGCGGCGTCCGCGGCGGCGTCGATGTCGACCGGGCGAAGGGTCCGCACCTCCTGGTGGCGGTCCTGGTCGAGGGTTGGTGCGTGTGCCTGGGACATGCTCGGTTCCTCCCGTGTCGTCACTGCTGGCCTGACACAGTGATGGTGCTGCCACGGGGGGGTCCGCGGCGTCGGCCGGCGGGCGGCTTCCGGCCTACGCCGGCGGCGGCACGCCGGCCACGGTCGCTGCCCCCGGCGGCGTAGGCCGCCGGTCGTGACTACGTCTGCGGGCGGCCCAGCTCGTCGGGGGCCGGCCCGGCCAGCGGGCGCTCCCGGCCGGCTTCACGGCGTTGGGTGATGGCCGTGCGGGCCAAGGAGGCCGCGCCGCGCAACATCAGGAACGCGGCGACCAGGGGAGCCAGGAGCAGCCTCGGGTCGCGGGCGTAGCGGAGGCAGTAGAAGCGCAGGGCGCTGCGGTGGTGGTGGACGACCTTGCGGTAGGGGGCGCTGCGGGTCGACCCACCGACCACGTGCTTGACCTCGGCCAGCGGGTCGAACACGACCAGCCAGCCGGCCCGGTGCAGTCGCAGGCAGGCGTCCATCTCCTCGAAGTACATGAAATAGCCGGGGTCGAACCCGCCGATCTGCTCGAAGGCCTGACGGCGGACCAGCATGCAGGCCCCCGAGACCCAGTCGACCTCCAGCGGCCGGGTCCGGTCGACCCCGGCCATGTGGTAGCGGCGGGTCGCCGGGTTGTCGGGCCACACCGGCCCCAGGGCGGCGTGGGCGGCGCCCATCAGCAGCGACGGGCAGCGCCGCCCGGTGGGGTAGTCGGAGCCGTCGGGGTTGGCCAGGTGGGGGCCGACGCAGCCGATCCGCGGGCCGGAGGTTGCGGTCGCCATGAGCCGGCGCAGCGACCCCGGGGCCAGCCAGGTGTCGGGGTTGGCGATCAGCAGCCACGGCGCCCCGGTGGCGGCCACCCCGATGTTGATCGCCCTGGACAGGCCCAGGTTGGTGTGGTGCTCGATCACCTTGGCGCCGTACCCGCGGGCGATCTCGACGCTGGCGTCGGTGGAGGCGTTGTCGACCACCAGCACCTCCAGCGGGTGCGGCCCGGCCGCCCGCTCCAGCGATCCCAGGCACATGGCCAGGTCACGGGCGCTCTGGTAGGTCACCAGCACCACCGCAACCGCGGTCTCAGACGGGGCTGGCCGGTTCGACACCATGACGAGGATCCTAACGAGCCGCGTCCACGAACGTTATTCGGACATGAGCGACCAGGAGAACCTTACCGCTCATGGACGAGGCAGGAACCACCAACTGCGTGTTCTGCGGCCGGCCGGTCGCCGGGGCCGAGCGCTGCCCGCTGCTGCCCAGCAGTCACTGGGCCTGCTGCGCCTGCGAGGCCCCGTGGGCGGCCGACCACGACGCCGCGTAACCCCCCGAGCGGGGCGTTCTCACCGGCCTACAAGGGCTGGGGCGACTCCGGAGGAGAACACCTGAGAGGGCCGGAGGAGACCTGGCGACCAGGGCAGCCCGGAACGGCTGCGGTGGGCGGTGGAGACGCTGGCGACCCGCCTGCTCAGCGGACCGTGCATCATGGGTGCTGCCGTGCCCCGAACCGGCCTGCCTGGAGGTGCTGCTCGCGTGAGGATCGAGTCCTCGGTGACCTCGGTGTCGTGGATACCGAGGGATGCCATCGAGGGGGTGGTGAAGATGCCCTTCGAGCTGGGCGTCGCCCACTACGACCTGCCGCCGCCCGACCGGCTGGACGACCTGGAAGCCCTGATCGCCTCCAGCGCCATTCGCTTCGCCAACGTGCTGCGGGCCTACATCGAGGTCGACGACGACGGGCGGATCACCGGGCACGGGCACCTCGGCCAAGGGCGAATGGGCTACACCCGGATGCAGCTGGCCGGGATCGGCCTGACCTTCTGCGGGGTCAGCTTCCCCGACCTGCGCGACGAGCCCGAGGTCGGGGACGGCTTCGTCCGCTTCACCCAGACGGCCGGGGGCAGGCCGGGCATGCCGTCGCCCCGCCGGGTCCGCCGCCGGCCGTTCCTCCAGGTCACCGGGCCGGTGGTGTGGTCGACGCTCGCTCTGGTGATCCACGCCGACTCCACGGCGGAGTTCCAGGTGGTCGGGGCCAGCTCGTTCCCGCGGCACTGGATCTACGGTCACGACGGCGCGCTGACGGCCAAGACCGGGCTGATCGACTTCGACATCTGGTATAGGGAGTCGTTCGGCGAGAAGAACCCGTGGGGCGATGAGGAGTCGCCGGCGGTGGTCACCGCCGTCGAGAGCGTCCTGGAGCGGGAGCTGTCGCGCATCATCATCGGCTCCGACCCGCCGTTCCGGCGGTTGCGCCGCGGCGAGACTCTGGTCGGGCAGGGCGACCCGGGCGATGAGCTCTATCTCCTCTTCGACGGGATCCTGGCGGTCGAGCAGGACGGCGAGCTGGTGGCCGAGGTCGGCCCCGGCGCCATCCTGGGCGAGATGGCGGTGCTCGAGGGGGGCCGCAGGACGGCGACCCTGCGGGCCGTGACCCCCTGCCGGGTGGCGGTCGTTCCTGGCGACCGGATCGACCGCACCGCCCTGGCCGAGGTGGCCAGGCACCGGCGGGACGGCAGCTGAGCGGGGCGGAGCGGCCATGCTGACCTGCGCCAACTGTGGCGAGCACAATCCGGAGCGGGCCCGCTTCTGCCTCAACTGCGGCGCGCCGCTGGCCGCCGAGCGGCGGCGCGGCGCCCGCAAGGTGGTGACGGTGGTGGTCTGCGACGTGACCGGCTCGACCGCGCTCGGGGAGCGGCTGGACCCGGAGTCGCTCGGGCGGGTCATGGCCCGGTTCTTCGAGCGCACCAAGGCGGTGCTGGAACGCCACCACGGCCTGGTGCAGAAGTTCATCGGCGACGCGGTGGTGGCCGTGTTCGGGGTCCCGGTGGTGCGCGAGGACGACGCCCTGCGGGCGGTCAGAGCGGCCGCGGCCGTGCAGGACGCCGTGGCCGAGCTGGACGAGGACGGGGGGCCGGCCATCGAGGTCCACATCGGGGTCGCCACCGGCGAGGTCATGGTCGAAGAGGCCGGCGGCGACCCGCTGGTCATCGGGGAGGCGGTCAACCTCGCCACCCGGCTGCAGGCCGCCGCCGGGCCCGGAGAGGTGCTGCTCGACCGGCGGACCTGGCACCTGTCCCGCGACGCCCTGGTCGCGGTCGAGGTCGAGGGACTGGACGGGGAAGCCTGGCGGCTGGTGGACGTGTCCCCGGACGCGCTCGGGCACGCCCGCAGCCACGACAGCCCGCTGGTCGGCCGGCTGGCCGAGCTGCAGCTGTTCGACTGGGTGTTCCAGCGCACCGTCCGGACCTCGACCTGCCACCTGCTGACCGTGCTCGGTCCCGCCGGGGTCGGCAAGTCCCGGCTGGTCGCGGCGGCCGTCGACGCGCTCGAGGACGCCGCCACCGCGCTGTACGGCCAGTGCCCCTCGGACGCCGAGGGCAGCAGCTTCTGGCCGATCGCCGAGATCGTCCGCCGGGCCGCCGAGATCAAGAGCGCCGACTCGCCCGAGCAGGCCGAGGCCAAGCTGGAGGAGCTGCTGGCCGGGACGGAGGGGTCCGGGGAACCCCAAGGGGATGTCCCGGTGGATCGGCGCGGGTCCGGGGAACCCCAAGGGGGTGTCCCGGTGGATCGGCGCGGGTCCGGGGAACCCCAAGGGGGTGTCCCGGTGGATCGGC
>DASYSE010000082.1:0-38777 GCA_036003705.1 Actinomycetes bacterium | reverse complement strand
GCGGGGCTCACATCGTCGAACGGCCCGGGCCCGGCCGGGGGAGCGTCCCGGTCGTTCGTGGTCGAGCGGGTCGAGCGACGGCCCAAGGCGGCGCTGCCCGCCGGGCGTATCTGGGTCCACACCCGCCAGCCCGTGCTCCGGCTGATCACCTGCGGGGGCAGCTTCGACCGCGCCACCGGCCACTACCGGGACAACCTCATCGTCTACGCGACCGTGGTTACTTGACACTGTCATATGACAGTGTCAACATACCGGCATGGAGGAACCACGCTGGACCCTCGATGAGCTCGCCGAGCGGGTCGGCGCCGCGCTGGCGGTCGACTACCCCGGCCAGCCCAGCGGGCGGGTGCGTGACGTCCCGGACCGGCGGGCCATCCGCTGGTACACGACCATCGGGCTGGTCGACCGCCCGGCCGCCCACCGCGGGCGCACGGCGCTCTACGGCCCGCGGCACCTGCTCCAGCTCGTGGCCGTCAAGCGCCTCCAGGCCAGGGGGCTGCCCCTTGTGGCCATCCAGCAGGAGCTGGCCGGCGCCACCGACACCCAGCTCGCCCGGGTCGCCCGCCTGCCCCTCACAGCCCCTGCTCCTCCGCGCCGTCGGCTCACGCCCCTCGTCACCCCGCCGGGTGCCGGCCTGGTCCCGGACTCGGGGGACGGGCTGGCCTCCGGCGGGCACCTGGTCCCGGACTCGGGGGACGGGCTGGCCTCCGGCGAGCTCCCGGGCTCGGGGGACGGGCTGGCCTCCGGCGGGCACCCGGTCCCGCAAGGGGCCAGGACGGCGGCCGGCGGGACGTTGCCGGCCCGCGGGAAGGCGCAGCGGGCCGGCTTCTGGCGCGAACCACCGCCCACCTCCCGCAGCGCCGCCGACTCGGCCCCCGCCGCACCGGATGGCGGTCGGGCCGACGGGGTCGCGACCCTGCGGGGGGTCCGGCTGGGAGCGGGGGCGACCCTGCTGCTGGACCCGGGTCGCACGCTGGAACCGGCGGACCTCCGCGCCATCGTGGATGCCGCCCGCCCGTTGCTGGACGCGCTCCGCGCCCGCGGGCTCGCCGGCTCCGAACCCGGAAGGGAGCACCCATGACGTCCTACCTGCCCCTGCTGACCGACCAGGAGACGGCGACGAGCGGCGAGGAGGCTGGCCTCGGGACGGTCGCGACCGAGCGCGGCAACCTGCCCCTCGAAGCGGTCGACGTGGCGGCGGCGCTCGCCGGCCTGGTGGCCCGGGTGACGCTCACCCAGACCTTCGGCAACCGGTTCGACCAGCCGCTCGAGGCCAGCTACATCTTCCCCCTGCCCGACCGCGCCGCCGTGACCGAGTTCCGCATGGAGGTCGGAGAGCGGGTCGTCGAGGGCGTGCTCAAGGAGCGCGGCGAGGCCAGGGCCGCCTACGACACGGCGATCCAGGAGGGACGGAGGGCATCGATCGCCGAGGAGGAGCGCCCAGGGGTGTTCACCATGCGGGTCGGCAACCTGCTCCCGGGCGAGCGGGTCACGGTCCGGATGGTGATGACCGGCCCGCTGCCCTGGGACGAGGGCGAGGCCACCTTCCGGTTCCCGCTGGTGGTGGCGCCCCGCTACATCCCCGGGTCGCCGCTCGAGGGCGAGCCGGTCGGCGACGGCATCGTGCCCGACACCGGCGCGGTGCCCGACGCGTCCAGGATCACGCCGCCTGTGCTGCTGCCCGGCTTCCCCAACCCGGTCGCCCTGTCGATCAGGGTCGAGATCGACCCGGCCGGGCTGGAGCTGGGCGAGGTCCGCTCCAGCCTGCACGCGGTGGTGGACCAGCAGCGCGACGGGACCAGGGTGGTCCGGGTCGAGCCGGGGGAGCGGGTCAACCGCGACTTCGTGCTCCGGCTCCACACCGGTTCGGGGGCGGTGACCACCGCCCTGGCCGCCGCCCAGGACCGCCGGGGTGACGACGAGGGCACCTTCGCCCTGACGCTGCTGCCCCCGGTCGGCGCGGGCACCGGCACCCCGAGAGACGTCGCGTTCGTGCTGGACCGGTCGGGCAGCATGGCCGGCTGGAAGATGGTGGCCGCCCGTCGGGCGGTGGCCCGGATGGTCGACTCGCTGACCGAGCGCGACCGCTTCCTGCTGCTCGCCTTCGACAACCTGGTCGAGACGCCGCCAATGCTCGGGAACGGCCTGCAGGCGGCCACCGACCACGCCCGCTTCCAGGCGGTGGAGTTCCTGTCCCGGCTCGAGGCCCGCGGCGGCACGGAGATGGCCGCCCCGCTCACCAAGGGCCTCGACCACCTCACCGACGCCGGGGCCGGCCCCGGCCGTGAACCCCGTGATCCGGTGCTGGTGCTGGTGACGGACGGGCAGGTCGGCAACGAGGACCAGATCCTGCGCCTGCTCGCCCCGCGGCTCGGCGGCGTTCGGGTCTACACCGTCGGGGTGGACACCGCGGTCAACGAGGGCTTCCTCAAGCGGCTGGCCGGGCTCGGCGGAGGCGCCTGCGAGCTGGTCGAGTCCGAGGACCGGCTGGACGCGGTGATGGACCGCGTCCACCGGCGCATCGGGGCGCCGGTGGTGACCGACCTGGAGCTGGAGCCGGCCGGGCTGGAGGTCGACCTGGAGTCGCTGGCGCCACGGCGCCTGCCGGCGCTGTTCGCCGGCGCACCGCTGGTGCTGAGCGGCCGGTTCTCGGGCCCACCCGAGGGCGCGGTCACGGTCCGTGGCCGGGACCCCGCCGGCCAGCCGTGGTCGGCGACCGTGCCGGCGACCGCCGGCCACGCCCCGACCCTGGCGGCGAGCTGGGCGCGCGCCCGCCTGCGCGACCTCGAGGACCGCTACGCCACCGACCCGGCACGCGACCGGGAGCTGGAGCGGCGGATCGTCGAGACCTCGCTCCGCTTCGGCGTGCTCTGCCGCTTCACCGCCTTCGTGGCCGCCGACGTCCAGGTGGTGAACGAGGGCGGGACCGTCCACCGGGTCCTTCAGCCGGTCGAGGCCCCCGCCGGATGGGGGATGTTCGAGCGGGTCGGGTTGGCCGCCGCGGCCATGCCGATGGCCCGCATGTCCGTCGGCGGGCTGCAGGCCGCGGGCCCGGCCCTCGGCCGGACGGCCGCGGCCGGCGGCCCCGCCGGTCCCATCGGCAAGGCCGACGGCCGGCTCGGAAGGGTCGCCGGCCGGGTCGGGCCCGGCGGGTCGCGCCGGCCCCGCTCGGGCGGCTTCGCCGGCCAGCCACTGGCCGGTGCGGAGCTCGCCCCCTACCGCCGCCGGGCCGCCGAGCTGGCCGACCTGCTCGAGGGCACCCACCCCCTCCCCCCGCCCCCCGTGATCCGGCTCCACCCCGACGACCGGCCAGTCGTGGGGCACCTGTCCTTCGGGGCCGGGCCGGAGCTGCACCGGCGCCTCGGCCTGGTCGGGGTCGGTCTGGGCGCCCTCGTCGCCGACCTCCAATCGGTCGGCGCCGCCGAGGAGGAACTGCGGCCCCTGCGCGACCTGGCCGACGAGCTGGTTCCGCTGACCCGACCGAGCGCCTCCGGCCAGCCCGAGCTGGCTCGGCTCCGTGACCGCGCCCTTGCCGTCCTGCGGGCGTTCGCCGACCCGGCCGGCGGCCAGGCGTCCCCACCGCCAACCGAGCCGCCTCCACGCAACCCGAGCTTCTGGAAGCGCTGAGCCCTGGGCGGTCCTCCGTTCCAGCCCTCGAAGACAACGACCGCGATCCGCACGATGTTGTCCTCTCCAGGCTGGACTTCGGCCCGATCGTCGTGATAGCACTTGGGCTTAGCACTCGACCATCCTGAGTGCTAACATCCGGGATTGCCAACCGGAGACAGGTCCTCCAGGCAAGCCATCCGAACAGGGGAGGTAGCCACACGATGCCCAAGATCATCGCCTTCGATGAGGACGCAAGGCGCGCCCTCGAGCGGGGGATGAACCAGCTCGCCGACGCCGTCAAGGTGACGCTGGGCCCCAAGGGACGCAATGTCGTCCTCGAGAAGAAGTGGGGGGCGCCGACGATCACCAACGACGGTGTCTCCATCGCCAACGAGATCGAGCTCGAGGAACCCTTCGAGAAGATCGGCGCCGAGCTGGTCAAGCAGGTCGCCAAGAAGACCGACGAGATCGCCGGTGACGGCACCACCACCGCCACCGTCCTCGCCCAGGCGCTGGTCCGCGAGGGGCTGCGCAACGTGGCCGCCGGGGCCAACCCGATGAGCCTCAAGCGGGGCATCGAGAAGGCCACCGAGCTGGCCGTCGAGGCCATCAAGAACCAGGCCAAGGACATCGAGACCCGCGACGAGATCGCCCACACGGCCAGCGTCTCGGCCGGCGACCCCGAGATCGGCGAGGTCATCGCCAAGGCGATGGACGTCGTCGGCAAGGAGGGCGTGATCACGGTCGAGGAGTCCAACACCTTCGGCATCGAGCTGGAGACGGTCGAGGGCATGCGCTTCGACAAGGGCTACATCTCGCCGTACTTCGTCACCGACCCCGAGCGCATGGAGGCGGTCCTCGACGAGCCCTACATCCTGGTCGCCAACCAGAAGATCTCGGCCGTCAAGGACCTGCTGCCGGTGCTGGAGAAGGTCATGCAGGGCGGCAAGCCGGTCGTGGTGATCTCCGAGGACGTCGAGGGCGAGGCCCTGGCCACCCTGGTGGTCAACAAGATCCGCGGCACCTTCAAGAGCGCCGCCGTCAAGGCTCCCGGGTTCGGTGACCGGCGCAAGGCCATGCTGGCCGACATCGCCATCCTGACCGGTGGCCAGGTCATCAGCGAGGAGGTCGGCCTCAAGCTCGAGAACGTCGGCATCGACCTGCTCGGCCGGGCCCGCAAGGTGGTCGTCACCAAGGACGAGACCACCATCGTCGAGGGCCAGGGCGACCCCGACGACATCAAGGGCCGGGTCAACCAGATCCGGGCCGAGATCGACAACACCGACTCCGACTACGACCGCGAGAAGCTCCAGGAGCGGCTGGCCAAGCTGGCCGGTGGGGTCGGCGTGATCAAGGTCGGCGCGGCCACCGAGGTCGAGCTCAAGGAGAAGAAGCATCGCATCGAGGACGCCGTCTCCAACGCCCGCGCGGCGGTGGAGGAGGGCATCGTCGCAGGCGGCGGCGTGGCCCTGCTCCGGGTCCAGGAGGTCCTGGCCAAGGTCGACCTGACCGGTGACGAGGCGACCGGCGCCTCGATCGTCCGCAAGGCGCTCGAGGAGCCGCTCAAGCAGATCGCCTTCAATGCCGGCCTCGAGGGCGGCGTGGTGGTCGAGCGGGTCCGCGGCCTCGACCCGGGCCACGGGCTGAACGCGGCCACCGGCGAATACGTCGACATGTTCAAGGCGGGGATCGTCGACCCGGCCAAGGTCGTCCGCTCGGCGCTGCAGAACGCGGCCTCGATCGCCGGCCTGTTCCTCACCACCGAGGCCGTCGTTTCCGACAAGCCGGAGAAGGAGAAGGCCCCCGCCATGCCAGGCGGCGGTGGCGACATGGACTTCTGAGGTCCACTCCACGCGAACGGCGGTCCCTGGGGGGGCCGCCGTTTCGCATGGTTCTAGACTGTTGGCCATGGACGTGCTGGACGGCAAGCTGGCCGTGCTGCGGCGGGAGCTGGAGGCCACCGGAGGGGTGATGGTGGCGTTCTCGGGCGGGGCCGACTCGGCCCTCCTGCTGGCCGCGGCCGTGCAGGCGTTGGGGGAGCTGGCGGTGGCGGCCACCGGCGTCTCGCCGAGCCTGGCCGAGCGCGAGCTGTCCGACGCCCGCGCCCTCGCCGCCGAGCTGGGCGCCCGCCATCTGGTCGTGCCCACCCATGAGGGCGAGCGGCCCGGCTATCTGGGCAACGGCCCCGACCGCTGCTTCTTCTGCAAGGACGAGCTGTTCGAGGTCCTCGGCCCCTTGGCCGACGGCGAGGGGCTGGCCCTGGCCGTCGGCACCAACACCGACGACCTCGGCGACCACCGGCCCGGCCAGCGGGCGGCGGCCGAGCACGGCGTGCTGACCCCGCTGGTGGTGGCCGGGTTCTCCAAGGCCGAGGTGCGCGAGGCCTCGCGGCGCATGGGGCTGCGCACCGCCGACAAGCCGGCCGCGGCCTGCCTGGCCTCCCGGATCGCCTACGGCGTCCAGGTCACCCCGGCCCGGCTGTCCCGGGTGGAGCGGGCCGAGGCCCTGCTCCGCTCCTTCGGCCTCGCCCAGCTGCGGGTCCGCGACCACGGCGACCTGGCCAGGGTCGAGGTCCCGGTCGACGCCATCCCCGACCTGGTCCGCCCCGACCGGCGGTCCCGCCTGGTCACCGGCCTGCGCGAGCTCGGCTTCGCCTACGTCACCCTCGACCTGGAAGGCTTCCGCTCCGGCTCGATGAACGCCATCATCGGGGACCAGGCCCCATGAGGCGCCTGGTCCACTGCACCCTGCCCCCGGAGCTGGTCCACCAGCCGATCCTGCACGGCCTGGTCCGGGCCACCTCGGCCGTGGTCAACGTCCGCCGGGCCAACGTCGACGTCGAGTCCGGCGTCGCCTGGTTCCTGCTCGAGCTCTCCGGCCCCCCCGACCAGTTGGACCGCGCCGAGGCCTGGCTGGCCGAGCAGGGCGTCACCGTCGAGCTGATCGACGCCTGACCGGATCAGCGCTTGCGGCCGGTGCTGGTCGGAGTCTGAAGAGCGCTGCTGGTCACGGGCGAGCTCGGCGAAGCCGCGCGGCCGACGGCCGGTCAGGCGCGCACCGCGTCGGTGATGTGCGACTCGAAGTCGTGCCGCAGCATGGCGAACACGGTCACGAGGTGGACGGGTCAGGAGGCCGGGGGTGCGGCGGTCGGCACGGGCCCGGTGCCGTCGCCGTCGCCGGATGGGCGGGAGACGCCCTGGGGGGCCGTGGTCGAGCCGATCACGGGCACGACCTGGCGGGCGGTGATGATCTCGTCGACCATGCCGTACTCCAGCGCCTGGCCGGCGCTCATGATGAAGTCGCGGTCGGTGTCCTTGGCGATCTTCTCGACCGTCTGGCCGGTGTGCTTGGCCATGATCTCGTCGAGCAGCTTGCGAAGGCGCAGGATCTCCCTGGCCTGGATCTCGATGTCGGCCGACTGGCCACGGGCCCCGCCCGACGGCTGGTGGATCAGGATGGTCGAGTGGGGCAGGGCGTAGCGCTTGCCCTTGGTTCCGGCGGACAGGATCACCGCCGCCGCCGAAGCCGCCATGCCCATGCAGATGGTGGACACGTCCGGCTTGACGTACTGCATGGTGTCGTAGATGGCCAGCAGGTCGGTGATCGACCCGCCGGGCGAGTTGATGTAGATCGAGATGTCCTTGTCGGGATCCTCGCTCTCCAGGTGCAGGAGCTGGGCCATGACGAGGTTGGCGATGGTGTCGTCGATCGGCGTGCCAAGGAAGATGATCCGGTCCTTGAGCAGCCGGGAGAAGATGTCGAAGGAACGCTCGCCACGGCTGGTCTGCTCGATGACGATGGGCACAAGGTTCGCATCGGTCATTGAGCAACCTCCGGAAGAGAACGGGACCGACGCGAGCGTACCAGCGCGGGGTCCAGTTCGGGGGCTAGCGGCCTTCCGCGCCGGCGAGGTTGGCGCGGACGCCGTCGGTCGGCAGCCCCGCCAGGTCGAGCACCAGCTTGAGCACGTCGGCCGGCTCCATCCCGCGGGCCTGGCCGGCCTGGGTGACCAGGCAGCGGTGGATGGTGACGTACGCCCGGGTCGGAGCGTTGGCGGTCCATTCCACGCCGCCCAGCTGGACGCTGCTGCCCCTGGTGCCGCCCTCGCCGTTCCAGGGCTCGCTCCACACCTGCACCCCGGCCGGGCCGGCCGAGAACACTCCGCCGGCGGCCACGTCCTGCTCCTCGGCCGTCCGCAGCAGCCGGATGGCCTGCTCCTCGGGGAAGACCAGCGACATGGCTCGCTCCAGGGCCGGGGACGGGATCCTCACCCCCATCGGACGACTGGAGGGCCGGGTTGAGCGGCTCGTCCGGCTAGAGAATCCCTTCTCCGCGTCGAGTGAACCGATCGGGTGGGCTGGACGAACGCAAGAGCAAGCCGGCTCCGCCTGCTGGCGCCAGCGGCCTAGGCCTGGGGGGCCAGGCCGGCCGAGGGGTTCCGGGGGGACCCCTCGGCCTTCCTTTGACATGGTCGACCACGTCCTGAGCAGCCTGAGCGAGCGCGGTATCGTCGAGCTCGACGAGGAGCGTAAGGCGGCCATGGTGTCGACCTGGTCCTCCGGCGACGGCCGGTCAGTCCAGGGCGACCAGGTCCAGGTAGTCCTCGGTCCAGACGTCCAGGGCGCCGTCGGGCATGAGCAGGACCCGGTCGGGCTCGAAGCTCTGCACGAACGGGGTGTCGTGGCTGACCAGGATGACCGAGCCCTTGTAGGTCTCGAGCGCGGAGCGGACGGCCTCGACCGCCTGGGCGTCCAGGTTGTTGGTCGGCTCGTCCAGCAGCAGCACGTTGTGCCGGCCCAGGACCAGTCGGGCGAGGGCGAGCTTGGTCTTCTCGCCGCCCGACAGGGTGCGGGTCGGCTGGTGGGCCTGGTCGCCGCCGAGCAGGAAGTGGCCGAGGACGCCTCTGAGCACGTCGTCGGGGGCCTTGGCGACCTCGCGCAGCGACTCCATGGCGCTGACCTCGGGGTCGAGGCCCTCGTGCTCCTGGGCGTAGTAGCCGAGCTGGGCGCCGTGGCCAAGCCGGACCTCGCCCTCGTCGGGCGGGTCGATGCCGGCCAGGATGCGCAGCAGCGACGTCTTGCCGGCCCCGTTGAGGCCGAGCACCAGCAGCCGTTCCCCCCGTTGGAGGTCGAAGGAGACCTGCTTGAACACCGGCGGTCCGCCGTAGGAGCGGGACAGCTGCACCGCGTCCAGCGGGAAGCGGCCGGAGGGCGGCGGGTCGGGGAACCGGACCGCGACCCGGCGCCCGCCCTTGCGCTCGGGTGTCAGGCGGGCCTTCATCTTCTCGACCCGGCGCTCGGTGACCATGGCCCGCCGGGCCATGGTCTCGTTGGCGTGGCGGTACTTCTCCACGAAGGCCGACAGCCGCCTGATGTCGCGCTCCAGGACCTTGCGCTGCTTGGCCTCGGACATGGCCCGGACCTCCCGTGCCTCCAGGTACTGGGTCCAGGTCCCCTTGTAGGTCTCGATCGAGGCGGTCAGCGGGTCGAGCACCAGCACCCCGGTGACGTCGCGGTCCAGCAGCGGCAGGTCGTGGGAGACCAGCAGGATGCCGCCGCTGAAGTCGGCCAGGAACCCGGCCAGCCAGCGCTTGGCGTCGGCGTCCAGGTGGTTGGTCGGCTCGTCCAGCAGCAGGGTGGTCGCCTGGCTGAGCAGCACCCGTGCCAGCTCGACCCGGCGCCGCTCCCCACCGGAAAGGCCGGACAGGGCCCGGTCCAGGCCGCCGGCCGGGACGCCCAGCCCGGCCGCGACCCGGCGGGCCTCGGCCTCGGCCCGGTAGCCGCCCTCGGCCTCGAAGCGCTCCTGCAGGCCCGAGAACCGTTTGATGGCCCGGTCGCGGGCCCGCGCGTCGGTGCTCTGGTCGATCCGCCGCCTCGCCTCCTCCAGCTGGTGGCGGGCCCGGTCGAGCCCGCGGGCCGACAGCAGCCGGGCCAGGCCGGTCGAGGCGGTGGTCGGCGGCGACTCCTGGGGCAGCCAGGCGAGCTGGCCGACCAGGTCGATCCCCGGGCGGCGTCTGCCCCGGGCCGCCTCGCCGATGGCCCGCAGCAGGCTGGTCTTGCCGGCCCCGTTCGGTCCGACCAGCCCGACGACGTCGCCGGGCGCGACCGTGAAGCTCGCCTCGGCGACGAGCAGGCGGTGACCCACCTCGACGGTCAGGTCGATGACGCGGAGCATGGTGAACAGGTCCTTTGCGACGGAGGCTGCTCACGATGATCGGCGCCCCCCGGCCGAACCCGCAAGCCATTACGGCGCCGCCGGCGATAGCCTCCGGTGTTCCCTGGATATGCTAGGGGGCGTGTTCGCGACCCGTCCCGAGCTCCGTGGGACCTTCGGCATGGTCTCCTCGACCCATTGGCTGGCCTCGGCGACGGGAATGGCGGTGCTGGAGCGGGGTGGCAACGCCTTTGACGCCGTCGCCGCCGCCGGCTTCGTGCTCCAGGTGGTCGAGCCGCACCTGAACGGGCCGGGCGGGGAGGTGCCGATCCTGGCCGCCCCCGCCGGGCAGGGCCGGGTGCTGGTGGTGGACGGGCAGGGCCCGGCTCCGGCAGCGGCCAGCATCGAGCGGTTCCGCGACCTCGGCCTCGACCTGGTCCCCGGCACCGGGCTGCTGCCGGCCTGCGTGCCCGGCGCCTTCGGGGCCTGGATGCTGCTGCTGCGCGACCACGGCACGCTGCGTCCGCGCGAGGTGCTGGAGCCGGCCATCGACTACGCCGAGGCCGGGTTCCCGGCGGTGGCCCGGATCGGCGGGGCGATCGGGGCCATGGAGCGGCTGTTCCGGGAGGAGTGGCCGTCCTCGGCCGAGGTCTGGCTGGCCGGCGGCGTCCCGGCCCCCGGCGGGCGCCTGCGCAACCCGGCCCTCGCCGCGACCTGGCGGCGGCTGCTGGCCGAGGCCGAAGCGGCCACGACCGACCGGGACGGCCAGATCGAGGCCGCCCTTGGCGTCTTCTACGAGGGCTTCGTGGCCGAGTCGATCGCCGGTTACCTGGCCACCGCCGAGGTCATGGACGTGAGCGGCCACCGCCACAAGGGCCTGCTGGACGGCGACGACCTGCATGGCTGGCGGGCGACGGTCGAGGAGCCGGTGTGCCTGGAGCACCACGGCTGGACCGTCTGCAAGACCGGCCCATGGGGGCAGGGTCCGGTGCTGTTGCAGCAGCTGCAGCTGCTGGAGGGGTTCGACCTGACCGGGATGGACCTCGGCAGCGAGGCCTACGTCCATACGGCGGCCGAGTGCGCCAAGCTCGCCTTCGCCGACCGCGAGGCCTGGTACGGCGACCCGGCCGCGTTCGACCTGCCCCTGGACGGGCTGCTCGACCCCGCCTACGCGCGGCACCGGCGGGCCCTGGTCGGCCAGGAGGCGTCGATGGAGCTGCGCCCGGGGTCGCCCGGCGGGCGGGCGCCGCGCCTGCCAGCGGTTGGGCCCGGCCCCGCGTCCGGCGAGGCCCTGGTCGGGTCGGGGGAGCCGACCTTGGGCGACACCTGCCACGTCGACGTCATCGACCGGCACGGCAACCTGGTCGCGGCCACCCCGAGCGGCGGCTGGCTGCAGAGCTCCCCGATCGTCCCCGGTCTCGGCTTCTGCCTCGGCACCAGGGCGCAGATGTTCTGGCTGGAGGAGGGGCTGGCCAGCTCGATGCGCCCGGGAAGGCGGCCCCGGACGACGCTCAGCCCCTCGCTGGCCCTGCGCGACGGCGAAGCCTGCCTGGCCTTCGGGACACCCGGAGGGGACGCCCAGGACCAGTGGGCGCTGCAGTTCTTCCTGGCCCACGTCCATTTCGGGCTCGACCTCCAGCAGGCGATCGACGCCCCGACCTTCCAGACCGAGCACTTCCCGTCCTCGTTCTGGCCGCGCCGGGCCGCCCCGGGGCGGCTGGTGGTCGAGGCCCGCCATGACCAGGCCGTGGTCGACGGCCTGCGGTCAAGGGGCCACCTGGTCGAGGTCGCCGACTCCTGGTCGCTCGGCCGCACCTGCGCGGCCGGCCGCGACCCGGCCACCGGCTTCCTGCTCGCCGCCGCCAACCCCCGCGGCCGCCAGGCCTACGCGGTCGGGCGTTAGGCGCCAGACAGGGTCCAGGACGGAGGTGAAGGAGACGGGCCGGCTGGCGCCGGCGGTGGCCGCCCAACGTGTCGACAAGCGAGCATACGGCGATCGAGGAGGCCGGTTGGTGGCGACCAAGGCGGTGGTGTTCGACCTCGGCGGGGTCCTGATCGACTGGGACCCGCGGTACCTGTACCGAAAGCTGCTGGCCGACGAGGCGGCGGTGGAGGAGTTCCTGGCCACCGTCTGCACCCCGAAGTGGAACCTCGAGCAGGACCGCGGGCGGCCGTTCGCCGAGGGGGTGGCCGAGCTGGTCGAGCGCCACCCGGCCGACGCCGCCGCCATCGCCGCCTACCACGAGCGCTGGCCGGAGATGCTCGGCGGCGGCATCGAGGCCGCGGTCGAGCTGCTGGCCGAGCTGCGCGCGACCGGCGTGCCACTGTACGCGCTCACCAACTGGTCGGCCGAGACGTTCGGGATCGCCCGGGAGCGCTACGAGTTCCTGAGCTGGTTCGACGGCGTGGTCGTCTCGGGCGAGGAGCGGATCGTCAAGCCCGACCGGCGGATCTTCCAGCTGCTGCTCGACCGCTTCGGGCTGGCCCCGGCGGTGACCTGCTTCATTGACGACTCGGCGGCCAACGTGGCCGCCGCCCGGGAGCTTGGCCTGGACGCCGTCCAGTTCCGCGGTCCCGACCGGCTCCGTCAGGATCTGGCGGCCCGGAGCCTGCTCGACGCCGCCCCAGGCGGGTCCTCGGGCTGCTGACGGCGGGTCAGCGCGCCGGGCCGAGCTCGTCAGTGTGGCTTGAGGTGGCGCTGCCACCAGTCGAGCACGGCCTCGAACCGGGCCACCCGGTGGCTCGGCAGTCCGGACCGGGTCAGCTCGTGGCCCTCGCCCGGGAACAGCAGCAGCTCGACCTCGACCTTGCGCTGCTTGAGGGCGACGAACAGGCGCTGGGCCTGTTCGACCGGGCAGCGCCAGTCCTGCTCGGAGTGGATCAGCAGCATCGGGGTGCGGATCCGGTCGACGTGGGTGAGGGGGCTCTGGGCGGCCACCCGCTCCGGGTCGGTGCCGTTGTACCGGGGGACGAAGAACCAGCCGATGTCGCTGGAGCCCTCGAAGCTGTCGAAGGCGTTGCAGGCCCGCTCGCTGATCGCGGCCGTGAACCGGTCGCTGTGGGCAACCAGCCAGGTGGTCATGAAGCCGCCGTAGGAGCCGCCCATCACCCCGACCCGGTCGCCGTCCAGGTCCGGGTCCTCGAGGGCGGTGTCGAGCAGGGCGAGCAGGTCCTGGCTGTCCAGGTTGCCGAGGTCGCCGACGATCGACCGGCCGTGGGCCTGACCGTAGCCGGCCGACCCGCGCGGGTTGCCCATCACCACCGCGTAGCCGGCGCCGACATACACCTGGGCCTCGTCGAACAGCGTCCATCCATAGTGGGCGAACGGCCCGCCGTGGACCATCAGCAGGACCGGGAACGGTCCGGCGCCGGCCGGCTTCAGCATCCAGCCGTGGACCGCCGTGCCGTCGGGGGCTGTCGCCGCCACCTCGTGCATGGGCCGCAGCGAAGCCGAGCGGGACAGCAGCGCCCCGAAGTCGGTCAGGGTCCGCTCCTGCCCGTCCCGGACGACCACGACCTCGCCGGCGGAGGCGGGGTCGCTGACCACGGCTGCGACGACTCCGCCGGCGAGGTCGTAGTCGTGCACGGTGCGCTGGCCGCCGATCAGCTCCCGCGGCTCGCCGCCGTCGACCGGGAAGCGCAGCAGCCTGACCGCCCCGCGGTTCAGCGAGACAGTCGTCACCGCCTCCTCGTCCACCAGCAGGGGCAGGATCCCGGAGCCGATGGCGGGGTCGTGCTCGAAGCGCTCGGGGTCGGTCAGCCGCTCGGGCTTGCCCGAGCCGTCTGCCGGGACCCACCACAGCACCGTCGCGCGTCCGGCCAGGTCGGGCGCCGCGGCCACGAACCACACGGTGGCCCCGTCGGGCGAGAACGCCGGCCGCCCGACGGTCAGGTCGGTCGCGGTCACCTTGACCGCGTCGCCGCCCTCGGCCGGGGCGATGAAGATGTCGCTGACCGTGTCCTCGTCGCGGGAGTCGTGGCGGGCGGAGACGAAGGCCACGCTGCGCCCGTCCGGGCTCCAGGTTGGGTCGCCGTGGTCGTAGTCGCCGCGGGTGACCTGGACCGGCTCGGCGTCGGCGGCCAGCGCATCGACCACGAACACGTGCGGCCGCCGGTCGAAGGTGAAGCCGAGGTTGTCCAGGCGGTACTGGAAGGTGGTGATGCGCCGGGGCGGTTCCTTCTCCGGCGGGACGTCCTTTTCGGTGCCGTAGCGGCCCTGCTCGGGTACCCGGGCGACGTAGGCGATCCGGTTCGAGTCGGGGCTCCAGGCGAACGACTCGACCCCGAGCGGGTGCTCGCAGACCCGGCGCGGCTCGCCGCCGTCGATCGGCATGACGTGGAGCTGCGGCTTCTCACCCTCGCCGGCCCGCAGGAAGGCGAGCATGCGGCCGTCGGGAGAGAGCCGCGGCCGGGCGTCCCGCTTGCCCGAGGTGAACCGGCGGGGCGGGGCCGAGCCGTCGGCCGGCACCAGCCACAGGTCGCTGCGGTACTCGTTGGCCTCCAGGTCCATCCTGGCCACCGCGACCACCAGCAGGCGGCCGTCGGGAGAGAGGGTGGGGGCCGAAGGGATGCGGAGATGGGCGAGATCGGCGGGAAGCATGCTCCGAGGCTACCACGCGTCCGCCGGCTGGCCGCCGGTCTCCAGGCTGGCCATCCAGCTGCCGTGCAGCCGGGCGTAGGCGCCCCCCTGGTCCGCCAGCAGCTCGTCGTGGTTGCCTTGCTGGACCAGCCGTCCATCTGGGGGTGGAGGGCGACCTGCCGACCGATCACGCGCAGGCCGCGCCGGAGCAGGCGTCCCTGGGGGGCTTGAGTCGTCACCCTGCCATGGTGGCGGAAGCCCTCCCGCTCAGGGTGTGTTGGGGTCCAGCCAGAGGTTGGCGATGTCGGGATCGCTCAGCCAGGGCGTGAAGGTCCAGTTCCTGACGCGCGAGGACCAGAAGAACGCCTTCCGGTCGTAGACCAGCGGCGCCCAGGCCGCATCCTCCATCAGCAGCCGGTCGATCTGGCCCCAGAGGGCGTTGCGGGCCTGCGTGTCGCGGGTCCCGTAGGCCTGGTCGATCAGGGCGTTGACCTTGGCGTTGTCGTAGCTGCCGAAGTTGTTGTTGGAGGTCGGCGAGATGATGCGCCCGTCGAGGAGGACGCCGATGATCGAGCGGCTACCGTTGCCGGGGACATCGGGGCAGACGCCGGCGGCGCCGAGGTGGTGCTCGTCCCGCTTGGACCGCAGCCGCAGCGACTTGGTGTAGGCGTCGTACCCCTTGTAGAAGGTCGGCTTCAGGTGGATCCCGGCCTTGAGCAGCGAGGACCGCAGCACCTCGTACAGCGCCTTCCATTTCTCCGAGGACTGCCCGACGTAGGTCAGGGTGACCCCGTCGGGGTAGCCGGCCTTGGCCAGCAGCTCTTTTGCCTTGTCGGGGTCGCCGGCGGCGTCCTGCGACGGGTACAGGTCGAAGGCGCTGTAGCCCTCCAGGGTGGGGGAGAGGATGGTGGAGGCCGGCTCGCCGGCGTAGCGGCCCCCCAGCGCCAGCACCGCCCCCTGCCGGTCGATGGCGTAGTTGACCGCCTGGCGGACCGCCAGCTTGGTGGTCGGCCCGGCGTCCATCTGCAGGGTCAGGTAGTGGACGCAGCCGGTCGTCTCGACCGCGAACTGCTTGGCCAGCATCGGGTCGCTGGACAGGCGCTGCAGGTCGGCGTTGGGCGGGGGCACGCCGTCGAGGTTGAGGTCGGCCTCCCCGTCCTCGATGGCCTGCTGGATCCCAGCCTCTGAGCGGCCGATGGTGACGGTGATCCGGTCGACCCAGGCACTGCGCAGGGGATCGGTCCGAGGGTCCCAGTTCGGGTTGCGGACCAGCTCGATGAGCTTGCCGGGCGTGTACTGCTTGAGCCGGTAGGGCCCGGACGCGATCAGGTGCTTGGCGTACTCCGGGCCCGGCTCGTACCTGCTGGCAGGCTCCTCTGGCACCGGTGAGAAGAAGGGCAGGGTGAGGATGCTGGGGAAGTCGTTGGCCGGCTGGTCGAGGGTGATCTCGAGCGTGTGGCTGCTGGGCGCGCGCATCCCGGAGATCGACTTGGCCTTGCCGGCCGCGAACTCGGCCACTCCCTTGATGAGGACGGCATAGGGGTTGGGCGACGGATGCTTTGGGTGGAACTGGCGCTCGACCGCGTAGATGAAGTCCTCGGCCTGGACCTCCCGGTCGACCGGAGGGGCGTACCTGACTCCGCGGCGGATCCGGAACGTGTAGGTGCGGCCGTCCGGTGAGAGCCGGTAGGGGCCATCGGCCAGGTCGGGCACGGGCACCAGGGCCCGCTCACCCTCCAGTCGGCTGTCGAACGAGTACAGCTCGCGTGCCATGCCCCGCAACAGCGCCAGGTCGGTGGCCGCGTAGGCGATGCCAGGATCGAGCGCCTCGACGTCGCTCTGGTTGACGATTCGCAGCGTGCCCCGCTTGACCGCCCTAGTCGGCTCCCGCCGAGCGACGCTCACGTCGCCTCCGCCGTCGCAGGCCGCGACCAGCAGCAAGGCGGCGAGCAGCAGCACCCAAGGTCTACCGATCCTCATCGCGCAGGTTCCCACCCCGAGACTCCAGGCAATCGTAATCGTCGGCGCTGACAGGAGCCAGCGCCCGAGGTTCTCCAACACCCACACTACGTTGCGCGGTTCAGGCGGCGGACGAGGCGTTTCGGCTGCTGTGCGAGCGTTCTCCCCGGCTCCGATCTCGCTGCCTCGGCGATGGTGACGCGGGTCGACCCACATCGCGGCGAGATGCATGCGTCCGAGCTAGCCTGCCGATCTCATGCCGAACGACAGCCGCCCCGAACCCGAACCCGAGGTGAGCCGGTGGCTCCTCCGGCGTGATCCGCAGTTCGCTCGCCTGTGGGCCGCGAAGGCGATCTCTCACATCGGCGACGGAGCTGCGCTCGTGGCCCTCGTCCTCCACGTCCAGGAGAGCCAGCGGACGGGCGTGACCGTCTCGGCCCTGCTGCTCGCCAACACCTTGCCCACCTTGCTCGGCCCGCTGGCCGGTGCCGTGGCCGACCGCGTCGATCAACGCCGGCTGATGATCGGGGCCGCGGTCGGGCAGGCGCTGGTCTACGGGGCCATGGGGGCGGCGCCGCGGCCGTTTCCGGCGCTCCTTGCTCTCGTTGCCACCGCCTCGATCCTCGCGACGCTGTTCGCCCCCGCAGCCCGCAGCGCGGTACCGACACTCATCTCCTCCCGGGACCTCGTCCGTGCCAACGCATGGATGGGGATCGCGCTCACCTTCCAGGGGGCTATCGGACCGGTCGTCGGCGGCTTGCTGATCGCGGTCGCGGGCATCCGGGGGGCCCTGTGGGGGAACGCCCTGAGCTTTGCCGTCTCGGCGGCCCTCCTGCGCACGCTCCCGCCGCTTCCTCCCGAAGCCGCCGAGGAGGACGGCGTCGGGCTGGTCAAGGGGACCGGAGAAGGCCTGCGCTATGCGCTGCGCCATCCCGTGGCCCGGGTCCTCGTCATCGGGCTCGGCTTCGGGGTCCTGTTCGCCGCCGTCGATGACGTGGCCCTGGTCTTCTTGGCCCGCGAAGACCTGAGCGCGGGCGCCCTGGGCTACGGGATCCTGGCCTCGGTGTACGGCGTCGGGTTTGCGCTCGGCTCCTTTGCCCTCATGTTGACCCATGCTGGACGAGCGGTGGGCGTCTTCACCTTGGGGCTGCTCCTCACGGGCGCCGGTGGGCTCGCCACCGGGCTGGCCCCCGCCGTTGGTCTGGCGGCGCTGGCGCAGGCGGTCGCGGGCTCCGGGAACGGGCTGGAGGTGGTGGCGACGGACACCTTGGTGCAGGGCAGCGTGCCCCGCTCGCACCGGGGGCGGGTCTTTGGAGTCGTCAGCGCGGCGACCCTCCTTGGAGGCGCGGTCGCTCGAGGCCTCGGTGGGGTCTTGCTCGACCTCACGTCTGCCAGGACCACGTTCATGGTCGGGGGCTGCGGCGTCTTGGTCGTCACCGTCATCACCGTTGTCCTGTTCCGGGGTGCCGCGCCGATCATGGACGAGTAGCGGCGGCTCCGACGGCGAGGACGGTAGGCTGATCGGCGCACGGGCCCGCGAAGGCCGCGGTAGCCGGACCGACCGTGGTGGGACATGGGAGGTCGTGGATCGACGCGATTGTGCTGGCGTTGCGGGGTATCTGGTGGCGGCGGGGCATCGCGCTGGTGGTCCTGGTGGTGGCCACCTTCGTGATCGCGGCGGCCGCCGGGGGTCCGATCTACCTGCGCGCGGCCCAGGAGTCCTTGCTGCAGGACGAGCTCCGCTCCTGGCCCACTGTGGCCACCGGGCTCCAGGTGGAGCGGGTGCAGGCGTCCGGCTCGCGCATGCTTGCCGGGCTGTCCGCAGCCGTCGCCCGGGCCGCCGAGGGCCTGCCTGCCCACCGTCCCCAGCTCGGCGGGGTCGAGCTCGACGGTTTCGTCCTCGATGAGCGCGACTCGCTGGTCGCGACGGGCCGGATGGTGCACCGCGAGGGCGTCTGCGATCAGGTCCGGCTGGACCGCGGGCGCTGCCCGGCCGCGGCCGGCGAGGCGATCATCAGCGCCCCCACCGCGCTGGTGGTCGAGCGCGGGGTGGGTCAGGACCTTCGCTTCCGCCCGTTGCAGGTCACGCGCCCCGGCGGGGGCGCGGCCGCCGAGGTGGCTCCGCAGACCCTGCGCGTGGTCGGCGTGTACGTCCCCCGCGACCCCGACGGGTTCTACTGGCACAGCCGGGGCTACGTCGCCTCGCAGCCTTACCAGCCGAGCGACGGCACCCGCGTGGACGCGGTCTTCACGCCGGCCGCCACCTTCGAGCAGCTCCCGGAGGGGACCTTCGCGCGCGTCGTGGTCGACCTCGCCCTCGACCCCGCCCAGGTCCGCCTGGCCGGCCTGCCCGCGCTGCGCGCGGGTGCCGACCGGGTGCGCCGACGTCTGGACGAGCGCGCCACGGGCGCGCACGTCACCACCTTCCTGGGGAACGTGCTGAGCGCCGCCGCGATCAACCGCCGGGCCCTCAACCTGCCCGTGGTGTGCGTGATCGCCCAGCTGCTCGGGCTCGGCTGGTTCGTGCTCTACATGATGACCGCCAACGCCAGCGCGGCCCGCTCCGGCGAGGTCGCCCTCGCGAAGCTGCGCGGCTTCCCGCCCAGCGCCCTGCTCGCCTTCGGCCTCCTGGAGGTCCTGCTCCTGCTGGTGGCGGCCGTCCCTCTTGGCGTGCTCGCCGGACGCGCCGGCATCGGCCTGGTGAGCGCCGCCCAGCTCCTGCCCAGCACCCCCGTGGCGGTCCCTCCCGGTGCGCTCGCCGGCGCCGGGGCGGCGTTCGTCGGCGTGCTTGCCGCGGCCCTCCTCTCGGGGGTCCAGGTGCTGCGGCGCAGCGTGCCCGAGCTGGCTCGGCGAGCGACCGCCGGCCGGCCGGGGCGTCACCAGGTCCTCGGCGAGGCGGTCACGCTGGTCGCGGCCGGAGCGGGGCTGACCGTGCTGCTGCTGGGCGGCGCCCTCGGGCATGGGCAGCGGGGCGACTTCCTGGCCACCGCGCTGCTCGTGCCCGGTCTGATCACCCTGATGGCCGCCCTGGTCGGGGCGCGCCTGCTGGCGGCGGCGTGCCGGGCGGCGTACCGCCCGACCCGGGCGTCCCCACACCTCGGGGCGTTCCTTGCCGTCCGCCAGGTGGCGCGCCGCCCGGCCGGGCTCCGCCTGGTGGTCGTGCTCGCCACCGCCGTCGGCCTGGCCAGCTTCGCGGTCGCGGGCTGGTCGGTGTTCGGCCGCAACCGACACGACCGGGCGGTGGCCGAGCTGGGCGCGGCGCGAGTGCTGACCGTACGCGCCCCGGACCAGGCCAGCCCGCGCGGGCAGGTGCGGGCGGCCGACCCGGGAGGCCGGCTGGCCATGGCCGTGGCCACCAGCGCGACCCCCAACGCCGACGTGGAGCTGGTCGGGGTCGACACCGGGCGGCTGGCCGCGGTCGGGTTCTGGCGGCCCGACCTGGCCGACCGTCCCCTGGCCGCGCTCCTGGCCGAGCTGCGGGCGCCGGCCGGGGCCGCGCTACCCGCCATCGTGGGCGCCGACGCGCTGGCCAAGGCGAGGGCCGCCGGCCGCCCGCTGCGCGGGCCGGGCCTGGACGGCCGTCCGATCGACCTGCGCCCGGTCGCGGTCGTGGCCGCCGTGCCCGGCACCGGTCCGTACGGGGCCTGGGTCGACCTCGACCAGCTGGAGCGGCGTGCGACCGGGCGCCGGCTCCACTTGCGCACCGAGGTCTGGCTGGCCGAGGGAGCCCCCGACGGCCTGGCCGACCGGCTGCGCGCGGCCGGCCTGGCGGTGGAGGGCGAGCGACTGGCCAGCCAGCGGGAGGAGCTGTTCGGGCGCCAGCCGCCCTCGCTCGGCATGCTGCTGTTCCTGGTCGGGGCCGGGGTCGCGGCGCTCCTGGCCGCCAGCGGCACCCTGCTCGACCTGTACCTGCTCGGGCGTCGCCGCGCCTTCGAGCTGGCCGCTATGCGCGCGATCGGCGTGCGCCGGCGAACCCTGGCCGCCGGCGTGCTGCTCGAGCAGGCCATGGTGCTCGGTGCGGGAATAGTGTTCGGCGTGGCGGCCGGGCTGCTGGCGGCCCGGCTGGTGGTGCCCGCGGTGCCGCTCTACAACGACCGCCCGGTGTTCCCTCCGGTGCTGCTGGAGCCCGACCCGCGCCCGCTCGGCCTGCTGGTCGCCGTGATGGCCGCGGCCGTGGGCGCCGGCATCGGTCTGGCCACGGCGCTGCTGATGCGCTTGGCCGTGCCCGGCCGGCTGCGGGAGTCGCAGGCGTGAACGCGGCCGCCGACCGTGCCCTGGCCGCCCACGGCCAGGGCCTCGTGCATGTCTACCGGAGCGAGGGCGCCGACGTGACCGCCTTGCGCGGGGTCGACCTCGAGGTCGCCCGCGGGGAGACGCTCGCCCTGCTCGGCCCCTCGGGGTCGGGCAAGTCGACGCTGCTCTCCCTGCTGGCGGGGCTGTTCCGCCCGACCGCGGGGCGGCTGGTGGTCGAGGGCAGGGATCTGGTGCGGGCCGCCGAGCGGGAGCGCGCGGCGCTTCGCGCGCGCCACGTCGGCGTGGTGCTGCAGAGCCCCGGCCGCAATCTTCTCCCCTATGCCAACGCGCTCGAGAACCTGGGCTTCGTCCAGCGAACCAGCGGTCGAGGGCGTGCGGCCCGGCGCCGGCGCGCGCGCGAGCTGCTCGGCCTGGTCGGGCTGGGCGATGCCGGGCCCAAGTCGATGCAGGCCCTGTCCGGCGGCGAGCAGCAGCGGTTGGCGGTGGCCGTCGCCCTCTGCAACGAGCCCCGGCTGTTGCTCGCGGACGAGCCGACCAGCCAGCTCGACGAGGACAACAGCGGTCGGGTGGCCGAGCTGTTGCGCGGGGTCAACCGTCAGCTCGGCACCACGATCGTGGTGGTGACCCACGACCCCATGGTGGGCGCGGTCATGGGGCGGACCCTCACGCTTGCGGCCGGGCAGGTGGTGGGAGGGGTCGGCCCGAGGGACGGGGCCAGGTGAGCGGGCTCACGCTCGAGGCCAGCGAGCTGGTGGTGGAGCGGGCCGGGCGGCGCATCCTGGACCGGGCCAGCCTGACGGTCGCCGGTGGCGAGCGGGTCGCGGTCACCGGCCCCTCCGGCGCCGGCAAGACCACCCTGCTGCACGTGCTGGCCGGCCTGGAGCGGCCCGACGCGGGCATGGTGCGGCTCGGCATGGCCGGCCAGGCCGGACCGCGGGTCGCCGTCGTGTTCCAGGGACACGGACTGGTGTCGCTGCTCACCTCGGCCGAGAACGTGGAGCTGGCCCTGCAGGCGGAGCGGCTCGCCCGTGCCGAGGTGCGGCGGCGGGCGGCGGCCGCGCTGGCTGCGGTCGGGCTCGGGCAAGGCCAGGACCGACTGGTCGAGGAGCTGTCCAGCGGCCAGCAGCAGCGAGTGGCGGTGGCCCGTGCTCTGGTCGTCCGACCCGACGTTCTGCTTGCCGACGAGCCGACGGCCGAGCTGGACGCGGCCACCCGGGATGCCGTGCTCGACCTGGTGCTCGCCGCCGCCGGCCACGGCGCCGCGGTGGTGCTCGCCACCCACGACCTCAACCTGGCCGCCCGTTGCGACCGCCAGGTGCGGATGCTGGCCGGCCGCCTGCACGGGGCCGGGCGCGCATGACCGTGACCGGAGCGCCCGGCGGGGCGGCGCGCCGGTGCGCTTGACCAGGCGCTCTATGGTAGGCTCCGTCCGGTACGTCCGAGGGCCGCGGCGCTCACCGCGGAGGGATCCGCAGGACAGACCTGCCGGTCAGTGATTGCTTCGCGCCATGGTGGGAACTGGAACCGAGCGGCGTTGCCCCCGGCTTGGTGGGAGATGGTCGACGGCTCGTTGCGGCGCGCGCGGGTGGCAGCGCGCTCGGGTGAGTCCGCGGCCGTGGAAGGAGGGTCAGCGGCCTCACTCCAACACGTAGCCGCCTCGGCTCCGTCGAGGGCTGGAGGCGCTCATCCGTGTCAGCTGGGGGATATTGGAGGTATCCAAGCATGCGACGTTCACGCTCTGGTAGGCGGATCCGCCTGCCGCTCGCCATCCTCGCCCTCTCGCTGGTCGCCGCCGCGTGCGGCGGCGGAGACGGAGACGGCGCCCAGGCCCCGGCCGCCAAGACCGGTGGCACCTTCCGGCTCGGCATCGTCGAGCCGACCGCCATCGATCCCTACAACTCCCAGGAGTCCGAAGGCATCCTGGTCACCCGACAGCTCTACAATGGCCTCGTCGGCATCAACAACGACACCCTCGAGCTCACCCCGGCGGTGGCCGAGAAGTGGACCTCGGACGACAAGTGCAACGTATGGACCTTCAACCTCCGCCAGGGCACCACGTTCTCCAACGGCGAAGCGGTCACCGCGCAGTCGTTCATCGACGGCTGGACTCGTGTGGCCAGCAAGGACGCCGCCTCCGACGTCGCCTACCACCTGGCCGGCATCGACGGCTACGAGGCGCTCAACACCAAGGGCGCCAAGACCTTCTCCGGGGTCACCGCCCCGGACCCGAACACGCTGGTCGTCAAGCTGAGCGCGCCCGACTGCGAGTTCGACCGGAAGACCCTGCACTCGGTGTACAGCCCGGTGTCCAAGGAGGCCGGGGCGTTCAACAACAAGCAGCACAACGACCTGCCGATCGGCAACGGTCCCTTCAAGATGGAGGGGCCGTGGGACCACGACAACAAGATCACCCTGGTCCGCAACGACAGCTACTTCGGCGAGAAGCCGAAGATCGACCGGGTGGAGATCGCCATCCTCCCGTCCGAGACGGCCCAGGAGCTGGAGTACAAGAACCTCCAGGGCGGCCAGGCCGACTACTCCCGCATCCCGCCGCAGCTGTACGGGCAGGCCGAGGCGAAGTACAAGCCGCAGGGCGGCTTCATCCGCGAGGACACCAACGGCATCAACTACCTGCTGCCCAACGTCAAGAACCCGCCGCTGAACAACGTCGACGCCCGCAAGGCGATCTCCTACGCGATCGACCGTGACAAGATCATCTCGGGCGTGTTCAAGGGCTACCAGACCAAGGCGACCGCGTTCATCCCGCCCATCTTCGGGGACTACTACCAGGCCGGCGTCTGCGAGGCTTGCGCCTTCGATGTGGCCAAGGCCAAGGAGCTCGCCGCCAAGGGCGGGCTGAAGCCGGGGACGGAGCTGAAGTTCGCCTTCAACACCGGCGGCGGCCACGAGGCCTGGGTGCAGGCGGTGGCGCAGCAGCTGAAGGAGAACCTCGGCCTGAAGGTCAAGATCGAGCCCTACCCGTTCGCGGAGCTGCTCGAGAAGGAGCAGGCGCCCAACGCCAGCGGCCTGTTCCGCGCCGCCTGGGGCGCCGACTACCCGACCCCCGACAACTTCCTCTACCCGCTGCTCTCCAAGGCGTCCATTGGCCTCGACAACCGGGGTCGCTACGACAACCCGGCGTTCGACGCCGAGCTGGCCAAGGAACGGGCAACCAAGGACCCGGCGGTGCGCCTCGAGCACATCCAGGCCGCCGAGAAGATCGCCATCGGCCAGGACCTGGCGCTGATCCCGCTGTGGAACCGCACCCAGTACCGCGCCTTCGACGCGACCAAGTGGACCGGTGTCGAGCTCGACTTCTTCGAGAACCCGACCCTGGTCACGGCCGCTCAGAAGTGACGCGGTAGCGGCGAGCCGAACGGGGCCGGGGCTGGAACCTCCGGCCCCGTTCGGGCAGACTTGGGCCAGCAGCGCACCCAAGGGGGATCCCAGTGGGCAAGTACATCCTCCGGCGCCTCCTGCAGATGATCCTGGTGCTCATCGGCGCCAGCCTCATCCTGTTCGTCTGCCTCTTCGTGCTGCCGGGCGATCCTATAGGCAGCCTGGCCGGCAGCGAGCGGGTCCGGGACCCCGTCGTCCGCGAGACGCTCGAGAAGCGCTACAACCTCGACAAGCCCCTGCCGGTGCAGTACCTCACCTACCTCGGGAATGTGGCCACGGGCGATCTCGGCGAGTCGTTCCGGCTGCGACGGCCCGTCAACGACGTGATCTGGGAGAAGATCGGCAACACCTTCAGGCTCGCGCTCACGGCGATCGTCTTCGAGATCATCATCGGCGTCATCGCCGGCATCGTCGCCGCCGTCTTCCGCTATTCGTTCTGGGACGTGCTGGTGACCGTCGCGGTGACCCTCACCGTCGGCTTTGCGACCTTCGTCACCGGCCTGATCCTCCAGCAGGTCTTCGCCCTGAAGCTCGGCTGGCTGCCGCTGTCGGGCCAGGAGACGCCGTTGCACTACATCCTGCCCGCCGTCACCCTCGCCTCGGTCAGCACGGCGCTGGTGGCCCGGCTCATGCGCGGCACCATGCTGGAGGTGCTCCGGGCCGACTACATCCGCACCGCCTTCGCCAAGGGCCTGACCAAGCGGACGGTCATCCTCAAGCACGCCTTGCGGAACTCGGTCATCCCGGTCGTCACCTTCATCGGGATCGACTTCGGCACGCTCCTGGGGGGCGCCCTGATCACCGAGGTCATCTTCAACTGGAACGGGATCGGCAGCGCGCTGGTCACCGCGATCGGCGCCCAGGACAACCCGATGGTCCTCGGCATCGCGACCTACTCGGTGGCGATCTTCGTGGTCGTCAACCTCGTGGTCGACACCCTTTACGGGTTCCTCGACCCGCGTATCCGGCTGCAGTAGCGAGGAGCGGAGCACCCCATGGCCGAGGAGTCTCCACCAAGAGCCCGATCACATCCGCCGCTGGAGGCGCCCGCCGCGGTGGATTCCACCGTGGTGCCGACCGGCGAGGGCCAGGTCGCCCAGGCCGAGCCGGGCAGCACCTTCGCCGGCGCCGAGTCCTCGGCGGCTGCCGTCGGCATCCGCACCCAGACCCAGTTCGGCGACCTCCGGCGCCGTTTCTTCCGCAACAAGCTGGCCGTCCTTGGCCTCGCGGTGGTCGCCAGCGTGTTCCTGATCGCGCTCCTGGCCCCCCTGCTCGCCCCTTACGACCCCTACGGGCAGGACCTCGACGACACCCTGGCCAACCCCTCGGCACGCCACTGGTTCGGCACCGACGAGGTCGGGCGCGACCAGCTCAGCCGCATCATCTATGGCAGCCGGATCGCGGTGGCCATCGGCCTGACCTCGATCGTGCTGGCCCTGGCCATCGGGGTCACCCTCGGCGCCATCGCCGGCTACCTGGGCGGTGCCTGGGACACGGTGGTCATGCGGATCGCCGACGTCTTCTTCGCCTTCCCGTTCCTGATCGGCGCCATCGTGATCATCCTGCTGATCGGGCGCGGCGTCCTGCCGGTGATCCTCGCGCTCGCCATCTTCAGCTGGGCCACCGTGTCGCGGCTGCTGCGCAGCTCGATCCTGTCCATCCGCGAGAGCGAGTACGTCGAGTCGGCCCGCTCGCTGGGGGCCGGGCGCTGGCGCATCGTCACCCGGCACGTCCTGCCCAACGCCATGGCGCCGGTGCTGGTGTTCGCGACCGTCAGCGTCGGCGGAGCCATCGTCGGAGCGGCCGCCTTGAGCTTCCTCGGCGCCGGCGTCAGCCCGGAGGTGCCCGAGTGGGGCAACATGGTCGCCGCCGGCCAGCCGTTCTTCGGCTACAAGGACCACCTGTGGTTCTTCCCGGCCATGGCGGTCGTCTACACCGTGCTGGGATTCGTGTTCATGGGCGACGGTCTCCGCGACGCCCTCGACCCGAGGCTCCGATAGGGATGGCCACCGAGGACATGGCGGTCGGCAGCGACGCCCTGGCGCGGTTCGCCGCCGACGACCACGTGCTGCTGTCGGTCCAGGACCTCCGCGTCCACTTCCACACCGACGCCGGGGTGGTCAAGGCCGTGGACGGTGTGAGCTGGTCGGTCGCGCCGGGCGAGACGCTCGGCATCGTCGGTGAGTCGGGGTCGGGCAAGTCGGTGTCGGCCATGGCCGTCATGGGGCTGGTGCCGGTGCCGCCGGGGCGCTTCCCGAGCGGCCGCATCATGTTCAGCGGCCGCGACCTGCTCAAGCTCCACGAGGAGGAGCTGCGCGGCATCCGCGGCAAGGACGTCTCGATGATCTTCCAGGACCCGCTCACCTCGCTGAACCCGGTGTTCAAGGTGGGCCACCAGATCGCCGAGGTGATCCAGGTCCACGAGAAGCTCGGCCGCATCCCGGCCCGCAAGCGGGCCGTGGAGCTGCTGGCCGAGGTGGGCATCCCGAACCCGCGGCAGCGCGCCGACGAATACCCGCACCAGTTCTCCGGCGGGATGCGCCAGCGGGCGATGATCGCCATGGCGCTCGCCCTCGACCCGGTGCTGCTGCTGGCCGACGAGCCCACCACGGCGCTCGACGTCACCGTGCAGGCGCAGATCATGGACCTGCTGGTCAAGCTGCAGGAGGAGCGCAAGACGGCGATCGTGCTGATCACCCACGACCTTGGTCTGGTCGCCGCCCACGCCGACCGGGTCCTGGTGATGTACGCCGGCAAGGTGGCCGAGGTCGGCGACATCGACAACATCTACTACGAGCCCCGGCACGCCTACACCTTCGGGCTGCTGTCCAGCCTGGCCCGCCTCGACCAGCGACGCAGCGAGCGCCTCGACCCGATCCCGGGCCAGCCGCCGAGCCTCATCCGGGTGCCGACCGGCTGCCCGTTCCACCCGCGCTGCCAGTTCGCCACCCAAGTCTGCCGCAGCGAGGTCCCTCCCCTGACCCCCCGGGAGGTCGCCGTGGGAGGCCTCCACCTTGCCGCCTGCCACCACAGCGACGAGGTGGCCGCGGCCGCGGCCGCCTCAGCCCACGTCATGCCGATCGACCCGGGACCGGATGGAGCCAGCCGACCATGAACGGGGACGGAGCCGTGACCCAGCCGCTGCTCGAGGTCACCAACCTGGTCAAGTACTACCCGATCACCACCGGCATCGTCTTCAAGCACAAGATCGGGGACGTCCGGGCGGTGGACGACATCTCCTTCGGCGTGGCTCCTGGCGAGACCCTGGCGCTGGTGGGGGAGTCGGGCTGCGGCAAGTCGACCACGGCGCGGGCGGTCCTCCGCCTGGTCGAGCCGACCGCCGGGTCGGTCAGGTTCGAGGGTGAGGAGATCACCGAGGCCGACACGAACCGGATGCGCCGGCTGCGCCGGGAGATGCAGATCATCTTCCAGGATCCCTACGCGAGCCTGAACCCGCGCATGACGGTGCGCAACATCGTCACCGAGCCGTTCAGGATCCATGGGCTGGACCCTGGTGACAGGGTGTCCGAGCTGCTCGAGAAGGTGGGGCTGGCCCCCGAGCACGCCGACCGCTACCCGCACGAGTTCTCCGGCGGCCAGCGCCAGCGGGTGGGGATCGCGCGCGCCATCGCCCTTGAGCCCAAGCTGGTGGTCTGCGACGAGCCCGTCTCCGCGCTGGACGTGTCGATCCAGGCCCAGGTGGTGAACCTGCTCGAGGACCTGCAGGACGACATGAACCTGGCCTACCTGTTCATCGCCCACGACCTCAGCGTGGTCCGCCACATCGCCGACCGGGTCGCGGTCATGTACCTCGGCTGGATCGTCGAGATCACCGACCGCGACACGCTGTTCGAACGCCCGGCCCACCCCTACACCCAGGCCCTGATCTCCGCGGTACCGATCCCCGACCCCCGGAAGGAGCGCGAGCGCCGGCGCATCATCGTCAGCGGCGACGTTCCCAGCCCGGCCGACCCGCCAAGCGGTTGCCGGTTCCGGACCCGCTGCCAGAAGTTCGCCAACGAGCTGTCGGAGCTCGAGCGCCAGAAGTGCATCGACGAGCCGCCCGCTCTCATTGACCGGGGCCAGGGACACCCTGCCGCCTGTCACTATGCGGAGGTCGCCCAGGTCGTCTGAGAGCGAGGTACCGCGGTGGCGACCTTCCGCGCCCTGATCGAGCAGTGGCGCCGCGAAACCCTGGTCTTCTTCGACGGGTGGCCGGGGTGCTTCGCCTCCGCACCCACGCTCGAGCAGGCCATGGCCGCCGTCCCCGCCACGGTCGCCGACCACCTGGCTTGGCTGACCGCGCACGGTCTGCCGGCCTCCGTCGACACGGTCGAGGTCGAGGTCGCCGAGCACCTCCGGCCCCAGCCGGGGACCAGGGGGCTGCGGTTCGACGCCGACCTGGTCCCCCCGAGCGACGAGGACCTCGAGTCCGCGCTCACGGTCGGGGCGCTTGTCTGCGCCGACCTGCTCGACCTCCATGACAGGGCCAGACCCGACCAGCGGACCCGGACGACCCCGCCCGGTGCTCAGGAGCTCGACAAGTCGATCGACGACCAGCTGCGCCACATCGCCGCGCTCGACGTCGTCTACACCGCCACCCTGTTGGATCGGCAGACGGCCGCCGCCATCGCGCTGCCCGCCGACCCGACCGAGGCGCTCAGGGCCAGCAACCGGCATGTGGAGGCGACGCTGCGCGCCATCCCGGCCTCCCTGCGACCGCAGCGGTTCGTCCGCGACGGCGAGGAGTGGACGGTCGCCAAGGTCGTCCGGCGCAGGACCGGCCACCTGTTCGAGCACTACCCCGCCTTCCGCTCCCTCGCCGGCTCCTGACTGCCCCGCTCGCCGCCGGCCCACCGTTGCGGTCAGACGAGCGGCCACGGGTAGGCGCGGCCGCCGCCCGGGGCCGGGAGCCTGCCCGCCTCGGCCAGGGCCTGGGCCCGCCGCGCCACCGCGCCGACCTCTCCGGGGGTGAGCAGCTCGCCCAGCCGGTCACCCAGCTCGCCAGCCGCAACCTGGCCGGCCAGGGCATGCAGGTCGGCCACGGCCGTCCGCTCGAGACGCCGACCGGCCAGGTCCCACAGGACCGTGCGCAGCTTTGGCTCCTCGTGGAAGCAGACGCCGTGGTCGATGGCCCAGACCCGGCCGTCGGGGCCGACCAGGCAGTGCCCGGCCTTGCGGTCGGCGTTGTTCACCACGACGTCGAAGGCGGCGACGCGGGGCAGGGCGGGGTCTCCGGCGGCCAGCAGCTCGAAGGCGGTCACCTCGGCGTCGGCGTCCATGTAGAGCTGGACCGAGCCGACCCCGAGGGGGCCGTCGCGGATCAGGGTGGGGGGGACCAGGCGCCAGCCGAGCTGCTCGGAGACCAGGTAGGCGGCGACCTCGCGACGGTAGAGGGTGCCGGACGGGAAGTCCCACAGAGGCCGCTCGCCCCTGACCGGCTTGTAGACGGCGAGACCGTCCAGGTCGTGGTGGGCCACCTTGGCCAGCATGGTGGCGTTGGAGGCCCAGGGGATCCGTCCCAGCAGCTCGAGCTCGCCTTCGGCCAGGAAGGCCAGCGCCCGCGCCTCGGAGACCACCGCGCGGTCGGGCGCTCCGGGATCAGGCGAGGCGGTCATGGCGGTGCGGACGAGGGCCGGTGGCCGTCGAGCGCCGGGCAGACGTGGCCCGACGGGTCGAGCGGGTTGCCGCACAGCGGGCACGGCGGCCGCCCCCTGGCGACCACCCACGAGCCGTGACGGGCCAGCACCCGCAGCTGCGGCCGGGTCACGATCAGGCGGACCTCCAGGGGGTCCGGCAGCTCGACGGGGTCGTCGTCCTCGCTGGCCGGCAGCTCGGTGGCGACCACCGCCACCCGGTCCCGCTCGGCGTCGTAGCTCAGCGTCAGCTGGCCGACCCGGAAGTCGGGCTCCAGCGGCTCGGCGAGGCCCAGCTCGCCGGCTTCGGCCGCCCTCGCCTCCTCGGGATCCTCGGGCCGGTCGGCGGCGAGCTCTTGCAGCCATACCTGGAGGCTTTCGGCCAGCCGCCGCACCTGCTCCTTCTCCACCAGCAGGGTGACCTGGTCGGGTCCGGAGGCGGCCTGGAGGTAGAAGGTGCGCTGCCCGGGTGCGCCGACCGCGTCGGCGGTCAGCCGGGTGACGGGGTCGAGGGCACGACTAGGCACCTGCCACCTCCCGCCGCCGCCGCGCCCGCTTGGGCGGGGCCAGGTCGCTGTTGCCGCCGGTGTCGTTCAGCCGAACCAGATGGGGGACCGGCCCGAAGGCGAACGCGGTCACGCTGGCCGGGCTCACGGCCAGGCGCTGGAACAGGTCCAGGTGCATGCCGAGGTAGTGGCAGCCGAGCGCCTTGATCACGTCGGAATGGCTGCACACCGCCACCGTCTGCCTGGGATGGGCCTCCCGCAGCCGCTCGACGGCGAGGACCGCCCTGGCCTGCATCTCGAAGATCGACTCTCCGTCGGGGAAGCGGGCCGCCGACGGGGTCGCCTGGACGACCTTCCACAGCGGCCGCTTGGTCAGCTCCTTGAGCTCGTGCCCGGTCCAGTCGCCGTAATGGACCTCCCCGAGGTCCTCGAGGGTCTCGACCTTCAGGCCTCGTGCGCCGGCCAGCACGGCCGCCGTCTCCTGGCAGCGTTCGAGGGGACTCGCGTACACGGCGTCGATGGGGACCGGGGCGAGCCGCTCGGCAAGGGCCTTGGCCTGCGCTCGACCGCCGTCACTGAGGTGCAGCCCGGGCGTCCAGCCCGACAGCCGAGCCCCGGTGTGCTCGGTTGCCGCGTGGCGCAGGAGCAGAAGAAGTCGCATCCGCCCATTCTACGGAGAGCTTCCCCGACCACTACCCGTCCAGCGCCCCCCCGCGCCTTCGGCGGTCACCGATCGGGCCGCTCAAGCGGCCCGATCGGCCTTGGCGCTCGTCACGGGGGCCGGGGCGGGTACGACCCGGCCGGAGCCGCCGCCCGGCGCGCCCAACCGGGCCGGCCTCCGCTTGGCCAGGAACCCCCGGGCCCTGCGAGCGGCGCCGGCCTCGGCGCGCAGACGGGCGATCCGCTCGTCGACCAGCTGCCTCACGAGATCGGGATGTGTGATGGGGAACATGAGGCTGCTCCTTGGTTCGACGGTCCTTGGTGTCCCAACCATGATCCGTCCCTGAGGTAGGGTGGCCGCATCGGGCAACCGCCCTATCTCACCGTCCAGGGCTGCCTATATTCGCTGCTCAGGGGGCAAAAGGGGGCTTAGATGGTGGCAGCCGCCGTGCTCGCCGGGGGGCGCGGCCGGCGGATGGGCCGCGACAAGGCGACGATGCCGGTCGGCGGGGTCGAGCTGGCCACGCTGGCGTTGGCGGCCGCCGCCCGGGTCGCCCGTCCGGTGGTGCTGGTCGCCCCCCAAGGCCATCCGGCCCGCCGCCTGGCCACCGGTCCGCCGCCTGGTCGGCCGCCCGTCGGGCTGGTCACCGACCCGGGGCTCGGGCCGCTGGCCGCGCTGGCCGCCGCCCTCGGCGCCCTCGACGCCGAGCACGTCCTGGTCCTAGCCGGGGACCATCCTGGGCCGCGAGTGGAGCTGCTCGCCCACCTGGTCGGGCTGCGGGCACGGGGCGAGGCGGTGGTCTGCCGGCGCGGCCCCCGGCTCGAACCCCTGGTGGCGGTGTACCAGCGGGCGCCGGCGCTGGCCGCCGCGCGGGCCCGGCTGGCCGAGCCGGCCGGCGACCGCTCCCTGCTCGGCCTCCTGGCCGCCCTGCGCACCCTGGTCGTCGAGGAGGCGAGCTGGCGCGCGCTCGACCCTGACGGCCGCTCCTTCGTCGACCTCGACGACCCGGCCGACCTGGCCGCCTGGGACTCCGGCCTGGAGCCACCGCGCTAGGGTGCTGCCGGACAGCGCGACGCCAGGGACACCAACGGGAAGGACGGCCATGGACGAGCTGAACGAGTTCCTCGAGCGGGTCCGCTCCCTGCTCGGCCCCAACCCGCCCGTCGTCGGCCAGGGCGAGATCGAGGCGATCCTCGAGCTGGCCCGGGTGGCCGCGCACTCCTCCGAGCGCCGGGCGGCCCCGGTGACCGCCTACCTGGCCGGGCTGGTCCTCGCCGGCGCCGCCCCGGAGGCCCGTGAGGTGTTCCTGGACGACCTGGTGGTCAGGCTGGAGGTCGCCCGCTGATCACCGGGCCGAGGAACACCGGGTTGGTGAGGGCGACCATGGTGTCGGGCGTGGTCGGGGTGGGCTCGGGGCGGCGGACCTCGGCCCGGACGTAGGCCGAGCGCCGCGGGGTGGTGGTCCACTCGACCGTGCCGGGGGCGCCGTCCGGCAGGCGGGTCTCGAGGACCTGCCCGAGGTCGGTGAACAGCCGCACGAGGTGGCCGGGGGCGCCCCGCACCTGCAGCCGGACCGACACCGGCTCGTCGGGCCGAACCCGCAGGCGCCCGCCGATCCCGGCCGAGCGGCCGGCGGCGGCCGCGGTCAGGGCCAGGTGGACGGCCGCCGACTCGGCCATCCAGAGCTGTCCCAGGCGCACGCCGTGCAGGACCGCCCGCCGCTCCAGGTCGCTGGCCAGCACGACGTTGTGGGGGAGGCCGATCACCTGGGGCTCGCGGTGGGCGTCGCTGTTGGCCACCGCCGGGATCCAGCGGCCGGCGCGGGCGTGCTCGACCAGCATCGCGTCCCAATCCTTGACCGCGCCCTCGTCGTCGGCCGTCCAGGGCCCGTTCCAGACCTCGATGCCGTCGATGCCGCGCACGCCGAACCGCCAGGAGCAGCCGAGGGACGGGCAGTGCGGGTGGGCGGCCACGGCCAGACCGCCCATCCCGTGGATCTCGCGCAGGAAGCGGTCGATGGCGCCGTCGACGGCCCGGTAGCGCCAGTCGACCCAGGCGCCGGGGGGCAGGCCGAGGGCCAGGTAGTGGCCGTTGCGGGTGGTGACCTCCTCGCCGTCCACGATGAGGAGGTCTGGGCCGGCGTGCCGGCCCCAGATCAGGCTGGCGCTGGAGGTGTTGTGCTCGGTGGAGACGATGAAGTCGAGGCCGGCGGCCCTGGCCCCGGCGACCAGCTCCTCCGGGGTGCGCTGGCCGTCGGAGTGGACGGTGTGCAGGTGCAGGTCGCCGCGGTACCAGGAACGGCCGCGACCGCCGGCCCGCGGCGGCGCCGGGTCGGGCACGGCCGCCGGCCCGGGCGCGCCGAAGCGCAGCGTGACCTCCACCGTCCAGTTCATGCCCTGGGGGGCGACGGTGTAGGGGCCGAGGATGACATGCCAGCTGCCCGGGTTGATCGGCCCTGGGAGATAGCCAGGCGTCGCGTCCGAGCGGCTGATCACGAAGCGGTCGCGGGACCCGCCGGACCAGCCGCGGAACCCTGCGGCCTGGCCGAGCTCGTACCCGTCCTGGTCGAAGATGCCGATGTCGAGCGCGTTGCCGGCAACGCCGGGCGGCGGCGCCGGCCGGTCGTGGCGGTAGCGGACGGCGAGCTCGCGGACACCGGCCGGCACCCCGACGGGCAGGTAGGCCCAGTCGGCGGCGCCTGGCTCGAAGCGACCGGTGACGACCCGGGTCTGCTCACCGTCGGCGGCTTGGACGAAGCGAAGCGGGTCAAGGAGCACCAGACGGCGCCTTCGGGTCAGTCGCGCGACGGTCGACGCCGAGCCGCATGACGATGTGCTTGCGCATCCGCCCACCTCGATCGCGCCCGCCAATCAGTCCAGCGAGTAGTCCTAGCCGACGAGGCTGCCATGTCTGTCAAGCCGGGGGCTTGCTGTCTGCTGAGGAGGCCGACGCCGGTGTGCCGCCTGGGCGCGATAGGGTTCGTCCGGCGTGTTGTCGTACCCGCACCGGCTTGTGACAGCCACCCTGCTGAACGGCGAGGAGGCCCCGATGGGACGCTTGGTCATCAACAACGCCATGACGGTCAACGGCGCCTTCGAGGCGCCGGTGCCTGAGCCCGATGGGTGGCTGGTGCTGGACGCCGACAGCAATCAGGTCTCGCTGGAGCAGTTCCTGGTGGCTGACGCGATGGTGCTGGGGCGCAAGACCTACGAGGGACTGGCCGCGGTCTGGCCGCAACTGGCGGACGACCCGACCCTGGGGCTGTTCGCGGACCGGATGAACAGCATGCCCAAGTACGTGGCGTCCCGGACCCTGCGGGGGCCGTTGGCGTGGAACGCCACCCTGCTGGAAGGCGACCTGGCCGAGAGTGTGACCGCCCTCAAGGACCGCCACAACAGGACCCTGATCGCCGTCGGCGCCGGCGAGCTGGCCCATGCCCTCACCACCCTGGGTCTGGTGGACGAGTTCTGGTTCTGGGTGAGCCCGTCGCTGTGGCCGGCCGGGCCGCGGATCTTCGATGGTGTTGGGCCGGTCCGCTTGCAGCTGATCGGCTCGACGACGTTTGGCTCCGGCGTGGTGCGGCTGGCCTACCGGCCAGGGTGATCTTCACCTGGAAGGCCGGGTCGCCCGGCCGTGGCGCGCCGAGGCTACGGCGCATCGCCCACAGCGCAAGCTCGGTCGGCTCCACCGACTCCCCGTCGATGCGGACCGCTCCCAACAGCTGGAGCATGCCCAGCGCACGCCGCACGTCGCTTCTTCACCGCGACCAGCCGTCCGCTGGTCACGCGGACCAGGCCGCTCGCCTTGGCCCACTCCACGACCGTGGTGATCCCGGGCAGCTCCTCGCTGCTCTTGGTGCGGAACACCCGGTCACCGATCTTGGGGTCGATCACGTCCTCGGTGCCGAGCAACACCACCAGCTCGCGGGCATCGGCGAGCGTGATTCGTCCCGTCTGGGTGAGCTTGCGTCCGGCGCCCACCCAGTTGGTGAACGCGCGCAGCTGCGGGACCGGCTCCGCCTCGGCCGCGGTGGCCGCCAGCCACTCATTGGATGGTGTCCGCATCGCCTCCCCGCTCCTCGGCGGAGTCTACGGGTCCCGCCAGGCCGCCAGGGCCCGGTCGATGTCGGGCTGCACCTGCTCGCGGGCGTCCGTGCGGGGCACGCCGGACATCAGCAACGCATCATAGTCGGTGTCCTGGTGCCGCACCGAGGCCACGACGGCGAGCCTGATCGCCTGCTCGTCCAGGGCCCGCCCGGCCGCCGAGCGCCCGACCCGACCACTGCCGCGCGTGCCGGCGTGGCGGGCAATCGCCTCGGCGCGTTGGCTGGGGCAGCCCGGGAACAGCCGCACGACCGCCTCGGCCAGCCGAGCCTGGAACGCCAGGTCCTGGTCGGCGCGCCGCTGCTGGTCCCGCTCGCGGCGCCGACGGCGGGCGTCCTCGTCGGCCAGGCACTGCGCCTCGGCGGCCTCCAAAGCCGCCTCCTCTACCAGGATCCCCTGCCGCTCGTAGCGCTTGCGGGAGCGGCTGAAGCGGACCACAACGGCCGACAGGCGGCTTGCCTGCTTGGCGCGGCGGCTCAACGCGGCGCTGCCGGCGGGCAGGAACACGAGATGGTCCATGTCCGCGCAGCCGAGGCACAGCGGCCCGGGGCCCTCCATGAACAGGTAGGAACCCGAGCCGCCGCAGCCCGTGCAGGTCCACTGGTTGAGCGGCTCGATCACCACCAGGTCAGGCGCCTTGCTCTGCCGCTTGGTCCATCGTTCCCGCGCCGCCGCGGACAGGTCGGGTCGGGTCCAATGCGTCCGCCAGGCGCGCTCCGCCGCCTGGTCGCCGCCGGTGGTGAACCGCAGCGGCCGCCGATCGCGCGTGGCGGCCACGTAGGCGACCTCGTTCGGCTTGAGCCCCTCGCGTGCCGCCCAGCGGCGGAGATGCACCAGCGCGACGGCCAGCCTGTCGGGCTGTACCGCCGCCACGCGCTCCAGGTAGTCGACCTGCCCGCGCCGCCAGTCGTCGACCAGACCCCACGGCAGCCACCCGATCTGCACGAGCACCCCGACGGGGGAGACCGACTGCTCCCGGGCCAGCATGGCCTCCGCGGCGGCGACCACCCGGCGATCCAGCCGCGACGGCGACTGGCTGACGCTGACGGCCCTTCTCGACATGGTGCGACCAAGGATAGTGCTACAGACCGGGGATCTCGTTCGGGAGGGTTGGCACCTCGGCGCGCGCCCCATCACTCGGCCGCTGCCGCGACGGCGCCCTGAGGATCGTGAGACTCGCTCACGGCGCACTTTCGTCACAAGACCGCAGTAACGGGATCATCCCGGCCTACGTTTATCTCATCGGCTGGGCACAGCGACCCGGCTGAACTCCAGGATGGCAGCCTGCGCCTGTCAGAACCAGAAAGGGTGGTGGCCGTGAGGCGCCTTGTCAGCTTCGTGGTCGCGGCAACGACGGGCCTTGCGCTCCTGGTGCTGGCGGCTCCTACCGCGTTCGCGAAGCCCCCCACCACGACCGCGCCCACCACCACGACCGTACCCACCACCACGACCCTGCCCCCCAGCACGACCGGGGCCACCAGCACGACCGAGCCCACCACCACGGCCGAGCCCACCACCACGGCCGAGTCACCAACGGGGCCCACCAACGACGACTTCGCCAATGCCACGGTCATCAGCAGCCTGCCGTTCTCCACCACAGAGGACACCACCCAGGCGACGTTCGACCCCAGCGACCCGACTGAGTGTTCGAGCAACGGATCGGTGTGGTTTGCTTTCACGCCACCGGCCAACAGCACGATCCAAGCCGACACGTTCGGGAGCAACTACGACACGGTGCTGTCGGCCTGGACGGGCACCCAGGGCGCCCTCAGCCTGATCGCCTGCAACGACGATTTCAGCGGCCTGCAATCCAAGATCACCTTCCAGGCGACCGGAGGGACCACCTACCACTTCATGCTTGCCCGATGCTGCGGCAGCGGCGGGAACGGCGGCGGCAGCCTCCAGTTCTCCGTCAACCAACTGCTTCCGCCGGGCAACGACGACTTCGCCGACGCGACCGCGATCGCCTCGCTGCCGTTCAGCGACACCGTGGACCTCGCGGGGGCCACCACCCAGCCATCGGAGCCATCCCCGTCGTGCGTCGGGCTGCAGAACACCGCGTGGTATGCGTTCACGCCGGCCACCACCGAATCGGTCACCGCCCGGCTTGATCAGTTCGGCGCGGGGCTGGGGGTGTACACCGGGACGGCGCTAGCCAATCTGACCGAGGTCGGCTGCTCGCAATACCCCTACTTCCAGTTCGTCACCTTCCGTGCACAGGCCAACACCACCTACTACCTCCAGGTCGGCGGGTGGTGCTGTGAGGGGTTCGGATCGGTCACCTTCCACCTGGAAGTCGCGCCGAACCCGGTGGCCGACTTTTCCTTCTCGCCCGGGGATCCCTCGGTCTTCGACACGGTCCAGTTCCAGGACAACTCTTATGACCCGGCGGGCGTGGGGATCGCATCGCAGGCGTGGAGCTTCGGCGACGGGGCCACGGCGACCGGCTGCTGCCCAATCCATCAGTACGCGCGGGACGGGGACTACACCGTCGAGTTCACCGTGACCACCTCGGACGGCCGCACCGCGTCGACCTCGCGGGTCGTGAAGGTGCGCACCCATGACGTTGCCATCGTGCAGATCGCTGTGCCCAATTCCGCGCACGTGGGGCAGACGGTTGCGGTCAACGTGTACGTGCGGAACACCCGCTACCCGGAGCGGGTCCAGGTCGACCTGTTCAAGAGCGCCCCAGGAGGCTTCCAGCAGGTCGGCTCGCTCACCCAGACCGTGCCGGTGCGGCCCCCGGGCGGCAACACGACCCGGTTCGCGTTCACCTACACGATCACCCCAGCCGATGGGACCGTCGGGAAGGTCAGCTTCAAGGCCGTCGCCACCGTCCTCGACCACCGCGACGCGCTTCCTGGTGACAACGAGTTGATCTCGCCGCCGGTGAAGATCACCTGACCTTGGATCATGGTGTCGAGGTGGCGGCGCTGTGTCCTGCTCTTGCCAAGCCACCACACGAAGCTGGCCATCCGTACCGGCGGGCGGCACCTCGGTCGCAAGCATCGTCGTCATCGTGGAAGCTCGTCGCGGCAAGGTCAAAGGCCGGTCGCGGTGCCCGGGGATTGACGGAGTCGGTGCCGGCCCGCTTGGTGGTCCCCGCGAGGTGGTAGTCGCCAAGGTCATCCTCATGGGCGAGGTCGACCGGCGCCACCTCGCAGTTGCGCCCAGGGAGCCGGCCAAACCAGTCCGACAGCGCCCCCAGGAGCGGGCTACCTGATCGCGTGCAAGCGCCGGGATCGCCACAACTGAACGTTTCTACGCCGAAGCGAGCCGGCCGGTGCGACGGCTACAGAGCGTCAGGCCGAGGATGGTGAGCGGCTCGAAGTGCCGCCGGTTGAGGTGACGAACGGGAGTCATCGGTGATCAGCCGAGCCGAGCGGCGCGCACCGGCGCCTACGGTTCTCGAAAGGTGACGAGGTCCAGGACGAGGACGCGGCCGAGTTCCTCGATCACCTGGTACACCAGGTAGTGCAGGCCGCCGCCAGGGGTCTCGATCTCGAACGTGAATCCGCCGGGGCGGAACCGGATCGGATACTTGCCAGACTCATTCGCCGGGTCGTCACGGAGCGCCGGGTAGACGACCTGATCGAGCATGGTGAGCAGCTCGGTCGACGCCTGCTTGTACCGGTCGAGGGCGAGCGGGGTCTCGAGGACATGGAAGCGGCCCACTACGCGATGCCGCGCTCCTCCAGCACTCGGGCGAGACCGTCCTCGGTGAGCCCGAGGGACTCGGGAGACTCGCCGCGCAGCAACGCGGCGCGCAGACGCTCGGCTTCGGATCGCAGCGCGGCAAGCCGTCCGTCGAGGAGGTCGTCGACCCGATCGAGGGACTCATCGTTGGCGGCTGTGCTCATGGCCTTCTCCCCGTCGGCATGCCAGCAGGCAGATGGTAGCTCCTGGGTCGGACATCAG
>DASYSE010000081.1:0-49912 GCA_036003705.1 Actinomycetes bacterium | reverse complement strand
CTGGCCCGCCCGGCGGCCGAGCACCGCGACGTCGCCGTCCGGGTCGATGCGGCAAGGGCCGAGCAGGACGCGGCCGCCGGGCGGATCGCCGCCGACCGTGGCGATCTTGACGCGCTGGGCGGGCAGGTTCCGGCGCTGGAGACCAAGGCCAGCGCATTGGCCGACCAGGCCAGGGAGCTGGCCGACCGCCTGGCCGGGACCCGCGACACCAGGGTCGCCCTGGAGGTCCACCTGGCCACCGTCGAGGCACGGGCCGAGGAGGCCCAGACGTCCGCCGTCCGCCTGGCCAGCCTGGCCGGTGAACGGACCGCCGAACAGGCCGAGGCCGAGGTCCACGCGGCCGAGTCCAGCCTGTCCGCGGTCCTTGCCAGGCGCGGGGAGCTCCGCGCCACCATGGGCGACGTCCAGGCCCGCATGGCCGTGCTGGCCCAGGGGGGCGTGCCGGTGCCGGCGGAGGTGACGGCCTTCCGGGCCCGGCTGGCCGAGGCCGGCATCGAGGCGTTGGTCGTCGCCGAGATCCTGGAGCTGGCCGACGAGGCGGCCGGCGAGGCGGTCAGGAAGCGGGCGGAGGCCGCCCTGGGCGACGCCCTTTGGGCGCTGCTGGTCCCCTCCCACGCCTACCGGCAGGCGACCGGTCTCGCCGTCGAGGCCGGCTACCGCTGGGGGATCGCCCGTGGCGGGGCCGGTGACCCACGGGCCGCCCTTACCGGCGTGCTCGGGCCGGTCGAGGCCGGCCTGCTGCTGGAACGGGCCGACGCCCAGGCCGCCCACGACGCCGTCCAGGCCCACGGGCTGGCCGGCAGGGGGCTGGACGCGGTCGCCCCGGACGGGATGCGCTACGGCGCGGCCGTCTCCCGGCTGGAGGCCCCGGAGCAGCCGGTGCTGGGCCGCAGGGCACGGGAGCTGCACCTGTTGGGCCTCAAGGCCGAGGCGGTACGGCTCGGCGAGGAGGTTGCGGCCCTGGACGCGGCCGTCGGCGAGCTGCGCGGGGCCTGGAACCGGGCGATGCACGTGCTCGACGCCGTCCAGCGCCTATCCGACCTGCACCGCCGGGTCGCCGAGGCCGAGCAGGCCCGGAAGAAGGCAGGGGGCGACCGGCCCGAGCTGGTCGCGCGGGAGCGGGCGCTGGCCGGCGAGCTGCGGGAGCTCGACGGCGCCCTGGGCGCGGCCAACGCCGAGCTGGCGCTGGCCAGGCGGCGCCAGAACGACATCGAGACCCGCCTGGCCGCGCGCCTGCCCGAGCTGGCCGAGCTGGACGGGGGCCTTGCCGCGCTGGAGACCGAGCTGGCCGGACGGCCGCTCGACGCCGACCAGCGGGCGCTGCTGGACGCCGGCGACCTGCCTGGCACCGAGTCGGTGCTGCGCGACATCGACTGGCTCGGCGGCCAGGTCGAGGACGAGCAGCGCTTCCCGGCCGAGGTCCGCGACCCCGCGCTGGTGACCGGACGCGAGCGCCAGGAAGCGGCCGTCGAGGAGGCCAACCAGCTCGCCGAGCGGCGCAAGCGCGAGCTGGACGAGCAACTGGAGCGGGTCGAGCTGGCCCGGCGGCGCTTCGAGGACGGGGTCAGGGAGGTCGTCCGGCGGCTCAGCGGCGAGTTCGCCCGGGTCTGCCAGACGGCCGGTGCCGAGGGCGAGCTGCGCCTGCTGGCCGGCGACCGACCGGAGGAGTACGGGATCGACGTGCTGGTCGCCCACCGGCCCGGGGAGCGCCGGCGCTCCTACCGGGACGCCGCCCACTCGGGGGGCCAGCGGGCCACCATCGCCATCCTGCTGCTGGCCACCATGGGCGCGGCCGAGGCGGCGGACCTGCTCATCATGGACGAGCACATCGCCCACCTCGACTCGACCAACATCGACCACGTGGCCGCACTCATGCACGCCCTGGCCGACCGGGTCCAGTTCGTCCTCGCCACCCCGACCAACGCCGAGTCGCTGCGGCTGTCCTGGTGCGATCTGCAATTGGCCTTCCTGCCGCGCGACCCGGGCCGCGCCTACAGCCCGCCGATCCGCCTACTCAGCCGCCTGGGCGTAGGGGACCTGGAAGCCCGAGTTCCCGAGGGGGAGCTGACGCCAAGCAGTTGAGGCTGGCGTGGACAGCCCAGCAGTGCCGAGACCCCGCCACCGCCCACGCGGTTGCGGGCCCCACGGTGTGGTCTGGTCCGGCGGTGGTCTGATGGCGCGCCGCCGGACCAGGCCTTTGGAGGGCTAGACGACCCGGCGCCTCCCCCGGCCGACCACCATCCGGTAGAGCACCAGCAGGATGATGGCGCCGATGATCGCGGTCAGCCAGGTGCTGATGTCGAAGAACTCGTCGACCGTGTCCCGGTTGAACAGCACCTGGGCCAGGAACCCACCGAGGATGGCGCCGACGATGCCGATGATCATCGTGACGATGATGCCGCCCGGGTCGTCACCCGGCAGGATGGCTTTGGCGATGGCCCCGGCGATCAGGCCGAGGACGATCCATCCGAGGATGCCCATGAGGTCGTTCCTCCTGTGTGAGGGGACGAGGACGCTGAATAGACCTCGCTGGCATCCGGTTGGTTTCAGGCAGGCGGTTCTGCCGGTGGGATGCTAGGACGAGTTCCGATGGGGTAGGTGGAGGCCACCATGCCGACCGCAGTCGACACCACCGCCGTGCAGGCCGTCCTGGCCGAGCTGGCCGAGCGGCTGGCCGCCGCCAGGCCGAGCGCTCCCGGTCCTGACGACCACAGCGAGGAGCGGCGACGCCGGCTGGCCTGGCACCTGGACGACTACCTGCTGCCGAGGGTCAGGGACCTGGAGGCGCCGCTGGTCTGCATCCTGCTCGGGTCGACCGGGGCCGGGAAGTCGTCGCTGCTCAACGGCTTGGCTGGGGCGCCGGTGAGCCCGAGCGGGGTGGTGCGGCCGACGACCATGCGGCCGCTGGTGCTGCTCGCGCCCGGCCAGGTGGACGCCTTCATGGCCGGCAAGGTGCTGGCCGCCCTTGCCGACGCCGACCGCCTGCAGCTGGCCGTCCACGACCGCGCCTTCCCCGAGATCGCGCTGGTGGACGCGCCCGATGTCGACTCGGTGGAGGCGGAGAATCGCAAGACCGCCGAGGAGCTGCTCCAGGCGGCGGACCTTTGCCTGTTCGTCACCACCGCCCAGCGCTACGCCGACGCCGTGCCCTGGGAGTTCCTGCGCCAGGCCAAGGCCAGGGGGGTGCCGCTGCTGGTGGTGGTCAACCGGCTTCCCCGCCGGGAGGCCGACCAGCGCGCCGTGCTCGAGGACGCCAGGCGCCGCTTCGAGGAGGCCGACCTCGGGCTGGCCGGGCCGGGCGGCCGCGACCTGCCCATGCTCGGCGTGGTCGAGGGGGCCCGCGACCCCGCCACCGACGGCCTGGAAGCCGGCGCCATCGAGCCGGTGCGGCGTGCCCTGGCCGAGCTGTCGGCCGACCCGGGCGCCCTCACCGCGGTCAAGGCCCAGGCGCTGCGGGGCGCCCTTGCCGGCCTGCCGGCCGCGGTGGCCGAGGTCGCCGACGACCTGGAGGCGGACCGGCGCCGGGCCGCCGCCCTGCGCGTGCCGGTGGAGCGGGCCTACGCCACCGAGCAGCAGCGGCTGCAGGAGCGGCTGGCGGGCGGCGACTTCCTGCGCGGCGAGGTGATGCGTTCCTGGCAGGAGTTCGTCGGCGTCGGCGACGTCGGCCGCTGGCTGTCCACCGGGATCGGGCGGGTCCGCTCCTGGCTGGCCCGCCGGTTCCAGCCGGCCAAGGGCGCCCCTGAGCTGCAGCGCACCAAGGAGCAGGCGTTCGAGGAGCTGGTCGGCGCCCTCGTCCGCCACGCCGACGTCGCCGCCGGCCACGCCGCCACCGAGTGGGCGGCCGACCCGGCGGGAGCACGGCTGCTGGAGGCCCACCCTGGGCTGTGGGGGCACGGACCGGAGCTGGAGCCGGCGGCCAGGGCGATGCTCACCGAATGGCTGCGGCGGCTCACCAGGATGGTCGAGGAGCGGGGGCAGAGCCGGCGGGCGTTCGCCTTCGCGGCCTCCCTCGGCGTCAACGCCATCGGCGTGGTGGCCATGCTGGCCGTGTTCGCCCACTCGGCGGGCCTGACCGGGGGGGAGGTGGCGATCGCCGGCGGGACCGCGGTGATCAACCAGAAGCTGCTCGAGGCGCTGATCGGCGAGGCCGCGGTGGCCGACATCATCCGCGCCGCCGAGCGGGACCTGCGCCGGACCCTGCAGGCCGCCCTCCAGGGCGACGCCGCCCGCTTCCTGGAGCCGCTCGCCCCCGCCGGCGACGGCCCCGACGAGCTGCGATCGTCCGCGGACCGGGTCCTCGCCGAGGCCGAGCGCCTGATCGCCAGCCTGGAGGGGGCTGGCAGGTGAGCCGGAGGGGTCCGGGGGTGGCCCACCGGGACCTGGGGAGCTGCCTGGAGGGGCTGGAGCGGGTGGCCGAGGCGGCGGAGCGGCTGGGGCTCGACGCGGGCAAGGCCACGGAGACCCTGGCCGCCGCCAGGGCCCGGCTCGGCTTCCCCGGGACGGCCTTCGTGCTCGCCCTCGCCGGCGGGACCGGCACCGGCAAGTCGAGCCTGCTCAACGCCCTGGCCGGCCGGGAGGTGAGCCGCCCGGGCGCGACCCGGCCGGTGACCGACGAGCCGGTCGCCTGGGTGCCGGCCGACGCCGCCGACGAGCTCGGCCCACTGCTGCGCTGGGTCGGGGTCGACAAGGTGGTCAGCCACCACGACCCCCGCTTCACCGACCTGTGCCTGCTCGACCTGCCCGACTACGACTCGGTGGAGCGCCGCCACCGGGCCACCGTCGACCAGGTCCTGCCCCGGGTCGACGCCGTCTGCTGGGTGCTCGACCCGGAGAAGTACAACGACCGGGTGCTGCACGAGGACTATCTCCGGCCGCTGGCCCACCACGCCGACCGGGCCGTGTTCGTGGTCAACCGGAGAGACGTGATCGGCGGCCGGCGGCAGGAGGCCGAGCTCACCGCCGACCTGCGCAGGGCACTGGAGACCGACGGCATCCACGGCCGCCCGGTGTTCGTGGTCTCGGCCGACCCGCCCGACGGGGCCGGTCACGGGGAGCTCGAAGACCTCAGGACCTGGCTGTCGGAGCGCCTGCAGGCCAAGGCGGTGGTGACCGAGCGGCTGGCCGCCGACTGCCGGCAGCGCGGGGTCGAGCTGGCCCGCCTGGCCGGCCTCGACGGCGAGGCCGCCAGCCGCCCGCTGGTCGGTGACAGCGCCCGCCGGGATGCGAGGGAGCGGGCCGTGGCCGCGGCCCGCTCCGCCGTCGACGTCGAGGGGGTGCGCCGGGCCTGCCGGCGCCGCACCGTGGCCGAGGCACGGGCCGCCGGCGCCGGTCCCCTTGGCCGGCTGCTGGCCGTGGTCGCCAGGGCACGCGGGGCCGGGGAGCTAGGGCCCGGCTCGGCCCGCTCGATCGACCCGGTCGCCTACGCCCGCGCCTGGCCGGGCCGCTCCACCCTCAGCCGCACCGTAAACCCGGTCCACGACCTGCTGCGCCGCGCGGCCACGGCCGCCCCGCCGGCCCTGCGGGCCGAGGTGATGGGCCTGGCCAAGCCGGACCGGCTGGAGGAGCGGCTGACCGACGCGATCGACGCGGCGGTGGCAAGGGGCACCGTCGACCACGCCCGCCCGCCCCGGTCGTTGCTGTGGCCGCTGATCGGGGTGCTGCAGACACTGGTCACCGTCGCGGTCGCCGCCGGCCTGCTGTGGTACCTGACCCTGTACCTGGCCGGCCGGGCCCAGGCCGACCTCCCCGACCTGCCGACCTTCAGGGACGTGCCGGCGCCGCTGCTGCTGGTGGTCGGGGGGGTGCTGGTCGGCTGGCTGCTGGCCAGGCTGCTGGGGGCCAGCGCCAGGCGTGCCGGGCGCCGCTGGGCCGACCGGCTCACCGGCGACCTCGACGGCGCGGTCACCCGCGAGGTCGAGTCGGCCATCTCCGAGCCCCTGGCCGAGCTGGAGGCGGCCCGCTCGGAGCTGCTGGTGCGGCTCTCCGACCTACGAGCTTCCTGCTAGCGGCCAGGTGCTGCGCAACTCACGCGGCCCCCCGTTCACCCGGGGCGGAGCTCGCTCCCCCCCGAACCCCCCCAAGCTGCACACGAGCCTGACCGCGGGTGGCCATGGCGGCGACGGCTGCCGCGAGCAGGCACGAGACGCCCGAGAGGAGCATGATCGAGCGGGGCCCGAACTGGCCGGCCATCCAGCCGCTGAGCAGGCCGCTCGGCGGCCCCGAGCCGAGCAGCACCAAGCCGAACAGGCTCATCACCCGGCCGCGCATCTCCGGGCTGGAGCCGAGCTGCACGGTCGAGTTGGCCGTGGCCACGAAGGCGAGGCTGGCCATGCCGATGGGGAACAGCACCACCGCCTCGGCCACCACCGTCGGCGCGACCGCGGCGGCAAGCGACAGCAGGCCGAAGACCGCCACCGACCCGATCAGCAGCAGCCGCGTTGGACGGCCCCGGCGGGCGACGGCGAGGGCGCCGACCACCGACCCGGCGGCCATGATGGCGGCAAGGGCCCCGTAGGTCCCTGGACCACCGTCGAAGGCGAACCGGGCCAGCAGCGGCAGGGCGACCCGGTAGTTCAGGCCGAGCAGGCCGACCACCGCCACCAGCACGATCGTCGAGCGCAGGCTCGGCGTCGCCCAGACATAGCGCACGCCGGCCCTGATCTGACCCCTCGCCCGCTCCACCGGGACCCGGCGGTGCAGGCGGTCCGGGTCCATCGCCAGCAGGCCGCCGATCATGGCCAGGTAGGAGATGGCGTTGAGGAAGAAGGCCGGGGCGATCCCGACCACGGCGATCAGCACGCCGGCCGCGGCCGGGCCGATCACCCGGGCCGAGTTGAAGCTGGCGCTGTTGAGCCCGATGGCGTTGGCGACCCGGTCGGGCCCGACCATCTCGGTCACGAACGCCTGCCTTGCCGGCAGGTCGAAGGCGGTGGCGCAGCCCAGCAGCAGCGCGAGGGCGTACACCATCCACAGCCGGACCGCCCCGGTCGCGGTCAGGACCCCGAGGACGAGGGCCAGCGCGGCCATGGCGGCCTGGGTGGCGACCAGCAGCCGGCGCTTGTCGAGCCGGTCGGCGATGACCCCGGCCCAGGCCCCGAAGGCCAGCATGGGCGTGAACTGCAGGGCGAGGGTGATCCCGATGGGCAGGGCGGCGTCGGTGAGGCGGAGAACCAGCCAGTCCTGGCCCACCTGCTGCATCCAGGTGCCGGTGGAGGAGACGAGATGGCCGAAGAAGAACAGCCGGTAGTTGCGCACGTCGAGCGAACGGAAGGTGCGCAGCCGGCGTCAGCCTCCAGGTCGGACGGGGTCAGGAAGGAGCCGCTCCCATGGTAGCAGCGACCTCTCCGAGCACCGCGACCATGTCCAGGTCGGTGTGGTCCAGGTGCTGCAGCATCACCCGGCTGATCCCGGCCGCCTCCAGCGCATGGAGCTGCTCGACCATCTGGTCGGTGGTGCCGAGCAGCCAGTGCGGCCGCTGGTCCACCACCTCCTCGGCGCTGTGGTCGTCGCCGGTGACGGCCAGCACCCGCCGGACCCGCTCGTCCACCTCTGCCCGGTCGCGGCCGACGACGCCGGTGGTCATCAGCGAGAGGCGGGCCGTCCCGGGGTCCCGGCCGGCGTCGCGCCACGCGTCCAGCTGCCGCCGGCGGCGTTCCGGGACCTCGCCCAGCGGGACGCCGACAGTGTTGTACTCGTCGGCGAAGCGCGCGGCCAGGGCCAGGCTCTTGGGCCCGGCCGCGCCGCCGACCAGCAGCGTCGGGTGCGGGCGCTGCAGCGGCTTCGGCTCGGCCCGCAGATCATGGACCTGGTAGTGCTGGCCGGCGAAGGAGAACGCCTCCTCGGTCCAGGAGCGCGTGACGATCTCCAGCTGCTCGGCCAGCCGGGCCATGCGAGCGGGCGTGGCGGGGAACTCGAAGCCGTAGGCGCGGTGCTCACCCTCGTGCCAGCCGGCGCCGAGTCCGAGCTCGACCCGGCCGCCGGAGATGTGGTCGACCGTGACCACGCTCTTGGCCAGCACCGAGGGGTGCCGGAAGGTGGCCGGCGAGACCAGCGTGCCGAGGCGGACGCGGCTGGTCCTGGCGGCCAGGGCGGCCAGCGTCGTCCAGGCGTCGAGCGAGCCCTGCTCGCCCATGCCCATGACCGACTCGTAGTGGTCGGAGCGGAACAGGCCCTCCAGGCCGTGCTCCTCGCACGAGGCGGCCAGGGCGAGCCACTGCTCCCAGGTGACGCCCTCCTGGCCTTCGATCATCAGGCAGACCCGCATGCGGTCCTCCTCCTCGGTGTGGTTGCCCACCGGACGTTACGATGCCGGCATGCCAAGGGCACACGCGAACGGGGTCGAGATCGAGTACCAGACCGTCGGCGACCCGCACGGCCGGCCGCTGCTGCTCGTCCAGGGGCTCGGGGCCCAGCTCATCTCGATCGAGGACGGGTTCTGCGAGGAGCTGGCCGCCCGCGGGTTCCTGGTCATCCGCTACGACAACCGCGACGCCGGGCGCTCCACCTGGTTCGACGACGCCCCGCCGGTCAACCTGGCGGCCGTGTGGGCCGGGGACCACAGCTCGCTGGCCTACACCCTTGAGGACATGGCCGACGACGCGGCCGGGGTGCTCGACGACGCCCGGGTCCGGCGCGCCCACGTCGCCGGCATCTCCCTCGGCGGCATGATCGCCCAGCTCCTGACGACCAGGCATCCGTCGCGGGTGCTGTCGCTGGCCTCGATCATGTCGACCACCGGGGACCGTGCGGTCGGCCAGCCGACCGGCGAGGCGGCCAGCGTGCTGGTGACGCCGATGCCGAGGGACCGGGACGGGTTCGTCGACCAGGCGGTGGCCAACGCCCGCGCGATCAGCGCCGGCACGGCGTTCCCGTTCGACGCCGAGGCGGTGCGGCGCGGGGCCGCCCGCGGCTACGACCGTGCCTACCATCCCAAGGGGGTCGGGCGGCAGTTCGCGGCCATCCTGGCCGCCGGCGACCGGACCCAGGCGCTCGGCGCGGTCAAGGTGCCGACCGTGGTGGTGCACGGCGAGGTCGACCAGGTCATCGGCGTGAGCGGCGGCGTGGCCACCGCTGCGGCCATCCCAGGGGCCCGCCTGGTGCGCGTCCCAGGCCTCGGCCACGAGCTCCCTCCCGGGTTCTGGCCGGCGCTGGCCGACGCCCTGGTCCAGAACGCGGACCGAGCCGACAGTGGCTGAGGCCGACCGGCCACTGCGGGTGGTGTTCCTGGCCCACGCCTTCCCGCGCAGCCCCGACGACGTGACCGGGGGGTTCCTGCTGCGGCTGGCCACCGCGCTGCGGGGCGAGGGGATCGAGGTCGTGGCGGTCGCGCCGGCCGGTCCTCCGCCTGGCGGCGCGCAGGGTCCTGGGCCGCCCGCCTCCGAGCGGCTGGGCGGGGTGGCGGTCCGACGGTACCGGTACGCGCCGGGGCGGGCCGAACGGCTGGCCTACACCGGTGAGATGCACAGGCGGGCGGGGACCCCCGGCGGGGCGCTGGCCCTTGCGGGCCTGCTCGGCGCCGGCGCCCTGGCCGTTCGCCGGGCCGGCCGCGGGGCCGACCTGGTCCACGCCCACTGGTGGTTCCCGGCCGGGGTGCAGGCGCTGGCCGCCCGGGTCGGGCTGCCGCTGGTCGTCACCCTGCACGGCACCGACGTGCGCCTGGCCCGCTCCCGCCCGGCGGCCAGGGTCGCCTGCGCGCACGTGCTGCGGGCGGCGGCCAGGGTCACGGCCGTCTCGGGCTGGCTGGCCGCGCAGGCGGCCGGCTTCGCCCCCGACCTCGGCGGCCGGGTCGCGGTCGCGCCCATGCCCGTCGACGAGCTCGCCTTCCACCCCGGGCCCGGCGACCGGCCCCGCGACGAGCTGCTGTTCGTTGGCCGCCTCGACCGGCAGAAGGGCGCCGACGTCGCCCTGCGCGCGGTGGCCGAGCTGCGCGGCCAGGCGGCCGCCCTGACCCTGCGCATGGTCGGCGCCGGGCCCGACGAGGCCGGCCTGCGCCGCCTGGCCGGCGAACTCGGGGTGGCCAGCCGGGTCCGCTGGGACGGTCAGCTCTCCCAGGCCGAGCTGGCCCAGCGCTACCGCCGGGCCGCCGTCCTGCTGGTGCCAGGGCGGGACGAGGGGCTCGGCCTGGCGGCGATCGAGGGACAGCTCTCCGGAGCGCCGGTGGTCGCCGCCGCCTCCGGCGGCCTGCTGGACGTGGTGGCCGACGGCCAGACGGGCCGGACCTTCGCCCCCGGCCGGCCCGAGGCACTCGCCAGGACGGTCGAGGCGGTCCTCGCCGACCCGGCCGCCACCGCCCGGATGGCCGAGGCCGGCCGCGGGGCCGCGGCCGCCCGGTTCGGCACCACCGCCGCCACCAGGGCCTACGCGGCCGTCTACGCCGAGGCGCTCCAGGAGCGGAAGCGGACCGCCCGGCGTTGGCTCGGCGCTGCGAAATGACCCGAGGCCAGCCAGTCATCCAGATCCGCGGGCTCGTCAAGCACTACGAGCTGTTCTTCCTGTTAATCTTCGCCTTTGTGTTCCCCGCACCGGCCAGGGCTTCTCCGGCGGCGGCACCAGCTTCGCCACCATCCTGGTCCCCGGCCTGGTCGGGGTGGCGATCTTCTTCCAAGGGGTTGCGGCGGTCGCCCTGCCGCTGGCCATGGAGCTCGGCGGCACCCGCGAGATCGAGGACCGGCTGATGGCCCCCGCCCCGGTCGCGCTGGTCGCCATCGAGAAGATCCTGTTCAGCGCCATGCTGAGCGTCATCTCGGCGGCGATGATGTTCCCGCTGGCCTGGCTGCTTCCCGGGATCCCGGTCGAGGTGACGGTGGCCAACTGGCCGCTGCTGGTCGCCGTCGTGCTGCTCGGCAGCCTGGCCAGGGGCGCCCTCGGGCTGTTCCTCGGCAAATCGCTGCGCCCCCGCCAGATCGGGTTGATGTTCTCGCTGGTGGTGATCCCCATCACCTTCATGGGCTGCGTCTGCTACCCGTGGGCGCGGCTGGACGCTGTCCCCTGGCTGCGCACGATCAGCTGACGCTCCCTCGCGCCACCACAGCACGGTGGCGGTCTCGTGCGGCAGGTCGCGCGTGGCCGTTCTCTCAACCATCGGACGGCGGACCGTAGCCGCCACCGCCCGGAGTGATGACGGTGATGACGTCGCCCGCGTCCAAGGGCATGCTCACCTTCGGCGGCAGCTCCTCGCCGTTGCGCAGGTTACGACCAAGAGCACCTGAATCGCCGCCGTTGCGACCCTGCGGACGGTGACGCCGTCGGTCGGTGAGCAGCGAGAGGGTGGCCGGCTCGAGTACCCGGATCGACCGGACGATGCCGTCGCCGCCTCGATGACGGCCGCCGCCGCCGCTGCCAGCGGCCAGTTCGAAGCGCTCGACCCGCATCGGATACTCCAGCTCGAACGCCTCAATGGGCGTGTTGAGGGTGTTGCTCATGCCGACATGGACGCCCGAGGGGCCGGGGCCCGTCGAGCTAGCTCCCTGACCGCCGCCGATGGTCTCGTAGTAGGTCCAGCCGCGTCCGCCGATGTTCACGTTGTTCATCGTCCCCTGTCCGTCTGCGGGGAGATCGGCGACCTGGCCGAGTGCCGTCAGTACCGTGTCGGCCAGCCGCTGGCTGGTCTCGACATTTCCTGCGACGACGGCGCTAGGACGCCGGGCGTTCACCAGACTGCCCTCGGTGGCAACGATCTTCAATGGAGCGTAGGTGCCGGCGTTGGCCGGGACGTCGTCCGACAACAGCACCCGGAGGGCGAAGAAGCATGCCGAGCGGGTCACCGATAGCGGACAGTTGACATTGCCGGGCACGGCGTCGGCCGTGCCCGTGAAGTCAACGATGAGCTGGTCGCCGGCCACCCGGATGGTGGCACGGATGGGGATGTCGCCATCGATGACGCCGTCGCCTTCAATCTCGCTGGTGGCGGTGTACTCGCCGTCGGGAAGCTGCCGAATAGCATCGCGGGTGTGGCGTTCGGTGTAGGCGATGACCTCATCGAAGGCGGCAAGGACGGTGTCGTGGCCACGACGTTCCATCAGCTCGGCGAGGCGCTGTTGGGCGACCTGGTTGGCGGCGATCTGAGCGCGAAAGTCGCCGCGGCGCACCCGAGGAGTGCGGGTATTCGCCAAGACCAGATCTAGCACGTCTTGTACATATTCCCCCCGCTTCACCAGCCGCACGGGTGGGATGATCAGCCCCTCGGAATAGATGTCGCGAGACCCGGCTGGCATGGAGCCCGGCTGCATGCCGCCAATGTCCGAATGGTGGGCTCGGGTGACCGCGAATCCCCAGTGTTCCTCGTCAGTGCCAAGAAGAGACACCATCGTGACGTCAGGTAGGTGGTTGCCGCCGGAGTAGGGGTCGTTGACCACGAAGACGTCACCCGGATCCGGGTTGCGAGCCATTACCGCGGCTACGGCCTCGGGCATGGCGCCAAGGTGGACGGGGATGTGCTCGGCCTGAGCGACCATTCGCCCGCGGGTGTCAAAGAGGGCCGCAGAGCAGTCGCGTCGCTCCTTGATGTTGGAGGAGTAGGCACTGCGCACCAGCACCGTGCCCATCTCCTCAGCGATGCCGGAGAGTGCGCTGCTCAGGACGGAGAGCGTGATTGGGTCGAGGCGGCCGGGAGGTCTCGTGCCCTCGCCACTACCTGCGCTTCCGGCACCCCGAGGGACGTCCTGATCGCCGGATCTGGCGATCACCTCTGCCGCTCCAAGATCAGCGTACCCACCCCGTCCACGGTCGCCTGCCAACTGGGACGGACGACCAGGGTCGACTCAGCGAATTCCACCACTACGGGCCCTCGAAGCTTGGCGCCGGCGCCGAGATCAGCGCGCTGGTATACATCAATGTCCCGCCAGGTGCCATCAAAGATGGCCCTACGGCGGGCCGCGGTGGCTTCCCGGCTCAGGCTCTCTTCATGGAAGTCGGGCTTGTCGCGGGGCACGGTGGCGATGAGGCGGAGGTTTACGAGCTCTACCACCTCGTCCTCCATACGATGGCCATAGCGGCGCTGGTGCTCGACGTGGAAGCGGCCAGCCAATCCCTCCAGGCCCTCGGCGCTCACCGTGAGCTCGAACGACTGGCCCTGATAGCGAACGTCGGCGAGGCGAGCGAGAGTGAGACGCGCGTCGTTTACGAGCTGCTCGCGAGCGCGGGCTTCGAGTTCTGCGAAGCATGCCTCCACGTCATCCGGGTCGGCGGCCTCCAGCGCAGCCAGAAACGGGTAAACATGATCGCGGCGTACGTCCGAGATGGCCAGGCCAAGGGCGCTCAGCACGCCGGCGGCGAGTGGGACGAGAATCCGGCCAATGTCCAGGTCCTCGGCCAAGGCGCAGGCGTGGAGGCCCCCGGCGCCGCCGAAGGCAACGAGACTCAGCTCACGAGGGTCGAGTCCCCGCTCGATGCTGATGACGCGCAAGGCCCGTACCATCTCGGCATCGGCTACACAGATGATGGCGCGCGCCGTTTCCTCGACGTCCAAGCCGGTCTGCTCACCGGCGCGGCGAAGCGCGGCCGCAGCCCGGTCACGATCAAGCCGTACTTCGCCGCCCAACTCAGCGCCATCTGGCAGGTAACCCAGGAACAGGTTGGCATCGGTGACAGTAGGCTCGTTGCCGCCGCGGCCATAGGCGGCTGGGCCGGGGTCCGCACCGGCCGAATGGGGGCCGACGCGCAGGGCGCCTCCGGCGTCGACCCAGGCAATGGAGCCACCTCCGGCGCTGACCGTGTGCACGTCGACCATCGGTAGCTTGATCGGCACCCCAGCCACCACCGATTCCGTCGTTGTCTGGACATTGCCCCCCAGCACGGGTGCCACGTCCGTCGAGGTTCCGCCCATGTCAAAGGTGAGGAGGTCATGGAATCCGCTCAGCCCGGCGACCCATGCGGCACCGACAACCCCGCCCGCCGGGCCGGAGAGGATGCAGCTGGCGGCGTGGGCCGCCGCTGTCTCGATCTCGGCCGCACCGCCCGAGGATTGCATCACCAGGGGGGTCGGCAGGCCGAGTGCCCCCACCTGGTTGGCAAGGCTTCGCAGATAGGCGGCGAGCCTAGGGGTCAGGTAGCTATTGCAGACGGTAGTGGAACAGCGCTCGTATTCACGGAATTCAGGCAGCACCTCGGACGACAGCGACACTTGCACGCCTGGCAGGGTTTCGCGGAGCGCCTCCCCGATCCTCTGCTCGTGCTCGGGATGGAGGAATCCGAACAACAAGCAGACGGCGACCGCTTCCACATTGGCCTCGCGGCAATCATCCACGGTGGCGCGCAGAGATCCCTCATCAAGCGGAACCAGAACTCCGTCCGGACTCATGCGTTCCCGGACTGTGAAGCGCAGCTCGCGTGGGACCAGGGTGGCCGGCCGATCCCGGGCCAGATCGTAGAGCGCCGGGCGGTTCTGTCGACCGATCTCGATCACATCCCGGAAACCTTCGGTGGTTATCAAAGCCGTGCGGGCGCCGCGACGCTCGAGCAGAGCGTTGGTAGCCACCGTGGATCCGTGAGTGAAGCTCGCGACTGCACCGGGGGCAAGCTGGGCCACCTCGAGTGCACGCACCACCCCGTGCGCTTGGTTATCGGGGGTCGACGGCACCTTGGCCGTGATCAGCCCGCCCTCCACCAGCGCGACGAGGTCGGTGAAGGTCCCACCTACGTCAACCCCGAGCCTGGCCCCTGCCATGGATGACGCTCCTCGCTCACGTATGCGTCCAACCTGATCGGTGGCGGTCTTCTGGGGGCCGGTTCCGGGCAACGCAGGGAGGAGCCTCCGGTCTCGTGGCGCTGACATCAAGTCGAGGACTTCCCGCTCGGCGATCTTGAGATATTCCGCAAACCTCGGCTACTCACCGGCGCTCTCACGCGTGGCCATCGTGAGCATGCACGAGCCCTCCTCGAGCTGGAGGCGGCTTGCTGAAGGTCTCATTCCCGGGCCAAGGAGGGCAGCTTTCGGGTGCAGGCTAGGCTCCGGTCCGCCCGGCCGCTGCCGGGTGGAAGCGCTGGCCGGGCGGGTCGGCCAGGACCCGGCCCTCGCCGGCCAGCTTGGCCAGGTGGGCGCGGACCGACAGCTCGGCCGCCGGGTGCAGGGCCGGGTCGACCTCGGCGTAGACCCGGGCGACGACCTCGGCCGGGGTGCGGTCGCCGGCCTGCAGGGCGGCCAGCACCTGCGCCTCCCGCAGGCGACGGTGGACCAGGTAGCCCTCGACCCGTTCCCTGGCGTCGGTCACCAGGGGCCCATGACCCGGGTACAGGCGGTCGGGGTCATGCTCGAGCAGCAGCTCCAGCGAGGCCAGGTAGTCGGCCATGTCCCCTCCCGGCCACTCGACCACGGTGGTGCCGCGCCCGAGCACGTGGTCGCCGGTGAAGGCGGCCCGCTCGGCCGCCAGCAGGAAGCAGCAGTGGTCGGCGGCGTGGCCGGGCGTCGGCAACGGCCGCAGCTCCAGCCCGGCGGCGGCCAGCGGGGCGCCCGAGGCCAGGTCGGGGGCGCCCGGCGTGGCCCAGCCGGGGGCGAGCGCGGCCAGCGGCGCGCCGACCCGGTCGGCGAAGGCGATGGCCCCCTCGGCGTGGTCGACGTGGGTGTGGGTGAGCAGCACCAGCTCGACCTCGCGGCCGGCGCAGGCCCGCACGACCCGCAGCGCGTGCCCGTCGTCGGCCGGGCCCGGGTCGATCACGACTGCCGTCCGTGCCTCCGGCTCGGCGACCACGAAGGTGTTGGTCCCCTCCAGGGTCAGCGGCGACGGGTTGGGCGCCAGCACCCGGGCCACCCTCGGGCTCCAGGCCTCGGTCATCGGTCCACCGGAGGGCTGCCACTCCGCTCCCTGACGCCCCCGGACCCCCCGGACCCCACCGAGGGGCTGCCGCTCCGCTCCCTGAGCCCCCCGGCCTCCACCGGGGGGCTGCCACTCCGCTCCCTGAGCCCCCCGGACCCCCCGGCCTCCACCGGGGGGCTGCCACGCTCCCGGACCGGGAACGGCACCGGGTAGCGCTCCAGCCAGGGCATGACCAGGTTGGCGCCGTCCAGGACGGGCAGGATGCGCTCGACCGGCCGGTCGCCGCCGGCCGCCAGAGCCTCGGCCACCGAGGCGAACCCGGCCAGGTCGCGCAGGCTGTAGCGGGTCGGGGGAAGCATCGGCAGGCTCTGGTCGTCGGCGGCCGCGGCCACCGGCAGCCAGCGTTCCCGCTCCACCTCGGCCGGGTGCGCGGTGACAGCGGCGTCGGCGGGCAGCCCGGCGACGAAGAAGCGGGTGTCGTAGCGGCGCGTCTCCGCCTCCGGCGTCACCCACCAGGCCCAGTAGCGCAGCCGGTCCGCGTCCAGCCGCACCCCGAGCCCGGCGAGCAGCTCGGCAAAGCCGAGGGCTCCGGCCAGCAGCTCGCGCCTGGCATCGGCCAGCTGCTTGGCACCGGGCGCCGGCTCGGCCAGCAGCAGACCGGCCTCCTCCAGGGTCTCCCGGCAGGCGGCGACCACGTGCCCGCGAGCCTCGGCGAGTGGCAGCCCGAGGCGCTCGGCCCAGGTCGCCGGGGACGGCCCGGTCCAGCTCGCGTCGACCGCCGGGTCGCGGTCGGCCTCGTCGACCCGGCCGCCGGGGAACACCCAGAGCCCGCCCGCGAACCCCAGGTGCATCGGCCGCCGCTGCAGATAGGCCTCGGGCCCGTCCCGTCCGTCGCGGAGCAGGACCACGGTCGCGGCCGGGCGCGGGGCAACGGCCACGCTGGTCCTCCTCTCGCCGGTTCCGGACAGCCGGATGGTACGTCCAGCCGGTCGCCTCCGAGCACCGCGACCGCGGGTCGTCGACAATGGGGGCATGGCCACCGATCCCCGCCGGCTGCTGCCCAACATGGACGTCCTGCTCGGGCACCCGCTCCTCGTCGACCGGGCGGCCGCGTTCGGGCGCGCCCCGGTGCTCGGCGCGGCCAGGCGGGCGCTGGACGCCAGCCGGCGCGCTGCGATGGGTGGCAGTCCCGTGCCCGGAGTGGACGACCTGGCGGCCAGGATCGCCGGCGAGCTTGACGGCCGCTGGGCGCACCGGACGCGCGCGGTGGTCAACGCCACCGGGGTGGTGCTGCACACCAACCTGGGACGGGCGCCGCTGTCGGAGGCGGCCATGGCGGCGGTTGCCGAGGCCGCCGGCTACGCCACCGTCGAGTACGACCTGGCCGCCGGGGCCAGAGGACGGCGCGGGGCGGCCGCCGAGACGTTGCTGCGCGAAGCTGCCGGCGCCGAGGCCGCGCTCGCCGTCAACAACGCGGCCGGGGCGCTGCTGCTCGCCCTCGGCTGCCTGGCCAGAGGCCGGGAGGTGCTGGTCTCCCGGGGCGAGCTGATCGAGATCGGCGGCGAGTTCCGCCTCCCCCAGGTGATGGAGGCGGCTGGGGTGGTGCTCCGCGAGGTCGGCACCACCAACCGCACCCACCTGCGTGACTACGCCGGCGGGGTCGGCCAGGACACCGCCCTGGTGCTGGCCGTGCACCCGTCCAACTACCGGGTCGAGGGCTTCACCACCCGCCCGGCCCTGACCGAGCTGGCCGCCCTCGCCCACGAGCACGGCCTGCCCCTGCTCCACGACGTCGGCTCGGGGCTGCTGGCCGGCGAGCTGGGGGCCGAACCGTCGGTCCCCGACAGCCTCCGCGCCGGCGCCGACCTGGTGCTGTTCTCCGGCGACAAGCTGGTCGGCGGCCCCCAGGCCGGTCTGGTCGTCGGCCGGGCCGAGCTGGTCGGACGGCTGGCCCGCCATCCCCTGGCCAGGGCGGTCCGGGCCGACAAGCTGACCCTGGCCGCCCTCGAGGCGACCCTGGCCGCCCACCTGGCCGGCCGCCGCGACCAGCTGCCGGTCTGGCGGGCGCTGCTGCTGACCGCTGCCGACCTGCGGCCACGGGCCGCCGCCCTGGCGGCGGCGGTCGGCCCGGCGGCGTCCGTTCGCAGAGGGACCAGCGTGGCCGGCGGCGGCAGCCTGCCTGGCGAAGGCCTGGAGAGCTTCCTGGTCGAGGTCGACGCGGGACATGTCGGCGAGGCGGCGGTGCTGGCCCGCCTGCGCGCCGGCGACCCGCCGGTGGTGGCGAGGGCCGAGCGGGGCCGGGTCGTCCTGGACCTCCGCACCGTGCCGCCGGAGCAGGACGAGCCGGTGGCGCGGGCGCTGGTTCGGGCGCTGGACCCACCGGGGGGGCCGCAGGCACCCCCCGGGACCCCCCCGACCCGAGGCCCCGCACGCTGATGCCCCACGTGATCGGGACCGCCGGGCATGTCGACCATGGCAAGTCGGCGCTCATCCAGGCCCTCACCGGGACCGACCCGGACCGGCTGGCCGAGGAGAAGGCGCGCGGCATGACCATCGACCTCGGGTTCGCCTGGACGGCCCTGCCGTCGGGCCGGGAGGTCGGCTTCGTCGACGTCCCCGGCCACGAGCGCTTCGTCCACAACATGCTCGCCGGGGTCGGCGGGGTCGACTGCGCCCTGTTCGTGGTCGACCTCACCGAGGGCTGGCGACCCCAGTCGGCCGAGCACCTGGCCATCCTCGATCTGCTCGCCATCCCCGCCGGGGTGGTCGCGCTGACCAAGGTCGACCTGGTCGACCAGGCGACCCGCGACCGGGTTGCCGCCGATGTGGCCGACCGGCTCGGTGGCACCACCCTGGCCGGGGCGGCCCTCGTGCCGACCGCCGCTCCCTCCGGGTTCGGCCTCGACGCGCTGGTGGCCGCCCTCGACGCGGTCCTGGACCGGCTGCCCGAGCCGCCGGACCGGGGCCGGCCCCGGCTCCCGGTGGACCGGGTCTTCACCATGCGGGGCAGCGGCACGGTGGTCACCGGGACCCTGTCCGGCGGGACGCTGCGGGCCGACGGCGAGGCCGAGCTGCTCCCGGCCGGGCGCAGGGTCCGCATCCGCGGCCTCCAGGGCCACGGCGTCCCCCTGGTCGCGGCCGCCCCCGCCCGGCGGGTGGCCGTCAACCTGGCCGGGGTGGCCACCGACCAGGTGGCCCGGGGCGACGTGCTGGTGCTGCCCGGCCAGTGGGCGCCGACGAGAACGGCCGACTGCCGGCTGCGCTGCCTGGCCGGTGCGCCGGCCCCGCTGCGCGGGCGCGGCGCCTACCTGGTCTACGCCGGGGCGGCCGAGACCGCCGCCCGCCTGCAGCCGCTCGACGCCGCCGAGGTCCGGCCCGGCACCGACGCCCTCGTCCGGCTGCACCTGGAGCGGCCGCTGGTGCTGGACGTGTTCGAGCCGGTGGTGCTGCGGGACAGCGGTCGCGACGAGACCGTCGGCGGCGGACTGGTGCTCGACCCGTTCCCACCGGCCGCCGTCCGGGGCACCGCCGGGCGGGTCCGGCGCACCGAGGCGCTGGAGGCCCGCGAGGCGGGCGGACCGGCCGGGCTGCTCGCGCGGGTGCTGGCCGAACGCGGGGTGGTCCCACTCGCCGACCTCCCCCGCCTGGCCGGCATCGCCCCGGACGCCCTGGCCGGCGCCCTGGCCGCCGCCGTGTCGGGTGACATGCGGGGGGCGGAGCCCCCTGCAGTCGTTCGGTCCCGCACCCTCGCCTGGACCGCCGGCACCTGGAAGGCCGCCCAGGCGGCGGTCCTCGAGGCGGTCGACCGCCACCACCGCACCGACCCGCTCGCTCCGGGCCTCCCCGCCCAGGCCGCCCGCGCCGCGGGCGGGCTCGCCACCGGGGTGGAGGTGGTGGAGGCGCTGGTCGCGGACGGGCGGCTGGTGGCGGACGGGCCGACCCTGCGGCGCCCCGGGCATGGGGTGGTCCTCGACCCGGCCCAGCAGGCGCTGCAGGCCCGGGTCGAGCAGGCCCTCGAGGCGGGCGGGGTGAACCTGCTCGGAGACGCCGCCCTGGCCGAGCTGGGGGCTGACCGGCGGATGACCGCCGTGCTGGTCCGGCTGGGCGTGCTGGTCGCCATCGCCCCAGGCAGCTATCTGGGTCGCTCGACCCTCGAGACGGCGGTGGAGACGCTGCGCCGCGCCTTCCCCGACGGCCGTCCGTTCGCGGCCACCGAGGCCAAGGAGGCCCTGCGCACCACCCGCCGGACCGCCATCCCCCTGCTCGAGCACCTGGACCGCGCCGGCGTCACCGTCCGCCTCGGCGACCTCCGCCGCCTCGCCGGCTGAGCATCGGCGCCCGGAGGCATGGCCGGAGGCGGCCGAATGCGCCACCATGTCGCCCATGAGCACGACCGCCCCGGTGCGCGAGCGCACCGAGCAGCACGACGACGTCGCCGAGCCCGACATTCCCTGGGTGGTGATCGTCTGGAACGACCCCGTCAACCTGATGTCCTACGTCGTGTTCGTGCTCCAGAAGCTGTTCGGCTACTCCAGGGAGAAGGCCACCCGGCTGATGCTGGACGTCCACCACAAGGGCAAGGCGGTGGTGTCCAGCGGACCGAGGGAGAAGGCCGAGTTCGACGTCTACCGCCTCCACGGCCACGGCCTCTGGGCGACCATGCAGAAGGATCGATAGGCGGTGGCGGGGTCGTTCAAGCGGGTCGGCGGCGACCGGGTGCGGGTCCGGCTCGGGCACGACGAGGTCGCCGTGTTGCAAGGCCTGCCCGACCAGCTCCGCACCGTCCTCGCCGAGGGCGCCGACGAGCCCGTCAACCAGCGGCTGTTCCCCCCGGCCTACCTGGACGTGGCCGACGTCGAGCGCGACACCGAGTACCACCGACTCATGCACGACGACCTGGTCAAGGAGAAGCTGGCCAACCTCGACCTGGTCATCGAGAGCCTGGCCAGAGGCTCGACCAGCGTCCGGCGCTGGACGGTCGAGCTGACCGACGGCGAGGCCGCCGCCTGGCTCGGCGTCCTCAACGACCTCCGACTGGCCCTCGGCGTCCGCCTCGACATCACCGAGGACTTCGACGGCGAGGTCGACGACAGCGATCCCCGCGCCCCCGCCCTCCGCCTGCTGAGCTACCTCGGTTGGCTGGAGGAGCAGCTGTTGGACGCTCTGCAGACATAGCGCCGACCCGGCTGGTTCGGGGGAGTCCTCCCCAGGAGCCCGGCCGCCCGTGCATCGTGGCATGGGCGCCCGACGCGATCACGGCTTGGCGGACAGGCCGGTGCAGCGGCGGAGGGACTCCCAGGAGGCGACGGCCCGGTCGGCGGCGGCGCCTTCGAGGGGGATGGGGATGCCACCGGAGATGACGGCGGGGACCCAGCGGGAGGCCCCGACAGCGCGGCCGCGCACAGTCAGGAGCAGGACCCCGCTCTGGGCGGTGAGGCCGCCGCGGGAGTAGAAGACGAAGTTGCCGAGGCCGTAGTGGACGTAGGCACCTCGCAGGTAGCCGCCGCCGAGGAGGACGTGGGCGTGGGAGCCGACGACCACGTCGGCGCCGGCCGCGACCAGCTTGGGGGCGAGCGCGCGCTGCCGGTCGATGGGACAGTTGACCAGCTCCCGGCCCCAGTGCAGGTCGACCACCACGGTGTCGGCCTCGGCCCTGGCCGCCCGGACGGCGGCCAGCAGCCGCTCCTCCTCGTAGGCCGAGGCCAGGCCGGGCTTGCCGTCGCCGGCGGTCCAGGCGGCGGCGAGGTTGCTGTCCAGGACCTGGGTGGCGCCGAGCACGGCGATGCGCTGCCCCTTGACCGTGACCTCGTGGGGCCGGAAGGCCTCGTCGGCGTTGCGGCCGATGCCGACCACCGGGAGCTTGGCCCTGCTGGCCGCGGCCAGGGAGTCGCGCAGCCCGACGACGCCGAAGTCCTGGCCGTGGTTGTTGGCCATGGTGGCGACGTCGATGCCGGCCTCCTTGAGGGCGGTGAGGGCCGCCGGCGGGGCCCGGAAGGTGAACTCTTTGGCGGCAGGGGTGCCGCGCTCGGTGATGGCGGTCTCGAGATTGACCACGGCCAGGTCGGCCCGGCGGAGCACCCGGGCGACCGGGCCGAGGGCGGTGGACGGGTTGGCGGAGAGCCGGGAGCCGACCGCTCCTTCGAAGTGGACGTCGCCGCCGAAGGCCAGGGTCACCGACTCGCCGGTCGGCTCCCTGGCGCCGCTGGCCCGCTTCGGTGAGGTGGTGGTCGTGCGCCTGGCCGTCGTCGCCGGCGCCTTGGCCACCCCGGTCGTCTGGGTCGCCTGGCCGCCGTCGTCCTGGACGCCGACGCAGGCGCTCGGCAGCAGCGCCGCCAGGACCAGGGAGGCGAAGAAACGGCGGGATGGACGGGGCACGGCGCACTCCAGGCTCAGCGCTTGGCGAAGCGCCGCCTAGGGTCGCACGCCGTGACCCGCCTTGTCAGGCCCGCTCAGCGGCCGAGGCTCGGGTTCAGGCGGCTCGGCCCGAGGGCGTCCCGCCGGGACGGCCAGGGCGGGCTGAGGAGCTCGCCCAGCACGTGGTTGGCCCTCGAGGCCACACCGGTCGGCCACAGCAGCCGACCAAGACGCCCGAGCGACCGGCGCTGGCGCCTCCGCTTCGACATCCCCAGCTGCTGGAACTGCTCCGCGTCGGCGTGCAGCTCGGCGATCCGCTGATCGCTGTGGTCCCTGTCGATCTCCCGACTCATGGCGACCTCCTCGTCTCTGAACACCAGTAAACAGTGTACAGTGGTGTTCGCTTGCGTGCAACCGCTAAACTGAGATGGCCGGTGTTGGACCGGCGTCTGGCGAGGAGGACATCCGATGGAGACCACGGCAGGCGAGGAGCTCGTCCCGAAGGAGCTCGCGGCCGTCCAGGCGCTGGTCAACACCATCGACCTCGAGGACAACGACGAGCAGCTCGGCAGCCCGGACGCCCTCCGGGACTTCCTGGTCGGCCATGGGCTGCTGGCCGCGTCGGAGTCGGTCGGAGACGACGACCTGGCCCTGGCCATCGAGCTGCGCGAGGCCCTACGGGCGATGCTCCGGGTCAACCACGGCGAACCCCTCGACCCGGCCGCGCTCCAGGTCGTCAACCGGACCGCGGCCGGGCTCCCCCTGCGGGTGGCGTTCGACTCCGACGGGCGTCCGGTGCTCGGGCCCGGATCGGCCGGCTGCCGGGGCGCGTTCGCCGCACTCCTGGCCGGTGTCGCCCAGGCCAGCGCCCAAGGCACCTGGGAGCGGCTCAAGGCCTGCTCGGCCGAGTCCTGCCAGTGGGCCTTCTACGACCGCTCGAAGAACCGCTCTGGCCGCTGGTGCTCGATGCAGACCTGCGGCAACCGCACCAAGACCCGCACCTACCGAAGCCGTCGCCGCACCGGGGACTAGCGCCCGCTACCCGACCTCGACGATGGCCTCGACCTCGACCGGGACGCCGAGGGGAAGGGCGGCGACGCCGACGGCCGCTCTGGCGTGGCGGCCGGCATCGCCGAAGACCTCGCCGAACAGCTCGCTGGCCCCGTTGGCGACGGTGGGCTGGTCGGTGAAGTCGGGGGTGCTGGCCACGAACCCGGTCAGCTTGACCACCCGGCGGACCCGGGAGAGCTCCCCCAGCTCGGCCTTGAGGGCGGCGATCAGGTTGATCGCGCAGGTGCGGGCGGCGGCGCGGCCGTCCTGGAGGCCGACGTCCTCGCCGAGGCGGCCGAGGTGGCTCGGCTTGCCGTCGACCAGCGGCACCTGGCCCGAGACGTAGACGAGGTTGCCGGTGCGCACGCAGGGGACGTAGGCGGCGACCGGGACGGCCGGTGACGGAAGGCTGACGCCGAGCTGCTCGAGACGCTCCTCGGGGGTGGGCATGTGCGGGCTCCTTTGTCCGGGCCGGCCGTGACGCTGCGGCCAGAGCCTATAGGGCGAGGAAGGAACCGACGTCGTCAAGTGAGCGGGTCAGGCGGGCGGGGGGGAGGCTGGCCAGCAGGGGGGCGCGGTAGCCGGCGTCGGCCAGGCGCCGGTCGAGCACGGCCATGACGCCCCGGTCGGTCTCCGAGCGGACCAGGCGGCCCAGCGCCTGCTGCAGGGAGACGGCGGCGGCGGGCAGCCATACCTCGGCGAACCGGGAGGCTCCGGCCGCCTCGACCCGCCGGCCACGCTCGGCCAGCAGGGGGTCGTCGGGCCGGGGGAACGGCAGCCGGTCAAGGACGAGCAGCGACAGGCTCTCGCCGGGGACGTCGAACCCCTCGAAGAAGGTCCTGGTGGCCACCAGCACGCTGGCCACCTCGTCGCGGAAGCGGGCGGCCAGCCGGGCCGGGACGTCGTCGCCCTGGACCAGCAGCTCGTAGGGCAGGCCGGACAGGGCGGCGGCGAACGACTCGACCGCCCGCCAGGAGGTGCACAGCACCAGCGCCCGGCCGCGGGATGCCTCGACCAGGGCGGCCAGCTCGCGCTCGGCCGCGGCCTGGAAGCCGGACGAGGAGGGGGTGGGCAGGGTCCGGGGGACGTAGAGCAGCGCGTTGCGCCGGAAGTCGAACGGCGACGCGGCGACCAGGGTGGCCGGGTCGCGCACCCCCAGCGCGCGGGCGGCGACGTCAAGGCTGCCGGCCACGGCCAAGGTGGCCGAGCAGGCCACCACCGACGCCGTCCGGTTCCACAGCACCGCGTCCAGCACCGGTCCTGGCTCGACCAGCGCCGACCGCACCACCCGTCCCCCAGCCCGCCCCTCCTCCACCCACACCGCCAGCTCGGGCGCGGCGCCGGCGTCGTCGTCCGGCCCGGTCGGGGTGGCGAGGCGGGTGAGGTCGCGGGTGAGGCCTCGCAGGCGGCGGCGGGCGGCGAGGATGGCGGCGTCGGGCTCGTCGGCGTGGTCGCCGAGGTCCTTGAGGGTGGCGGCGGCGGCCTGGACCTCGCTGACGAGGGGGTTGAGGGCGGCGGACAGGGTGGCGTGGGCCCGCCCACCGGGCAGGACCGGGCCGGGGGGAAGGTCGGCGGCCAGCTCGAGGAACCGGCCCCGGAGGCGCCGGGCCCAGTCGCTGCGCAGCCCCGCCGCCTTGGCGGCGGCGTCGGCGGCCGCCCCGGCCCGACCCATCCTGGCCGCGGTCACGGTGGCTCCGTACAGGTCGGCGGCGTGATCGGCCAGACGGTGGGCCTCGTCGACCACGATCACGTCGACCTCGGGCAGCATCACCCCCGGGGCGTCGGCCATGGCGCGCAGCTCCAGCTCGAGCAGCAGGAGGTGGTGGTTGGTGACGACCACGTCCACCTCGCGGGCCTGCTCCCTGGCGCGTTCGGCAATGCAGCGCTGGTGGAAGGCGCAGCCCTTCTGCCCCGGGCAGTCCTCGCCGCTGGTCGAGACCAGGTCCCAGACGTCGTCCCGGACCCCGGGCGGGGCGTCCAGCCGGCTGCCCGTCGGCGAGTCGACCGCCCAGGCGACCAGCTCGAGGGCCGCCTCCTCGGCCGCCGTCGCGGCCAGCCGGGTCGCCGCCACCAGGGCATCCATCCGCGCCAGGCACGCGTAGTTGGCCCGACCCATGGCCAGGGCGGAGGTGGTGCCGAAGGCGTCGGCGAGCCGGGGCAGGTCGCGCTCGACCAGTTGCGACTGCAGCGCCTTGGTGGCGGTGGCGACGATCGCGCGGCGCCCGGCGGCCACGATCGGGACCAGGTAGCCGAGCGACTTGCCGACCCCGGTCGGGGCATGCACCAGCAGCGGGAGCTGGTCGGTGAGCGCGGCCGCCACCGAGGAGGCCATGCGTCGCTGGGCCGTCCGCTCGGTCAGCTCGGGCAGGGCGGCGAAGGCGGCGTCGAGGTCCATGGCGCGAACCTAACGGGCGACCGCGACATCACGGTCGCTCCGCCCACAGGCCGGAGGGCTAGGCCCTGGGGCGCTTGAAGAAGGCGATGGTGCCGCCGACGTCGGCGGTGTGGACGGCGACCAGCTCCCAGCCGTCCTCGCCCCAGTTGTCGAGGATCTGCTTGGTGTTGTGCGGCAGCAGGGGAACGGTCGCGTACTCCCAGGCGGTCATGGGCCTCTCCATCGGCTCGGCGTTCGGGTACCGGCCCAGGGAGGCTATCGGTTCAGCCGGCGCGGCGGGCCAGGAGCTGCCGTCGCTCGTACTCGTTGAGCCCGCCCCAGATGCCGTGGGGCTCGCGGACCAGCAGGGCGTACTCGCGGCACTCGGCCAGCACCGGGCAGCCGCGGCAGATCGCCTTGGCGGCCGACTCGCGGGCCAGGCGCTCCTCCTTGCGTTCCAGGTGGTTGGGGGCGAAGAACAGGTTGGACACCGGGCCCTTGCAGGCTGCCCGGTACTGCCAGCCGATCTGAAGATCCGTGGAGGACAGGCCGCCGCCGGCTGCGGCGCCCGATGGGGTGGACATGCCGATGTTCCTTCCTCGCCCTGGTCGCTCGCGTGTCATCCGCGGGCCATTTGAGCCGGGCGCACCGCCCCCAATCTGGTCGAGCGGCTCGTCATCGCAGCGTAACCCACCCCCACGTCAGCCTCAATCTCCGGCCAGTAACGCTTCGGTTGCGGCCCTGGTATCGCACGACCAGCTTCAACGGGGTGTAAAGACGCTAGCCGGGGCGACCGTTGCCCTGCTCGGGCTGGCGCCCCTCCTCCGGGCCCGGTGTGGTCCGGGGGGGCGGGGGCGGAGGGACGGCCGGGCGGCCGTTGCCGGGGTCGCCGCCGCCCGTGCGCGGGAACAGGCTCAGCAGCTCGATCGGGATCGGCATGACCAGGGTCGAGTTCTGCTCGGTGGCCACGGCGGCAACCGTCTGCAGGAAGCGGAGCTGCATGGCCTGGGGATGCTCGCCCATCACCCCGGCGGCCTCGGACAGCACCCGCGACACCCGCCGCTCGGCGTCGGCCGAGATCAGCAGGGCCCTGGCCTCGCGCTCGGCCTCGGCCTCGCGGGCCATCGCCCGGCGCAGGTCGTCGGGCAGGTCCACGTCCTTGACCTCGACCCCGATGACCTCGACGCCCCATTCGTGGGTGCGCTGGGCGATGATCCCGTGCAGCTCCCGGTTGATCCGCTCGCGCTCGCTGAGCAGGGTGTCCAGGTCGTACTTGCCGAGGATGGCCCGCAGGTTGGTCTGGGCGGCCTGGCTGACCGCGAACAGGTAGTTCTGGACCATGACGACCGCCGGCACCGGCTTCTCCACCCGGGAGTAGACGACCGCGTCGACCCGCATGGTGACATTGTCCTTGGTGATCACGTCCTGGGGCGGGACGTTCATGGCCACCGTCTGCAGGGTGACCTTGCGCATGCGGTCGATGTTGAACGGCAGCAGGATGATCAGCCCTGGGCCCTTGGGCTTGCCCTTGACCCGGCCGAGCCGGAAGACCACGCCGCGCTCGTACTCCTGCAGCACCTCGACCATGGTGCTGATCCCCCACAGGATCAGGGCGAGCACGGCCAGGACGACGAGGACGACGACCCAGGTGGTCATGGCCTGTCCCTCCCGTCCAGGTCGTCCGATTCCGGAACGCTGTGCTTAGTTTGTCACAGGATGTGGGAGGGCGGGGCCGGATTCGCCGAGGTCGGTGACCGGGCTCTCGGTGAGGCCACCCGGGCCGCCGGTGACCAGGCGGCAGAACGCGTCCGCGGCGAGGATGAACGGCGGATAGCCAAGGTAGCCGAGGATCGGCATCTCGAACACCGGCCAGAAGCCGACGTAGGGGATGCGGTACTGCCAGAAGGGCAGCGCCCCCCAGTTCCACAGCTCCCACAGGATCCCGGTGCCAAGACCGGCAACGGCCAGCAGCAGCACCGGCCCCGCCCGGCCCTCGCGGACCAGCGCGAGGATGCTCGGCCGGCCGCGCAGGTCGGCGATCGCGTCCAGGACGGCGAGTGGCGCCAGCCAGACCAGCGGGAAGGTCTGGTCCGGGAAGAGGTAGAGCAGCGGCACGCACACCAGACCGAGCACGACGAGGGCGGTGGCGGTCCATGCCGGCAGCGGGATGGCCGGCGGGTGCGGCAGGCGGACGAAGGACCGGAGCAGGTCGCGCGACTCGGCCAGCGCCGGGAGCACGAACATGAAGGAGAGGGTCTTCAGCGGCATCCGCGCCGGGCCGGCGAAGCTCTCGGCGCCGATGTAGTCCCAGTTCTCCAGCCGCCAGTTGGCGATCTCGAAGGCCCACCAGAAGGGCGCGCTGAGGGCGAACATGGCGACCAGCCGCCAGCCGCCGCCGTGCAGCAGGGAGCGGCCGGCCCTCGCCCACACGATCGCGTCGGCGGCCAGGATGTAGCCGGTCCAGACCAGGTCGAACCAGTAGCCGCGGAACGGCTCGACGCCGGCGAGGCTGACCCCCCAGCCGAAGGCGCAGACGGCCAGCCCGACGACCAGCTGCACGGCGACCAGGCGGCGGTCGGGAATGCCCGACCGGCTGGCCGGGGCGCCACCAGGACGGTTCCTGGTCTGCTCCCGCCTACTCATGGCCGGCAGGCTCGGCGACCCGGCGACCGCGGCGGCGGGAGGGGCGGACGGCGGCCGGGTCCTCCGGCTCGACCTGGAGGACGCCGTCGACCACGGCCGCGACCCGGATCCGCTGCCCGGTGCCGAGGCTGCCGTCGCCCGCGGCCAGCCTGGCCCGCCACATGGCCCCGTCGACCACGACGATGCCGCCGGGGTTGAGCATGCTGCGCACGACCCCGCGCGAGCCGACCAGGGCCTGGGTGCCCATCGCGGGCTGGCGCTGGGAACGCAGGATCACGGTCAGGATCACCACGAACCAGGCCAGCGACCACAGCACCCCGAGGACGGCCAGCCGGCCGTCGACCCGGAGCAGCGGTGAGGGGCTGGCGAACAGCCACCAGGAGCCGGCGGCGGTGAGTGCGGCCGCACCGGCCGTTCCCAGGCCGAGCCCGCCCATGGCGGCGTCGACGGTGAACAGGGCCTGCCCGGCCAGCAGCACGGCAAGGGCCAGCCAGTTGGTGGGCAGGACGGCCAGCGAGAACGCGGCCAGCAGGGCGCAGGCCACCCCGGCGGCGCCGGCGACCCCGAACCCGGGCTGGAACCACTCGAAGGCAAGGCAGGCGGCCGCGGCCAGGAGCAGCAGGTAGGCAAGGGTCGGGTTGGCCAGGCCGTGCCGGACCCGGTCGAGCAGGGAGCGGGACAGGAAGCGGACCCGGAAGCCGGTCACGTCCAGCAGGTTGCCGTCCGCCGTCCGGCCGTCGAGCCGGCGCACCGCGTCGGGCAGGGACTCGGCCTGGTAGTCGGCCAGCCCGGCCGCCTCGGCGGCGGCCCCGACCAGCGACGATCGCTCGACCGCCGCCGGCAGGCCCGAGCCGGCGAACAGCGCCGCCTCGGCGACCGGGTCGCGGCCACGGCCGAGCTCGGCCGGCAGGGCGGGGCCGACCCGTGCGTCCCTGGAAACCGCGACGACATCGGCCCCCGAGAGCAGGAACGTCGCCGTGCCAGCGGCTTCGGCGGCGCGCGGACCGACCCACAGCGCCACCGGCACCTCTGCCTCGGCCACCGCTCGCCGTACCTCGCCCGGGTCGACCCCCAGGCCGCCGAAGCTCGACACCTGGATGAGGAACACCTCCGCTCCCCGGCGCTGGGCCCCGGCCAGGTCGTGGCGGAGCGCCCCGAGCACGCTGGCGTCCAGCACCCCGGACGCCTCGAACACCTCGACGACCGGACCGCCGTCCCGGGCGCGTTCCTGGGCGTGGGCGGGCAGCAGCCCCAGGGTGGCCAGCAGCGCACCGGCGAGGCACAGGAGGGAGGCGGCTCGTCGCATCGCGCCCATTGTCCCTGGCCGCCTCGTGCCGCGCCACGCCTGGCGGGGCCGGCTACGATGGCGCGACCATGCTCGACGCGCTGGACCAGGTCCGCCTGCTCCTGGTCACCGGCAAGGGCGGGACCGGCAAGACGACGGTCGCGGCCAGCCTCGCCGTGGCCGCCGGGCTACGGGGCAGGCGCACGCTGGTCGCCGAGGTGGAGGGTCGCCAGGGCCTCGCCGGGCTGTTCGGCCGGCGGTCGCTCGACCACCGGGAGGCCAGGGTCGCCGAGCGGGTCAACGCCCTGGCCATCGACCCAGACGAGTCCCTTCGCGAATACCTGGCCCGATACGGCTTCGCCCCCCTGGCCCGGCTGCTGACCTGGGCTCATCTCAACCGCTTCATCACCGCCGCCGCCCCCGGCCTCGGGGACGTGCTGCTGGTCGGCAAGGTCTGGGAGGCGGCCACCCGACAGGCCCGGGATTCCCAGGAGGCCTATGACCTGGTGGTGCTGGACGCGCCGCCGACCGGCAGGGTGGTGCCGTTCCTGCGGGCCCCCCAGACCGTCGCCGAGCTCGCCCGGGTCGGCCCCATCCGGCACCAGGCCGACCGGGTCAGGGACCTGCTCGACAACCCGGAGCGGACCGCCGTGGTCCTGACCTGCCTGCCCGAGGAGCTCCCGGTGACCGAGACCCTGGAGGGTGTCGTGTCGCTGCGGGCGGCCGGGCTGCCGGTGGCGGCGGTGGTCGCCAACCGGGTCACCGGCGATCGGCTGGGGGGCCGGGCCGGCCGGCTCGCCGCCCTCGCCAAGGACCCGGCCCCGCTGCGCGCGGCGGCCGCGGCGGCCGGGGTGGAGCTGGACGGGCCGGCCCTGGGGACGCTGCTGGGCGAGGCCCGCGACCGCCAGCGCCAGGTGGCGCGGGAACGACGCATGCTCAAGGAGCTCCGGGCCGGACTGGACCGGCTGCCCATGGTCGAGCTGCCGTTCCTCGCCGACGGGGCCGGCAGTCCCGAGCAGATCCGCATCCTGGCCGACCGCCTGGCCCCCGCGGAGCCGGAGGTCCGACCCCGCGGCCGGGCCCGGCGGGCGGCGGTGGGGGGCGCCGGCGGGTGACCCGGCAATCGAGCGTGGCGGTTGACGTCAAGGGCTCACCCTCGCCCCTGGCCGGCTTGGCCCGCTCGGCCCGGATCATCGTCTGCTGCGGGTCCGGGGGCGTCGGCAAGACCTCGACCGCGGCCGCCGTCGCCGTCTGGGCGGCCGCGGCCGGCCGGCGCACCTGCGTGCTCACCATCGACCCGGCCCGCCGCCTCGCCCAGGCCCTCGGCCTCGACCTGCTCGCCAACGCCCCGAGACCGGTCAAGGGCAAGGGGCTGCCCACCGGCGGGCCGGGCAGTCTGGACGCGATGATGCTGGACATGCGGCGGACCTTCGACGAGGTGATCGAGCGCTACGCCCGTGACGAAGAGCAGGTCGACCGCATCCTGGCCAACCGCTTCTACCAGCGGCTTTCGTCCACCCTGGCCGGCACCCAGGAGTACATGGCCATGGAGAAGCTGTACGAGCTGCACGAGTCGCACCGCTACGACCTGCTGGTGGTCGACACCCCGCCGACCCGCTCGGCGCTCGACTTCCTCGATGCCCCCGACAACCTCAACGAGCTGCTCGACGCCCGCGCCTTCCGCCTGCTCATCGCCCCTGCCCAGCGCATCGGGCGCGGCTACCTGCGCGGCCTGAACCTGGCGACCACGGCGATGACCAAGATGGTCAGGCGGGTCACCGGCTCCGAGCTGCTGGCCGAGGTCGGCGAGTTCTTCGCCGCCTTCGAGGGCATGTACGACGGCTTCAAGGAGCGCGCCGGGCTCGTCTACGACCAGCTCAAGCACCCGAGCACGGCCTTCGTGGTGGTGGCGACACCCGACGGGGCCGCCCTGCACGAGGCCGCCTTCTTCGCGGGACGCCTGGCCGCCGACCGCATGCCGCTCGGCGCCCTGGTCGTCAACCGCATCCACCGCGCCGGCCCGGTCCCCCAGGTTCCCCAGGCCGCCCGACGCCGGCTGGCCGCCGGGGCCGACGGCCGCCTGCTCGCCGACCTGCTGGAGCTGCACGACGGCCTGGAGGCCCTGGCCGCCGCCGAGCAGCGCCGCGTCCGCGAGCTGCTGGTCAGCGTCCCCAGCCTCGGCGTCGTCCAGGTCCCGCTGCTGGCCGACGACGTGCACGACCTGCCCGGACTCCGCAGGCTGGGCGAGCACCTGTTCGCCTGATCGGCTGCAGCGGACTCCTGGTCACCTGCTCAGAAACGCGGCGGCGGCGGCTCCGCATCAGGCAGGGCCAAGGAGATGCCGGCGTCGTCCAGGCGCTTCTCGGCCGCCTCCAGCAGCTGGCTGCGCACCCGCAGCGGGTCGTCGGTCCGGGAGTCGACCCAGAACCAGAGGCGCAGGCTGCGGGCACCGTGGCCGAGGTCCTGGGTGAGCAGGCGTGGCTCCGGGTCGCCGCTGACCCCGTCGACACCGGTGGCGGCGGCCAGCAGCAGCTCCCTGGCCCTCGCCGCGTCCTGGCCGTACGGGACCTCGAGCAGGACCTCGACCCGGCGGCGCATGCTCGCGGTGGCGTTGGTCAGGACCTGGGTGAACAGCAGCTTGTTGGGCACCAGGACCAGCTGGCCGTCGGGGGCGCGCAGCCGGGTGGCCCTGACCCGGATCTCCTCCACCTCCCCCTCGGCCCCGTCGATGGCGATCTGGTCGCCCTCGGTGAACGGGTGCTCCAGCAGCAGGACGATGCCGGCGGTGAAGTTGCTGACGATGTCCTGGAGGGCGAACCCGAGGGCGACGGTGGCCAGGCCGAGGCTGCCGACCAGCACCCCGAGGTTGACCCCGCCGAGCGAGAGGGCGACGACCAGCCCGACCGCGACCACGCCGTAGAAGGCCAGCGTGGCCACCACGACCCGGACATACCGCTCGGCCTCGGTGCGCCGCAGCGCCCCTTCGACCCCCCGTCGCACGACCCGCGCCACCAGCACGGTGAGCAAGATGGCGATGGTGGCGGCCAGCAGGTACGGCAGCCGCCGGACGAACCCCTCGCCGAACTGCCGGAACGAGTCGGCCAGGCCCTCCAGCGACAGCAAGCTCGCCGGGTCGAGGACACTGGCGAGCGCTCGCTTGACCACCGGCGCACAGCCTCCCCATAACGTTCGAGCGACGGTTTGCCCCTGCCGATCGGCCACCCTATATCATCCGCTCAGCATGGCCGACGCCCCGATTCCCGCGCCGCCAGCCCGTCTGTCCCGCGGTCGTGCAGTCTCCGTGATGGGTGGTCGGCTGGTGCTGATCGTCGCCCTGATCGCCGCCGTCTCCGTGGTCGCCAGCGTGGCCCTGCTCCCGCTGGTGGTGCCGGCGGGCGGCCTGGCCAGGGACACCGCCAAGAAGCTCGGGGACGTGCCGCCGCTGAAGGAGGCGCTGCCCGACCCGGCGCAGCGGTCGGTCATCTACGCCGCCGACGGCAAGACCGCCCTCGCCACCCTGTGGCTGGACGAGAACCGCAAGGTGGTCAAGCTCAAGGATGTCCCCAAGCGGGTCCGCGACGCCGTCGTGGCCATCGAGGACGACCGGTTCTTCCAGCACAGCGGGGTCGACTTCAGGGGCATCGCCCGGGCCGCGGTCACCGACCTCCGCTCCGGCCGGATCGCCCAGGGCGGCAGCACCCTCACCCAGCAGCTGGTCAAGCTCACCGTCACCGGCAACTCGCGGACCATCGACCGCAAGCTGCGCGAGGCCATGTACGCGGTCGAGCTGGAGCGGCGCTACAGCAAGGACCAGATCCTCGCGTACTACCTCAACCAGGCCTACTTCGGCGAGGGCGTCTACGGCATCGCCACCGCCGCCCAGCACTACTTCGACAACACGTCGATCAAGTTCGTGAGCCTCTCCGAGGCGGCCTCCCTGGCGGCGACCATCGCCGCCCCCGAGCGCTTCAAGCCGACCAGCAAGAACGCCAACCTCCAGCGGCGCAACCTGGTCCTCGACCGCATGCACGAGCTCGGCTTCGCCTCGACCAAGGACGTCGCCGCCGCCAAGAAGGAGAAGCTCCGGGTCACGCTGTACACGCCGCCGCGCCGCCAGCCCTACTTCGAGCGTTACATCGTCGACCAGCTGCTCAACGACACCAGGTACAACAAGGCCCTCGGGAAGGTCGGCACCGACGAGCGCAAGCGCAAGGTGTTCCAGGGCGGCCTGCGCATCTACACCACCCTCCAGGGGCCCAAGCAGGCGATGGCCGCCAGGGCGGTCGGGGCCTCCATGGACCAGTTCCGCGGGGACCCGGCCGGTGCGCTGGCCAGCGTCGAGCCGAGCACCGGCCGGATCGTCGCCCTCTACGGGGGCAAGAGCTTCAAGAGGTCCCAGGTCGACCTGGCCACCGGCCAGGGCGGCAGCGGCTTCCAGCCGGGGTCGGCGTTCAAGATGTTCTTTGTCGTCGCCGCCCTCGAGAAGGGCATCTCACCCGGGATCGTGATGGCCGGCCCGGCCCGGATCACCATCCACGACCGCCGCTGCGCCGGCCCGGACGGCCCCTGGAGCCCGGGCAACGCCGGCGATTCCAGCGCCGGTATCTACAACATGTACGGGGCCACGGCCAACTCGGTGAACACCTGGTTCGCCCAGCTCGCGGTGAAGGTCGGCCCGTCGGCGGCGGTCGAGGTCGCCCGCCGGATGGGCATCACCAACATCCCGCCCCGCGGCTCCAAGGCGTACGCGGGCTGGAACGTGTGCTCCCTGGTCCTCGGGGCGAGGGAGGTCTCGGTCCTCGACATGGCCGGCGCCTTCGGCGTGCTGGCCAACCGGGGCGTCCGCTGCGCGCCGTACTCGATCACCAAGGTGGTGGCGCCGGGCGAGCGCAAGCCGCTGATCGAGAACAGGCCCGACTGCAAGCGGGTCATCAACGAGAAGATCTCCACCCGTACCGTGGCCATGCTGCGCGGGGTCATCACCGGCGGAACCGGCCACCGGGCATCGCTGGGTGCCCGGCCGGTGGCCGGCAAGACCGGCAGCGCCCAGGAGAACAAGAGCGCCTTCTTCTCCGGGTTCACCCCCCAGCTGTCGACCTCGGTCTGGGTCGGCTTCCGGGCCAGGCGGGTGTCGATGTACACCCAGTGGCAGGGCGGGCCCGTGTACGGCGGGACCTTCCCAGCGGTCATCTTCAAGAACTTCATGGAGGCCGCCCTGGCCGGCGAGCCGATCGTCGGGTTCCCGGCGGCCCCTCCACCCCCGCCCCCACCGCAGGTGGGTGTGCCCGACGTGGTCGGCCTGTCGCAGAAGGCCGCCCAGGCCATCCTGGCCCGGGCCGGCTTCCGCAGCCAGGCCAGGCAGGTCGCCAGCGCCCAGCCCAAGGGCCTGGTGGTCCGCCAAGGCCCGCGTGCCGGTACCCGGCTGCGCCAGGGCAGCACCGTGTACCTGGCGGTCTCCAGCGGCAGGACGGGCGGGGACGTGGTCGTGCCCGGGGTGGTCGGCCTCCAGGCCAGCGTGGCCAAGGCGCTGCTGGCCGCCAGAGGGCTGACCTCCGTCGTCACCTACACCAGCGGCCCCACTGGCCGGGTGGTCGCCCAGAGCCCAGGCCCCGGCAGCATGCTGCCGAAGGGCTCCTACGTCACCCTGGTGGTGGGCCGCAAAGGCTAGCCGGCCGAACCGCCGAGGCGCTCGAGCACCAGGCGGCGGACCTCGTTGCCGTTGGCTCGGCCCTTGACCTGCGGCATCAGCCGGCCCATGACCTTGCCGAGCTCCTTGGGGCCGCTGGCTCCCGAGGCCGCGACCGCCTGGTCGACCAGCCGGGCCAGCTCGGCCGGCTCCAGGCTGGCCGGCAGGAACCGGCCGATCACCGAGCGCTCGTACGCCTCCCGCTCGGCCCGCTCGGTCCGCCCGGCGTCCCGGTAGGCCTGCTCGGCCTCCCGGCGCTTGCGGGCCTCCCGCTGCAGCACGGCGACGGCCTCCTCGTCCGACAGCTCCGCTCGGGCCTCGATCGCCGCCGACTTGAGCGCCGAGAGCGCCAGCCGCAGCGCCGCCGTCTCCTCGCCCCGCCGCGCCTTCATCGCCTGGAACATCGCCTGCTGCACGTCATCGATGAGCATGCTGCGAGCCTACAGCTACTACAATCCCCGTTCATCCCAAAGCCCACCCCGTAGGAGCACGACCGCATGCCAGGAGCCGCTTCGAAGGTTGGTCTGCTGGCGGGGATGGTCGCCGCGGCCGGGACTGGCTGTGTCGCCTACGGGGTGCTGGTCGAGCGGGACTGGTACCGGCTGCGGCGGGAGCGGGTCGCGCTGCTGGAACCGGGGCAGCCGCCGCTCACCCTGCTGCACCTCTCGGACCTGCACCTGACGGTCACCGACTCCCGGCGGGTGGAGTTCCTGGAGCGGCTGGCCACCGAGCCGGTCGACCTGGTGGTGCTGACCGGGGACATGCTCGGCGAGCCGGGCGGGCTCGACCCCGTGCTCGACGCCCTCGGCCGCTTCCGGCCCCGGCTGGGGGCGGTGGCGGTGCTCGGCTCCAACGACTACTGGGCGCCGCGGTTCCGCAGCCCGCTCACCTACTTCCTCGGGCCGAGCTCGCGGCGGCACCGAAGCTCCGGGCGCAACCCGTGGCGGGAGCTGGTCGCCGGCCTGGAGGCGAGGGGCTGGACGGTGCTGTCCAACCGCCGCGGCCGGCTCGGCGACATCGAGCTGGCCGGCATGGACGACCCGCACATCCGCCGCGACGACCCCGCCGTCGCCGTCCCGCCCAACGGGCAGGGGCCGCGGCTGCGCGTCGGGGTGGTGCACAGCCCCTACCGGCATGCCCTTGACGCCTTCGAGCGCAACGGGTACCCGCTGCTGCTGGCCGGCCACACCCACGGCGGCCAGGTGCGCGTGCCTGGGGTCGGGGCGCTGGTGACCAACTGCGACCTGCCGCGGAACCAGGTGCGCGGGCTGTCGCGCTGGGGTTCGAGCTGGCTGCACGTCAGCGCCGGCCTCGGGACCAGCAAGTACGCCCCGTTCCGGTTCGCCTGCCGCCCCGAGGCGTCGCTGCTCACGGTGGTCCCGAGGGCCTGACCATCTACCATCGTCCTTGAGGAGAGGACGGTGGATGGCGAAGGTCGATGCCGAGCCCCGCGGGCCGGAAGCCCGGATCGAGCAGGCGATCGCCCGGCTCTACCGTTGGCTGGCCGGCAACCGCTACACGCGCTTTCCGTGGGCGGTGGTGCAGACCTTCTCCAGGGCCGAGGGCACACTGCTGTCGGGCAGCATGGCCTACTACACCTTCCTGTCGCTGCTGCCGCTGCTGATGGTGGCGGCGTTCGTGCTCGGCACCTTCCTCAGTGGTGAGCCGGAGGCCCCCGAGACGGTGGCCAACGCGCTCAACCAGGTCTTCCCCGGCATCGGCAGCGACGTGTTCAACGAGGTCATCACGCAGATCATCGAGAACCGCGGCGTCCTCGGGGTGTTCGGTCTGCTCAGCACCTTCTACGCCGGCAGCGGGTTCGTGGGGGCGATGACCGCCTGCATGAACCGGATGTGGGAGGTGCCCACCGGGCGCAACCCGGTCGGCCAGAAGATCGTCAACATCCTGATCGTGGTGATGCTCGGCTCGGTGCTGCTGGGCTCGGCCCTGCTCACCATCTGGGTGTCGGCCACCGCCCAGCGGACGCTCGACATCCAGCCGACCAGCCCGGTCATCGAGCTGATCGAGGAGCTGGCCGGGCCGAGCTCGATGCTGATCGTGCTGCTGCTGCTGTACCGGCTGCTGCCGGCTCGCCGGCATTCCTGGCTGAGCCAGCTTCCCGGCGCCGGCTTCGGCGCCGTCGGGTTCTACCTGCTCAAGCGGGGGTTCGACTACTGGGCCGGCCAGTCCGCCGGCATCGGCGCGCTGCCCCGGTCACTGGTCTCGGTGGTGCTGCTGCTGGTCTGGCTCGGCTTCTTCGGGCAGCTGATCCTCTACGGGGCCGCGCTCAACGTCGTCCTCGACCGGCGCGGTCGCGGCGAGTCCATCATGCCGAACGTGCCTGGTCTGACCGGTTAGACGGCGGCGCCCGGGCCGTGGAAGGTGCTTCAGGGCCGCCGCTCCCGTCACACCGAGAGGCCCGGGCGCCACCGACATTCCTGAACATCGTCGGCTCGCGGTGAGCTTGCATAGCTCGGCGGGAGGAGATCGGGCTAGCCCGTTCCGGCCATACCGCCTGGCCCCGTCGGCCGGCAGGGCCGGCGGTAGGCTATGGACCGGAGTCCGCACCGGAGCAGGAGTCATGGCCACAGATCTCGAGCCGAAAGCCAAACCGACCCTGCAGCGCCTGCCGCGACCCGAGGCCGAGGAGCTCTACCAGTCGCTCGGCTACCGGGCCAAGCGGCTGCTGCTCGGCCCGCCGTTCAAGACCGCCCAGCTTGCCCACGAGCGGATCAGCAAGCGGGTGGCGCTGGCCGTGTTCTCCTCCGACCCGATCTCTTCGACCGCCTACGCCACCGAGGAGATGCTGCTGGTGCTGGTCGGCGCCGGCACGGCGGCGATCGGGCTGTCGCTGCCGCTGGCCGCCGGGGTGGCGGTGCTGCTGCTCATCCTCGTCCTGTCCTACCGGCAGGTGATCGCCGCCTATCCGCAGGGCGGCGGGGCCTACATGGTGACCCGCGACAACCTCGGCGGATCGCTGGCGGCCGTCTGCGCGGCCGCCCTGCTGGTCGACTACGTGCTCACCGTCGCCGTCAGCGTCTCGGCCGGGACGGCCGCGCTGGCCTCGGCGATCCCGGGCCTCCAGGACCTCCGCGTCGAGATCTCGGTCGCGTTCATCATCCTGCTGATGTGGGGGAACCTGCGCGGGATCCGCGAGTCGGGCAAGCTCTTCGCCGTGCCCACCTACGTCTACATCGCCAGCCTGGGCGGCGTGGTGGTGCTCGGCGTCTACCGCGTTCTCTCCGGCCAGGTCGACAGCATCGCCTACAGCCCGGCGCAGACCCAGGAGCTGGCCGGCGTCGGCGAGCCGCTCGCCGCGGTGTCGCTGTTCCTGCTCATGCACGCCTACGCGGCCGGGACCACCGCGCTCACCGGGGTCGAGGCGATCGCCGACGGCGTGCCGGCGTTCAAGAAGCCGGAGGCCCGGAACGCCCAGCGCACCCTGGTGGCGATGGCGCTGATCATGGGCTTCCTGTTCATCGGCATCACCTACCTGGCCATCCAGGTTGACGCCCGCCCGTTCAGGTCGGGGCACCCGACCCTGGTCGCCCAGCTCACCCAGCACGTCCTCGGCGCGGGCTTCATCGGGCATGCCCTGTTCGTGTTCGTGCAGATCGCCACCCTGTTCATCCTGGTCCTTGCGGCCAACACCGCGTTCAACGGCTTCCCGATCCTGGCCTCGTTCGCCGCCCAGGATTCGCTCATGCCCCGGCAGCTGCGCAAGCGCGGGCACCGGCTGGTCTACTCCAACGGGATCCTTGTGCTGGCCGCCGGCGCGGTCTTCCTGGTCGTCGCCTTCCACGCCAGCGTCCACGCCCTGATCCCGCTGTACGCCATCGGGGTGGTGACCTCGTTCACGCTCGCCCAGGCGGGCATGACCCGGCGCCACCTGCGGTTGCGGCAGCCGGGCTGGCGCAACGGCCTGCTCGTCAACGGCGTCGGGGCGACCGTGACGCTGCTGGTCCTGATCGTCATCACGATCACCAAGTTCACCCACGGGGCCTGGATGGTGGTGGTCGCGGTGCCGCTGCTGGTCTGGCTGCTGCTGCGCACCCAGGGCACCTACAGGGGGGAGCTGGGCGAGCTGGAGGTGGAGGTCAGCCACCGGCTGGCCCCGCCCAAGCCCCGCCACGAGGTGGTGGTGCTGGTCGAGGCGCTCGACCGGGCGACGATCGGCGCGCTGCAGTACGCCCGCCAGCTCAACCCGCTGCGCCTCACCGCCCTGCACATCGCCGTCGACCCGGAACGGGCGCGGGAGCTGTCGTCGTTGTGGGCGCGGGTGAACATGCCGGCCCCGCTGGAGGTGGTCGACGCACCCGACCGCAACCTGCTGGCCACCACCCAGGCGACCATCGCCGAACTGCTCCGGCCAGACACCGAGGTCACCGTGCTGGTGCCCAAGCGCCGCTACGCCACCTTGTGGCGCCGGGTGCTGCACGACAACTCCTCGGCCGGGCTGGTCCGGGCGCTCGGCAGCATGGACGGCGTCAACGTCACCATCGTGCCCTTCCGCCTGGGCCGGCGGCCCCTTCTGCGCTCGGTCCCCTCTGGGTGAGGGAGAATGCGGCCACCAGCCCAGATCCCGAGGGGGGAGCCACTCTTGGAGCGCCTGTCGCACGGCGTGCTCAGCGATGACGCCGCAGCACTGCTTGACGGCGACCGTCCCGTCGACGTCCTGGTCGGCATCCCGTCGTTCCAGAACGCCCGGACGATCGGCCATGTCGTCCGGGCCGTGGAGGCCGGCCTGCGCAAGCACTTCCCGGACCGCCGCTGCCTGATCGCCGTCTCCGACGGCAGCTCGCCCGACGGGACGGTGCAGGCCGCCATGGCCGCGACCACCGAAGGAGACGAGGAGCTGCTGCTGCTCGACCCGAAGGTCGAGCGTCCCGACAAGCTGGCCCTCACCTACATCGGCCTGTCCGGCAAGGGCTCGGCCTTCCGGGCCATCTTCGAGCTGGCCGCCGCCGTCGGCGCCCGGAGCTGCGCGGTGCTGGACGCCGACCTCCGCTCGGTCAGCCCGGCATGGATCGACCGCCTGGTCGGCCCCGTCCTGGACCATGGCTACGACCTGGTCACGCCGCTGTACGCGCGGCACAAGCTGGACGGCACCATCACCAACTCGATCGCCTTCCCGCTGACCGCGGCCCTGTACGGGCGGCGGCTGCGCCAGCCGATCGGCGGCGACTTCGGCTTCTCGGGCCGCCTGGCCGCCCATTGGGCCGGCAAGCAGGTGTGGAGCACCGACGTGGCCCGGTTCGGGGTCGACATCTGGATGACGACGGTGGCCCTGTCCGAGGGGTTCAGCGTCTGCCAGAGCGTGCTCGGGGCCAAGCTCCACGACGCCAAGGACCCGGGCCGCGACCTCGGGCCGATGTTCCGCCAGGTGGTCGGGAGCCTGTTCGCCCTCGCCGGCCGCTACGTCGACCGCTGGATCGAGGCCGACGGCATCCAGGACGTCCCGACCTTCGGCTTCCGCACGGCCAGCTCGACCGAGGAGATCCGGGTCAACCTCGATCGGCTGGTGTGGCGGTTCGTGGAGGGCTATGTCGACGAGCACGAGCTGTGGCGCGAGGTGCTGGCGGCCCAGCACCTCGACGGGGTCAAGGAGGCCATCCACCGGGCGAGCGAACGGCCGGAGGGGTTCGTGCTGCCGGTCGAGCTGTGGGCCCGGATCTGCTACGACTACCTGCTGGCCTACAACGCCCAGGCGATCGACCACGACCGGCTGGTCTCCTCGATGATCCCGCTGTACTTCGCCCGCACGGCCACCTTCGTCAACGAGGCCGCCGACGACACCCCCGAGCAGGCCGAGGAGCGGATCGAGGCGTTCGCCGAGGTGTTCCTGGCCGCCAAGCCGTACCTGATCGAGCGCTGGAGCGAGCAGGGCCGTCCCCGCCGCCTGGGCGACCAGCGGGTCTCCGGCGAGGAACGCCGCAAGGGCGACGACACCAGCGAGTTCATGGCCATCAGATCGCCCTAGTGACGCGTCGCCTCACCCCTGGCGCAGGCGCTCCTCGGTGGCGTCGGCAGCCACCGTCGCGCTGTCGGATACGATGGCGCCCGTCGCTCGAACAGGAAGGTGCCCGGTGCACGTCGTGATCATGGGCTGCGGCCGCGTCGGATCGGAGCTGGCCGCCCGGCTGGAGATGGGCGAGCACACGGTGGCGGTGATCGACAAGAACCCGTCCGCGTTCCGGATGCTCAGGTACCAGTTCAAGGGCCAGAAGGTCGAAGGCTACGGGTTCGACGAGGACATCCAGCGCGAGGCCGGGATCGAGCGGGCGGAGGCGTTCGCGGCCGTCTCCAACGGCGACAACTCCAACATCGTCGCCGCCCGCCTGGCCAGGGAGAAGTTCGAGGTCCCGCTGGTGGTGGCCCGCATCTACGATCCCCGCCGTGCCGAGATCTACCAGCGTCTGGGGATCCCGACGGTCGCCACCGTGAAGTGGACCACCGACCAGGTGATGCGGGTGCTGATTCCCGACCAGGTGGCCTCGGACTGGCGCGACCCCAACGCCGAGATCGCCCTCATCACCCTGGTCCTTCCGACCGAGTGGGCCGGCTGGAAGGTGGAGGAGCTGGAGGCCGATGGCCACCGCCGGGTGGTCGGGGTGACCCGCATCGGGCACGCCCGCATCGTCGGCCCGGGGATGACGCTGCAGGAGGGTGACCAGGTGCACCTGGCGGTGGACGACGACGGCCTGCAGGAGCTGCGGCCGCGGGTCCTCGCCGCCCGCCGCGACCGCCTGGACCAGGCGGCCGAGGCCCAGGAGGTACGCGGGTGAGGGTCGCGATCGCCGGGGCAGGCAACGTCGGCCAGTTCATCGCCGCCGACCTGCTGGCCGCGGGCCACCAGGTGACCATGATCGAGAAGGACCTGCACATCGTGCAGGTGGCCCGGCCGGCCCTGAAGGAGGCCGAATGGTTCCCGTTCGACGCCTGCGAGGTCCTCTCGCTGGTCATGGCCGGGATCGCCCACGCCGACGTGATGGTCGCGGCCACCGGCGACGACGAGGACAACCTGGTCATCTCGCTGCTGGCCAAGCAGGAGTTCGCCGTGCCCCGGGTGGTCGCGCGGGTCAACAACCCCAAGAACCACGGGCTGTTCAACGAGGCATGGGGGGTGGACGTCGCCGTCTCCACCCCGCACATCCTGCGGTCGCTGGTCGAGGAGGCCGTGACCGTCGGCAGCATGATCAGGGTGATGCAGTTCGAGCGCGGGCACGTGTCGCTGCACGCGGTCACCCTGGCCGACCGGTCGGGCTCGGTCGGCCGGACCCTCCGCGACCTGGCCCTGCCGGTGGACGCGGCCGCCGTCGCGGTGGTCAGGGAGGGCCACGTGGTGGTGCCCAAGGAAGACACCGTGTTCGCCGCCGGCGACGAGGTCCTGGTGGTCAGCTCGGAGGGTAGCGAGAGCCAGGTCCGCCAGGCCCTGGTCGGCGAGCCCGACGAGGCTCCCGACGACGAGGACGAGCCGGACGACGACACCGAGGACAAGCCGGCCGAGCCGGCCGAGCAGCGGCTACAGTAGGTCGTAGACGGGGTTGTAGAGGGTCAGGCCGCGGTCGCTGGCCACCGGGGTCCCCTCGATGGCCAGCCTGCCCCCGCATTCCACCCCGGCGATGCCGCGCCTGCCCATGAACAGGGCCGACACCCGCCCGGTGTCGTCCTCGAGCACGACCTCGAGGGTGGGCACGGCGGCCTGGGGCTGGATGCGGATCCGACGGATCTGGCCCTGGAACCGCGCCCGCACCCTGGCCCGCGCCTCTCCCATCGGCGTGATCTCGTGGTTCACCGGGCGCCGCCGAGCTCGAGCTTGACCATCTTGAGCTGGGGCGCCGCCCCGCCGTCCCTGGCCGCCCGGCAGGCCTCGACCGCCTCCTGCAGGGCGTCGGCCAGGCGGTCGACGTCGATGCCGTCCTTGGCCGGCCGGTAGGGCTCCAGGTACTCGACGGCCCTGGAGAGCACACTGACCGCGCCTTTGTAGTTGCCCTGGGTGGCGTGCCACATGCCGGCCGCGCCCTGGATGATGCCCTTGAGGAAGTCGCGGTCGGGGCGGCCCTTGCGCATCCGCCAGACCTCCTCCCAGACCTCGTGCGCCTCCCAGTACATGCCGGCGTCGAACAGGGCTCCGCCGCGTCGCAGCACCTCATCCTCGGGCAGGCTGAACGGTTCCCAGTCGGGCTTGAAGTCCGGTCTGGTCCCCCTGCGTCGGGTTGCGGCCATGCCCTGATCGTACGCCCTCAGCGGGCGTTGGCCAGGGCGTGCGCGGTCGCCGCGATGGCCATGCGGGTGGTGCGCAGGATGGGGCGGTCCTCGGCGGGGACGACCACGAGGGAACCGACCTTGCGGTTGCGGCGGACCAGGTCGATGACGGCACCCTCGGCCGGGAGGACCAGCGTGCCCCCGACCGAGCGGCGGTGGCCGGAGGGGATCCGGCCCTCCTCGTCCAGGTGGGGCAGGCTGTCCAGATCCAGCTCGCCGGCGAGCTGCCCGGCCTCGGCGACCACCCGGCCGCCGGCCGGCCCGTCCCGGACCACCCGGACCGCCCGCGCCTGGAGCAGCTCCTGCAGGCCCTGGGCGGCGACCCCGTCGGCCAGCTGGCCGCCGCGGGCCGCGGCCAGGTTGACGGCGGTCAGCATCTGCAGCACGTCTGCCTCCTCGCGAGCCTCGACCCTGGCCTTGCGGGTGGCCCGGCCGCCGAGGCTGGCCAGCAGGCCGGCCACGAACAGCAGCACGACCGTTGCCACCTGCTCGAGCGAGTCGATGCGGAGCGTCTCGTACGGTGTGGTGAAGAAGTAGTTGTAGGCCAGCGCCGCCGACAACGAGGACGCCAGTCCGGCGGCCCGACCGCCGATGGCGGCGGTCAGCGCGACCACGATCACGTAGACGACCACGACGTTCTCCAGCCCGGCCGACTCCCGCAGCGGCCGGAGCGCGACCCCGGCCACCACACTGGCCGCGAAGCCGGCCACCGCCCAGAAGGCGCCCTCACCGTCGATCTCGAGCCTTCTATCGCTGCGGGCCACCGGAGCTCCCTCCTCGGTCGGCGATGATGTGGACGTCGACCCCGTCTGTCTCGCGCAGGATGCTGGCGATGATCGACTGGCCGAGCAGCTCCCTCCAGTATCCGATCACCACGTCCACCCCGGCCGCCTTGAGGTCGCGGGCCTCACCGAGCATGGCGTAGGTCTTGCCGACGCCGGCGGCCGCGCCGAGGAAGACCTTGAGCCGCCCGCGGCGACGGTCGTCTGCTGCCATGCACCTCCCCCCGGTCGGAGTGGACTCACCGGCCCGGGACAGTATCGAGGGCGAGGTTCAACTCCAGCACATTCACCCTCGGCTCGCCGAGAAACCCGAGGTCGCGGCCCTGGGTGTGCTCGCGGACCAGCGCCCGGACCCGCCCGGTCACAAAGACGGCGTGAAGGAAGCCCACCGGGACGCAACGAAGTCGTCAAGGCGCAAGCCTGGTCCACCGGGCGGCATATGCTGATTGCATGGACGTCCCTCGGCGGCTTGCGGTGGGCGGGCCTCGGGGCGCGCTCGGCTACGCCGTGGCCGTGGCCGGCACGGCGCTGGTCACCGCGCCCCTGCTGGTCTTCCGCGGCGACGTGTCCAAGACCAACGTGGTGCTGGCCTACCTGCTGGTGGTGACCGCGGCGGCCGCCGCCGGCGGTCTCGGCCCAGGCATCACCGCCGCCGCCCTTGGCTTCCTCGCCTTCGACGTGCTGTTCCTGCAGCCCTACCACCATCTCATCGTCGACGACCCTCAGGACTACCTGTCGCTCGGTGTCTACCTGCTGGTCGCCGTCGTGGTCAGCCTGCTGGTCGGGACCAGCGAGCGCCGGCGCGCCCAGGCCGAGCGCCGGGAGCGCGAGACCCGCATGCTGTTCGACCTGTCGACCAGCCTGGTCGCCCACGGCAGCCTCGGAGACACCCTCCATGGGGTGGTCCGCACCGTGCGCTCCCTGTTCGACCTGGCCGGGTGCGCGATCGTGCTGCCGTCGGGCGATGGCATCCGCATGGCCGCGGTCGATGGCCAGATGCCCGACGACCTCCAGGAGCGCTTCGCCACCGCCGCCTCCCAGACCTCGGTGCAGGTTCGCGGCCCGGCCGGGGCCGACCTGGAGCCGGGCCGGGCCCTCACCGTGCCCATGCGCAGCGGCGAGCACGTGGTCGGGGCGCTGGTGGTGGTGGCCGGCGGCCCCGACTCCTCCGGGTTCGGCGAGGCCGAGCGCCGGGTGCTGGCCACCTTCGCCAACCAGGCCGCGCTGGCCGTCGAGCAGGGCCAGCAGGAGGAGCAGCGCAACCGGGCAATCGCCCTGCAGGAGACCGACCGGCTGCGAACCGCCCTGCTCAACTCGGTCTCGCATGACCTGCGCACGCCGCTGGCCTCGATCAAGGCCTCGGCCTCCAGCCTGCTCGACCGGGAGGTCGAGTGGAGCGAGGCCGACCGGGACGAGTTCCTGGCCACCATCAACACCGAGGCCGACCGGCTGACCCGGCTGGTCCACAACCTGCTCGACATGTCCCGCATCGAGGCCGGCGCACTGGACCCCCACCTGGTCGAGACCTCGGTCGGCGAGGTGGTCGGCCCGGTGCTGCGCCGGGCCAGGGCCGCGTCGAGGCAGCGGGTGGATATCGACGTGCCCGACACGCTGGCGCCGGTGCTGGTCGACCCGGTCCGGCTGGACCAGGTGCTCACCAACCTGCTCGACAACGCCCGGAGCTACGCCGCCGGCGGCCCCGTCCAGGTGGTCGCCCGGCCGGCCGGTCCAACGGTCGAGCTGCGGGTGATCGACCACGGCCAGGGCATCCCCGGACCGGAGCGAGAGCGGGTGTTCGACCAGTTCTACCGGCTCAAGGGCGGCGGAAGACGACCCGAGGGGACCGGCATGGGCCTGGCCATCTGCCGGGGGATCGTGCAGGCGCACGGAGGCAGCCTGCGCGTCGAGACCACCCCCGGAGGTGGCGCCAGCTTCGTGCTCACGCTCCCGGTCTCGCCGCGCCAGGCGCCGGCGGAGGACCGGGCCGCCGCCCGGGAGGCCGCCCGGCCGTGACCCGGGTCCTGGTGGTCGACGACGAGCCGCCGATCGTCCGCGCGGTCGCGGCCAACCTCCGCGTCCGTGGCTACGAGGTGCTGACCGCGGCCAGCGGGGAGGCCACCCTGACCGCGGTCGAGACCCACCAGCCGGACTGCGTCGTGCTCGACCTCGGCCTGCCCGGCATCGACGGCCTCGAGGTGCTGCGCCGCCTGCGCACCTGGACCCAGGTCCCGGTGGTGGTGCTGACCGCCATCGACGGCGAGCGGGACAAGGTGACCGCGCTGGAGCTCGGCGCCGACGACTACGTGACCAAGCCGTTCGGCGTGGCCGAGCTGATGGCCCGCATCCGGGTCGCCCTGCGCCACGCCAAGGGCGCCGCCACCGACCGGCCGCGGGTGATCCGGGCCGGCGACCTTGCCATCGACCTGGACGCCAAGCTGGTGACACGGGGCGGCGCCGCCGTGCGGCTGACCCCGACCGAGTACCGGCTGCTGGAGACGCTGGCCACCAACGCCGGCCGGCTGTGCACCCACCGCTTCCTGCTCGAACGGGTCTGGGGTCCCGGCTACGGCGACGAGTCGCAGTACCTGCGGGTCTACATGGCCAACCTGCGAAAGAAGCTCGACGACCCGTCGGCGCCGCAGCTGCTGCTGACCGAGCCGGGCATGGGCTACCGGTTCGTGGTCCCCGAGCCCGACACCGCGCCGGCGGAGGCCTGACCGGGCGACGCCTGCGAGCCGTCGATGCTGGATCGCCTCGGCCTCGACACCGTCGACACGGTGGTCGCGGCCACCGGCGACGACGAGGACAACCTGGTGGTCAGCCTGCTGGTCAAGCGCTGGTATGCCGTGCCCCGGGTGGTCGCGCGGGTCAACAACCCCAAGAACACCTGGATGTTCACCGACGACTGGGGTGTCGACACCGCCGTCTCGGCCCCGGCCGTCATGACCTGGCTGCTGGAGACCGCGGTCGGGGTCCAGGACGTGGTCGCCCTGCTCAGGGCCGAGCGTGGCCGCGGGGTGGCGCTGGTGGAGCTGACCCTCGACGAGGACGCCCCGGCCCTCGGTCACCGACCGGCCGACCTCGACCTCCCCCCTGGCGCCACCGTGGTCGCCGTCATCCACGGCGACCAGGTGCTCGCCGCCGACACCGGCCCCTTCGAGCCCGCCGACGAGGTCCTGGCCCTCACCACCCTCCAGGCCGAACCCGACCTGCGCCGCCTCCTCGGCGGCCAACCCGGCGGCTCCCACACCCCCGCCGCCTGACGGCGAAGGGTCAGGTACACTGCCACCTCGAAACGGGATGTAGCGCAGCTTGGCAGCGCGCCACGTTCGGGACGTGGAGGCCCCGGGTTCAAATCCCGGCATCCCGACCACCACAGAGCCCCAGGTCCTGGGGCTCTGTCTGCGTTCTGGCCTGGCCGGATCCAGATGCTCACCGATTGCTCACATCGGTGCCGAGGATGAGCCACGGCTACGCCATGAATTTCTTTGGCGTCGATGACAGCCGCATCCAGAACAACAAGCTCGATGGCAACGATCACGGGATCCAGATGACCGCCGCAAGCTCCCGCAACACCATCCGAAGCAATGCGGTGTCCCACAGCGGCGGCTCGGCGATCGACATGGGCGGCGAGGCCGTCGCGGCCAACCGCATCGAGCACAACCGCCTGAGATACAACGGCGACGGGATCATTGTTGGGGCGTCCGACACCCTGGTCAGCCGCGACCTCGTGACCGGTACCGGATTCTCCGGCTTTCCCGACACGGGCGGCTTCGGGATCATTCTCGGCGGGGCCGTCGGCACCACTTCGCTGCCAGGGAACCAAAAGCTGCCGGTGGCGTCCTGGGCTTCCATACGAACCTCGCGGGTTGAACGGCAACAACTGCCAGCTGACCAGCTCGACGGTGGAATCAGGATAAGCGGCGACAGGTTGAGTCAGGCCTGGGCGTCAAGAAAGGGAAGCCCCGCAGCTGTGGGGCTTCCCTTTGTGTCGTGGGTCAGCTTGCCGGGCTAGGTGACCGGCACCGTGATCGTGTCGGAAAGCACGCCGTCCTCGAAGAGCGAGAGCGTCGCGTCGCCGAACGTCACGTCAACGACGTGTGCGATCCACTGTGGATTCGGGCACGTTGGGTAGTTCGGAACGGTGGGAGGGTCGGTCGTGACGGTGAACTCGTACTGGCCGTTCCGCGGCGTCGGCAGCGGCCCACTGCTTCCAGCCACATTGACCGCCGTGTCCTGACCAGGAGCGATGTTTCCGCCCGGATTCTCGCATTCGACCGTCGCGATGCCCGAGGCCGCGACCGTGATCTCGAACGTCGTGCCGCCGAGACCAGCGACCTTGCCCGTACACTGCACCTGCGTTCCGATGTCGGTGCACTCCGGTGCGTTTGCACCACCGGTGACGAAGTGTCCACTCTGTGCGAATGCGACGCTCGGGATCATGAGCGCAATCACGAATACCGCGAGTGGGAGCAGGATCCGCCTCTTCAATGTTTCTCCTCTCGTGCCGCTGGAGAAAGGTCCGAACGGTGTCGTCGTTTCGTTGCTACTTGCCGCCACCTCCGCTTGGCGGCGGTGGCGGCTGGTGGCCCGCACACCCGTTGTTGCTGCCAGGGCCACCCCCGGCATCGGCGAACGCCGGCGCGGCGACCAGGCTCAGCGCAACCGCGAGCAGCAGCGAGCGGGCTTGGGCTTTCTGCAATCACCCCCCTTCCCCCGCGGGGAGCATGCTCTTTGTCCGCCTGGTCGGGATATCCCCGTTGTGCGGGATACTCGACGTAGTCCTACGTAGTCCGCAGCCTCGCTGGCACCCCCGAGCGGCCAGCTCCGAGCCGGGTTCGGCCTCGCCAGCCCGTGCCACTTGCACGCCACATCAGACGGCCAACCACGAGCCCTATCTGGAGGTTGGCGTGGCGCTGGAACCGGCCAGCACGGTGCTGGTGGCTGTGTGGCTGCAGCCGCGGATGCGCGGCGCCGGGTGCTAGGTGAGTGCAAAGCCGAAGGTGTCGAAGGTCTCGGCGGTGCCCGCTACTCCACTGGCGCCTTGCCAGAACTGCTGGTCGCCGGCGGCGGTCAGCCCGTCGGCCGAGCCGTACATCACGTTGACGGCGCCCGCGCCGTCGATGGCGCCGATGTCCTCGAAGGGGACACCGACGGCGAGGTCGGCGAGGCCATCGTTGTCGAAGTCGCCGGTCGCCAGCGACCAGCCGAATGCGTCGCCGCTCTCGGCGGTGCCGGCCACCCCGCCGGCTCCCTGCCAGAACTGCTGGTTGCCGCTACCGGTCAGCCCACCGGCCGACCCATACAGCACATTCACCGCCCCAGCCCCGATCGCGGCGCCGACACCCTCGTGCACGACCCCAACCGCCAGATCCGCAAAGCCGTCGTTGTCAAAGTCCCCGGCGGCCAGCGCCGACCCGAACTGGTCGCCGCGCTCGGCCGTCCCGACCACCCCCGGGCTATCCTGGCTGAACAGCTGGCTGCCGGCCCCGCTCAGGACGACACCACCAGTCGAAGCGGATCAACGCATCGGAAAACTGCACTCACGGCTTGTCATGAACTCCACCAGACCCCTGGGAAGCCGGGCGTCGTAACTGGGTAGTTCGACTTGCCGGTTTCGGTCATGAAACCACCTGCCCCTGATCGACATTGTGGTCGGAACGTCCTGTGAACGACTGAGCGTGGCAAGCCCCTGGCGGCGGCGTCCATAGGCTCGCGCGGTTC
>DASYSE010000080.1:0-1845 GCA_036003705.1 Actinomycetes bacterium | reverse complement strand
GGCAGACGGATCGCGTCGGCCAGACCAGCGACCTCGGCCGGGGTCAGAAAGCGCATCTCCTCACGCTCGACCTTCGGCAGCGGCACCCGCCGGCACGGCGTCTGGGCGATCATGCCGGCGTCGACCGCCGCTCCCATGACCTTGCAGAGGAGCTGGTAGGACTTCTGCACTGTCGCCGGCGCGAGGCCCCGGGCGCTCAGCTCGGCGACCCAGGCGCGCACGTCTCGCTGACTGATCGCGGCCAGGGCCGCATCGCCGAAGCGTGGTAGCGCCAGGCGTCGCAGTAGCAGCTCGTTGCGGTCCCTGGTCTTAGGGCGCAGGTTGGTTGTGGTCGCCCACCACTCCTTCAGCCAGTCGCGGAACAGCACCCGACCCAACGACGGGTCGGTCCACGTGCCTCGCAGCTTGGCCGTCTCGGTCTCGTTCAGGAACCGCTGTGCGTCGGCCTTGCGGGCGAACACCTTGGATCGTTGATGGCCGGCGGGATCGCGGTAGCGGACGCGGTAGGTGGTCTTGCCGCTGCGGACCCGCTTTTCGATGGTGGCCATGTCAGGCTCCTCGCCGGCCCAGCGTCGGGACCACCCCGGCCTCGATCCGACCAGCCTCGACGAAGGCGGCAAGGTCACGGGCCGCGATCCGCACGTGACGGCCGAGCTTGGTGTACGCAATCCGCCGCTCGAACACCAGCCGGCGCACGAACCGGACCGATGTGCCCAGCCGGTCGGCCGCCTCCTCCACAGTCAGCAGCTCGTCCACAGTCACCTCCTTCCTGCGCGGCTTGATGGGTCATGGCCGATCTGGCTGCTGCCCGCCGGGCCAGTGCCGTTCGGGTGGCCGGCGCGCGCCGGATCGGCGCCATTTGGGTGCGTGGGTCGCACCGGGTCGGCAGCGAACTCCGCAAGCAGCCGCTGCCCGTAGCGCTCGCTGACGCCTGCGGCTCGGGCCAGGCCGGCGCCGGTCGGGTCTGCCCGGCCGCCACCTGCGCGTGATAGGCCGCCCGGACCCGGGCGCGGGCACCCACCGGTGCGGCCTGCTCCGCAGGCGGCGGCTGGAGTGTGGGGTGGTCACCCGGCGTGTGGGGGTGTGCGGGTTCGGAGTCGACCTGCTGTTCGGCCACGCGTCCGGTTGGACGGTCAGGGGTGGGCTGCCGCCAGCCGGCCTGCTGCATGAGCAGGTGGGTGGTGAGCACCAGGGCGACCGGGGCCATGGCGAACACCAGCCGGGCGACCGGCCGGTCGGGGGCATGGGCGATGTTGAAGGCCACCGACGCGGCCGAGAACAGCCCGGCTAGCGCCCACGGGTAGCCGGCTCGGGCGGCGGCCCGCTTGGCGGCGAGCACGGTGAGGAGTGCGACCACGACGGTGCCGTCGATGACCACCGGCCACAGCCAGGCCAGGGCGGGCCGCACCCGGCTATCCAGGGCCAGCTGATGCAGCGCGTCATACGACAGGGTGAAGGCGGCCGCGGCCAGCACCAGGACGCCGGCGGCGCTGATCCGGTAGGTCCAGCGGCCGGTCATGCCCCGTTCTCCTGGCTCGCAGGGCCGGGTCCGGCCGGGACGGTGCGGGGGTTGGCCAGGCCGGCGGTGCGGGCCGAAGCGAGGGTGCGGCTAGTCTCGGCCGCACTGAGGCCGGTGGCGAGGGCCGCGGTGGTGAAGGCCAGGGTGACTTCCTGGTCGTCCAGGAGGCCGCCGGCGACGTAGCGGTAGACCTTGAACGCGGTCTGGTTGAGGGTGCGGTTGCGGTGGCCGGGAGTGGCCCGGCCGAGGGCGGCTAGCTCGGCGGCCAGCACCCGTCGGCCGTACGGGTGACCCGGTGCGGCCGGGCCGGCCGGCCGGGTCAAGGT